>JACPJE010000187.1 GCA_016187725.1 Candidatus Latescibacterota bacterium
GGTTGCTGGCCCAGCGAGAAAATACCGACTCGGCGGAGAAGCTGATTCCCATCGCGGTGGAGTTCTACGCGGACCTGGTTGCCGGTGGGGAGTTCATGCGCAAAAACCTGAAGCGCCAGGGAGATGGCGACTTAAGAGGTAGGGGGTGCGTATGACTCAGTTGGCTCCATGTCGCGGCTTCACCAAAGCCGGCCAGCCCTGCCAGATGGTGGCCGGCGCCGATGGCTGGTGCTTCAACCACCGGCCAGACCCAGAGGCGGCGGAAGCCCGCCGGGAGGCCCGCAGTCGGGGGGGGTCAGTGGGCAAAGCCCACACCCTGGACCAGGTAGATGTTCGCTTCGAGTCGGCCCCGGATGTAACCCGTCTGTTGGCCAACATCTGTCAGTGGGTGCTCACCGGCCAGGTGGACGCCAAGACTGCGAACTCAGCGGTATACGCTGCGTCGGCGGCGTTGCGGGCCTTCGCTCAGGACACCGAGGCGACGGAGCCTGACACCCCCTATCAGGTGGCCCAGCGTTTGGCCGACTTTTTGGAGGAACAGGCTGAGAGGATGGAGATGGACTCGATCCGGGCACTGGTGGCGCGCCTGCGGCACACCGAAACAGAGGACGAAACAGGATATGATGGCCACATGGAGAATCGTGGAGAACAGAGGGAAGTGATTCCATGAGTAACGGTATGATCCCTGACCAGACACCTTTGGACGTGGAGAGCCTTCCTGATTCGGGCGAACTGCCTGGCATCATCGCCCTGCTGGGTGAACTGAAACCGGGCGCGGTGCTCTTCGAGGAAGGGCTAGCCCGGCTCTTCGACCGCCACCCCGCCAGCATCAAGCGGGCGGTGCAGCGGGGCGAGCTTCCCCCTCCTTGCCGGCTCTTCGGCGGCAATGCCTGGACTGCTGGGGCGCTGGTGCGGCACATAGAAAAACGCCTGGAACAAGCCGCCAAGGAATCCGAGCGCCAGAGCCAGAGGGTAGCGAAACTTTCTCCTTGATTTTTGAACTGTTCAAAAGTATCCTATAGGGCATGATGAAAAAGCTGGGTAGGCCGGCCAAGCCAAAAGCGGAAAAGCAGAGCAAGCCAGTTACCGTATACTTGACGCCGGCAGAGCGAGTGCGCCTTGGAAAAATGGCGAAAAAGGAAGGCTTGCCCCTGGCTGTCCTCATCATGCGCCCCTGGCGAGAGGAGAAATAGTATGGCGGGAGTTCGCAAGCAACCCAATCAGAAAGGGCGCTTTCAAGGCTGGTTCATCGACGCCAGCGGCAAGCAGCGGTTCTTTCTCGGAACCCGCAGCAAGCCCGATACTCTCCGCATGGCCGAGCGCCTGGAGGATGAACACCGGCAAGTCCGGCTAGGATACCGCCCTGCCCCTCTCTCTGCTGACCAGCACAGCAAGCGGCCCTTTGCCGAGGTGATGGAGGAATACCTGGCCTGGGGACAGTCCCAGGGGGGCAGAGGTGGTAGGCCCTGGAGCAAGCCGCACACCCAGAACCGCCGGGCACACCTGGGCTGGTGGCAAGAACGCCTGAGCCTGGAGACCCTGACTGACCTGGAGGGCATCCTGCCCCGTGCCGAAAAGGCCCTGAGAGCGCTACAAGCCCAGGGACGGGCCGGCAAGACGGTTGCCAATCATGCCGAGGCCCTGCACGCCTTCTGTCTGTGGTGCGAACAGCGCGGCTATCTGACTGCTGATCCGCTGAAAGGGCTGGCACCCTTCGACACTGCACCGCAGACCCGCAGACGGGCTTTGAGCGCCGAGGAAATCAGCCGTTTCCTGAGTGCCTGCGCTCCCCACCTGCGCCTGCTCTATGAAACTGCTTTCCTCTCCGGCCTGCGCGCCAATGAACTGCGGCACCTGACCCTGGAGCATCTCGATGTAGGGCGCTGTGGCCTGCGCCTGGAGGCCGAATGGACCAAGAACCGGCAAGAGGGGTTCCAGCCCCTCCCCAAAGCCCTTGTAGAGTGCCTGCGCGTCTTTGCAGAGGCTGGCGAACCCGACCGCCTATACGTACAAGCCTACACCCTCGCCCGGCACCACCAGCCAGCCCCCAAAGGGCGGCTCCTGTACGTCCCCTGGCATACCGCGCAAGCCGTCTATGCGGACCTGGAGCGGGCGGGAATCCCCCCATGGACCCCACAAGGCAAGGTAGACTTCCACGCCCTGCGAGTTGCTTTCATCAATCAGGTGATCGACAGCGGGGCTACCGTCAAGGAAGCCCAGACCCTCGCCCGGCACTCTACGCCTGACCTAACGATGAACGTCTACGGGCGCACTCGCCCTGAGCGCCTGGCTGAAACCGTGGAGCGGATGGCTGAAAAGCTGCTTTCCGGCCCGGAGCATGTTCCCAGCATGTACAAACAAGCAGTAGGTGCAGAAACAGAAAACGCAACCCCCTTTGACTCAAGAGAGTTGCGCTTATCTGAAGTGGTGGGGGGAGCAGGATTCGAACCTACGTAGGCCTGAGCCGGCAGAGTTACAGTCCGCTCCAGTTGACCGCTTTGGTATCCCCCCGAGAGCGTTCTAAAAAATAGTGGGCGGTGGCGCTCTGTCAAGGCTCAGGGGGCGCGGCGGTACTCCCCGGCCTCCTGCCAGCGGGGCCGGCCCCTGCCGTTCAGATCCCAGACGATCTCCCCCTTGCGCACCGTCAGCTGGCACTCCAGTTTCTGCGTCCCGTCCTGGCGGGCCCCGCCCGAATCCGTAAAGCCAAACTCGCCCTCCTGCAACTCCAGCACCGCCACGTCGGCCTCGGCGCCCACGCTGAGATGGCCCAGCTCAGGCCGGCGGATGACCTCGGCCGGCTTCTGGGTGGAGCGGTAGATCACCTCCTGCAGGGGCATGCCCAGGGCCAGGAACTTGGACATGGTGATGGTCATCAGGGCATTGGGCCCCAGGCGGCTGTTCTTGTGCAGGTCGGTGCTGATGGTATCGGGCTGGAAACCCTGGGCCAGGGCGGGGACGGCGATGCGGAACCAGAAGCTGCCGGCTCCGTGGCCAGTGTCGAAGATCACCCCGCGCCGGCGGGCCTCCCACACATAGTCATTGATCTTTTTGTTTTCGTCGAGCAGGGGGATATGGGCGGCGTAGAGATGGGTGTGGATGTCGCCGGGGCTCAACCTTTCGAGCAACTCCTTGTAGGTGCGGGTGGGCCGGGGCGCAAAGTCGATCATGGCGATGGTGCCGCTCAGGCGCGCCGCCTCGATGGCCCCGCCAGCGGCCTCCCAGCCCGGACCGCCGAAGTGGGCGGTCTTCGAGCCCACGAGGTACTGCGGATAGCGGCGGATCATCTCGGCGCAGGGCTCGGGCTGCATCTGGGTGGTGTCCTGCTCGGGGGCGCCGGTCATGCCGTCGCGGACGATGTTCAAAAAGGCCAGGACCCGGGTGCGGGAGCGCTCGATGATGGTGGTCCTGAAATCCTCGAAATCCTTCCAGCCGGCCCCGCCGGTGTCCACCACCGTGGTGACGCCGTACGGCAGGTTGTGCTGGTCAGGGAAGAGCCAGCCCTCGTACCCGCCGTAGGCGTGCAGGTGGATGTCGATGAGTCCGGGGGTGACACAGAGCTCGGAAACCTCGATGATCTTGGCTGCCTGGCCGGGCAGATCGGGGCCGACGGCGGCGATTTTCTGGTCCTTGATGGCCACGTCGGCCCGGCCGTTCACGCCGTTTTTGGGGTCGATGACCTGGCCGCCCTTGAGGAGGAGGTCGTACGCGCTGCTCATGCCTTTGCCTTTCTGGTGTGAGGTGAACAGCGAGAGAGTACGACCCCCTGCCTCTGACCGCAAGGGCGAGGTTGAACCCAGGGGGGCTTTTGCCGATATTCTCCACCGCAAAGCACCGGCCATCCGACAAAATCCCAAAGGAGAAATCTATGGCACGCACCGTCAAAGTCGCCGTCACCGGCGCCGCCGGGCAGATCGGCTACGCCCTGCTGCCGCGCCTGGTCTCTGGCGAGATCTTCGGCCACGACACCCGTGTCGGCCTGCACCTGCTGGAAATCACCCCGGCCCTGCCAGCCCTCAACGGGGTGGTGATGGAGTTACAGGATTGCGCCTTCCCCCTGCTGGACAAGGTGGTGGTCAGCGACCAGGCCGAGGAGGCCTTCGAGGGCGTCAACTGGGCCCTGCTGGTAGGCTCGAAACCGCGTGGCAAGGGGATGGAGCGCAAGGACCTGATCCGCGACAACGGCCCCATCTTCGTGGGGCAGGGCAAGGCCCTGGCCAGGGCGGCCAGTGATTTACAAGTGTTGGTGGTGGGCAACCCGGCCAACACCAACTGCCTGATCGCCATGACCCACGCCCACCGGGCCGGCATCTCCCGGGAGCGCTTCGCGGCCATGACCCGCCTGGACCAGAATCGGGCCACCTCCCAACTGGCCGACAAGGCGGGCGTCAAGGTGGGCGCGGTGACCAACGTGACCATCTGGGGCAACCACAGCGCCACCCAGTACCCGGATGCTGAGAACGCCCGCATCAACGGCAAGCCCGTGCCCGAGGTCATCGGCCACGCTGCCTGGCTGCGGGGCGAGTTCATCCAGATTGTGCAGCAGCGCGGGGCGGCGGTGATCGCCGCACGCGGCCTTTCCTCGGCGGCTTCGGCGGCCAACGCGGCCCTCGACCACGTGGTGAGCATGGAGCGGGCCACTCCCGAGGGCGACTGGTTCTCGGCCGGGGTGTACAGCGAGGGGGCGTACGGCATCCAGGAGGGGCTGATCTTCTCGGTGCCGGTGCGCAGCCAGGGCAAGGGGAACTGGTCCCGGGTAGAGGGACTCAAACTGAGTGATTTCGCCCGCGAAAAGATCAGGGTCACCGAGGACGAGTTGAAGGAAGAGAAGGCCGTCATCGAAGACCTGCTGAAATGAGGGAGCTCCGATGAAACTCGGTGCCTGGGCCCTGGGATACATGAAGGCGGCCATGAAGATGCTGGGCGCCGCCTGAGGCCATGGGGTACTGCTGGCTGATCTGGGACTGGAATGGCACCCTGCTGGACGATGCCTGGCTCTCGGTGGAGGTGATGAGCCAGCTGCGCTTGAGCCGGGGCCTGGCCCCCATCGACGGCCAGCAGTATCAGGAACTCTTCGGTTTCCCCCTGCAGGACTACTGCGTCCGGTTGGGTTTTGCCTCCGGGGATTTCAAGACCCTCAGTGCCGAATTCAGCCAACGCTACGAGGCGCGGCGCCTGGAGTGCCAGCTCCAGTCAGGGGCGCTGCCCTTGCTGGAATCCCTCAGGCAGGCCGGGATGGGGCAGGCGGTGCTCTCCGCGTACCAGCAATCTCTGCTGACCCAGATCGTGGTCCACTACGGGCTGCAGCCGTATTTTGCGGCCGTGGCCGGCCTGGACAATCCCTACGCCGAGGGCAAGGCCGCCCGGGGCCGGCGCCTGCTGGAGGAACTGGGCTGGGACCGGAGCCAGGTCCTGCTGGTGGGCGACACCGACCACGACCACGAGGTGGCCCAGGCCCTGGGGGTGGATTGCGCTCTCTTTCCCAGCGGGCACCAGCACCCCCGACGGCTGCGGGAATGCGGGGTGCCCCTGGTGCAGAGGTTGGAGGAAGTGCGGGACCTGCTCGATCTGGAATCGGGAAGGAGGCGGTGATGGACGAGTTGGGGGACCGCCATGCCCATTAAGAGTCCATACGCAAACCCCATTTGGGATGCCTCCAAGCCTTCGGCTTGTCGATCTTCGATTGCGCGCGGCTGCGAAGGCCGTGGTCGGCGTGACGCCCAACTCTTAGAGTTGGGCGGGCCTGCAGTTCGCCCTCGGTCGGCAGATCGTTCTTTCAGAGATCTGCCTCCCTCGGGCGCCTGGCCCACGGCCTTCTCGCTCGCGCTCGGTCCACAAAGCGAATTTCCGTATGGACTCGACTGATCCCTCCCAGGACCTGGCGTCCTGGTGCGAGGTGGAGACCGCGGCCCTGCGCGCCAACGTAGAGGCGCTGCGGCAGCAGCTCAGCCCGGGCAGCCTGCTGGGGGTGGTGGTCAAGAGCCAGGCGTACGGCCACGGTCTCCTGCCCTGTGCCCGCGAATTCCTGAGGGCCGGCGCTGACTGGCTGGTGCTCAATTCAGTTGCCGAAGCCCAGACCATCAGAGCGGCGGGCCTAGCAGTGCCCCTCTATATCTGCGGGCCGGTGCTGCCTTCCCAGGCAGACCTGGTGGTCGGGACCCAGGCGCGGGTGGTGCTCTACGGCCGGCAGCTGGCCCTAGCCCTGGACCAGGCCGGCCGGGTCCGGGGCCGCCCGGTGCGGGTGCATCTGAAGATCGAGACCGGCACCAGCCGCCAGGGGCTGCCCCTGCCCGCTGCCCTCGAACTGGCCCGCTTCGTCAAGGGCCTGCCCGGCCTCGAACTGGAGGGCCTGACCACCCACTACGCCGACATCGAGGACACCACTGACCACCGCTACGCCCAGCACCAGCAGGAGCTGCTGCAGGAGGCCATCGCCGCCTTTGCCTCTCAGGGCCTGGCAGTGCCCATGGTGCACGCGGCCAATTCCGCCGCCACCCTGCTCTGGCCCGAAACCCACGCCTCCCTGGTGCGGGTGGGGATCGCCGCGTACGGGCTGTGGCCCTCCAAGGAGACCTACGCCGTGGCCCTGCAGCGCTGCCTGGACCGCGCTGCAGGCTGGGTGCCCCAACTGCGGCCCGCCCTTTCCTGGAGGGCGCGGCTGACCCAGGTCAAGGAGGTGCCGGCCGGGGCCTATATCGGGTATGGCCGCACCTTCCGCACCACCCACCCCTCGCGCCTGGGGGTATTGCCGGTGGGTTATTACGAAGGCTACGACCGCCGCCTGTCAAACGTGGCCCACGTGCTGGTGCGCGGGGTGCGGGCCCCGGTGCGGGGCCGGATCTGCATGAACATGCTCATGGTCGACCTGACCCATATCCCGCAGGCCGGGACCGGGGAGGTAGCCACCCTGCTGGGGCGGGACGGGGAGGAGGAGATCAGCGCCGAAACCCTGGCCGGCTGGATGGGGACCATCAACTATGAGGTGGTCGCCCGCATCCACCCCGACCAGCCCAGACTGCTGCGCCGTGAAGAGGGGTTGTGTGAACCGTAGGGGCGCATCATGATGCATCCTTAGTGAATGGAGATTGCCATGACCCAATCCTGGCGGGGGATCTTTCCCATCGTCATCACCCCCTTTACCGAAACCGGAGAACTGGACGAAGCCGGTCTGCGGCGCATTGTGCGCTTCTGCCTGGAGGCCGGGGCGGCCGGGCTGGTGGGGCCGGCCAATGCCAGCGAATTCGCCACCCTTTCGGACGATGAGCGGCGGCGCTGGCTGGAGGTTGTGGTGGGGGAAACGGCGGGCCAGGTGCCGGTGGTGGCCTCCATCACCTCGGGCCACGCCCTGCCCGCCGTGGAACTGGGGCGCTTTGCCCAGGGGCTGGGGGCGGCCGGGGTGATGTCCATGCCCCCGCACGTGCTGCACCCGGACGCGGCCGGCTGTCACGCCTATTACCAGGCCCTCGACGCGGCGCTCCAGATCCCCATCTGCATCCAGAATTACAACGGCCCCATCGGCACCCCCATGAGCGGAGAATTGCTGGCCCACCTGTGCCGCGAACTGACCCAGGTCCAGTACCTCAAGGAGGAGACCCTGCCGGAGCCCAGGCAGATCAGCACCACCCTGGCGGCGGTGGGGGACCACTGCCGGGGGATCTTCGGCGGGCAGGGGGGGATCTACCTGCTCGACGAGTTCCGCCGGGGGACGGCGGGCAATATGCCCGGCTGCCACACCACCGACGTCTTGGTGGATCTGTGGCAGCGACTGGAGGCGGGGGCCCAGCAGGAGGCCCGGGGCTTGTTCAACCGGCTCCTGCCCTTGTTCAACTTCGAGCGGCTCTACGGGGTGGCGGTGTACAAGGAGATCCTGCGCCGGCGCGGCATCATCGCCTCGGCCTTCCAGCGGGCCCCGGGAGGGGGGCTGGACGAGTGCGACCGGCAGGAGCTGGAAGAAATCCTCAAGGACGTGGAACCCCTTTTCAGGGAGTGACCCCTATCCCTGAGTGGGGATCTGCCCAGCCCGGTTGAGCACCCGGGCGCTGACCCCCAGTACTCCCAGGAAGCCCTCGGAATCCTGGTGGTCGAAGTCGCCCACCGCTTCCATGGAGGCCGTGTCCTCGCGGTAGAGGGAGTGGGGCACCTCTCGGGCAGCGCAGAAGGAGACGTTCCCTTTATACAGGGAGACTTCGATGGTGCCAGTGGCCAGCTGGTTGAAGTGCTCGACCATCTTCCAGCAGGCCTGGGTGGCGGTGTCGAACCAGTAGCCCTGGTACACCTGCTCGGCGATGTAGGAACTCAGGGGGGTATAGACCCGGCGGGCCCGGCGGTCGAGGACGAGCTGGAGCAGGAATTCGTAGCACTGTCCCAGCAACTCCATGCCGGGGGCCTCGTACACCCCGCGCGACTTGATCCCCACAAAGCGGTTCTCCACGGTGTGCAGGCCGATGCCGATACCGTGCCGGCCGCCGATAGCATTGCTCTGCTGCATGGCCTGCAGCGGGGAAACCGGCCGGCCGTTGATCGCCACCGGCAAGCCCCGCTCGAAGTGCACCGCAAAGCGCTCGGCCTGGTCGGGAGCCTTTTCGGGGAAGACCCCCATGCCCGGGACCACGCGCTGGGCCGGAGTGATGAGAGCTTCGAGCTGGCCGGCCTCGTGGGTCAGGCCCAGGATATTGGCGTCGGTGGAATAGGGCTGGTCGTGGGAAGCCCTGATGGGCAGGCCCTGGCCCTGGCAATAGTCGATCATCTCCTTGCGGCCGCCAAAGGCCTCGAGGAAGGCCGGGTCGCGCCAGGGGGCGTAGATCTGGATCTGGGGGTCGAGCATCTGGGCAGCCAGCTGGAAGCGCACCTGATCGTTGCCCCGGCCCGTGGCGCCGTGCCCCAGGATTTTGAGGCCCCGCTGGCGCATCTGGGGGACCATGCCGGCCACCACCACGTGGCGGGCGATGCCGGTGGTGTTCCAGTACCCGCCTTCGTACCGGGCCTGGGCCTGGACCAGTTGGAGGCCGGCCCGGCTGATGGGTTCCTTGAGGTCGGCCAGGATCATTTCCGAGGCCCCGCAGGCCAGCATGCGGTGGCGGATGTCCTCGATATGCCCCTCGTCCGGCTGGCCCAGGTCGGCGGTGTAGCCGATGACCTCGGCTCCCTGTTCCTTCATCCAGTGGGTGATGGTGCAGCTGTCCAGGCCGCCGGATACGGCCATCATCACCCTTTTGCCTTTCAGCTCGCTGATCTCCATTGGCCCATCCCTCGTTTTTGCGCTGCTTGCAAAGGGAATATAGATAAATAAATATCGAAATTCAAGAATAAATATTCAAAAAAGAACACAAAAAAATTAAGGGCTGCCGACGCGAATAGTCAACAGCCCAGATGATTTAGTGCAGAGAAGAGCCCAGGTTCAGGCCAATCCCTGCTGGTAACTGTAGAGCACCCGTTTGAGATTGCCCAGTGCGGCGTCCAGGTCTTCGGAACGCTGTCCCATAGCAGTGGCGGGGATGCGCTGGCGCAGGCGGGCCCAGAATCCCGGTGCAGCCGGAGCCTGGATTGGGGCCAGTTTCTTTTTGGCTCTCAGGCTTCCCAGGGCAAAATAGGCGAGCAGGCCGAGCACATCGAGGACGATGACAACCTGGAGCAGGGAGTTGAGGAAGTGGTCCATCATAATTTGGGCTGCCCTCACCGTGGCTTTATATCATATATCGGCAGCTTTCTCCAATAAAGGTGTGACAAATATCACAAAAAAGCAACTATTTTTATATTACGTAATACTAAGTCAGATATAATACTGGACTTCCTCATCAGCGCCTAGCTCCTTATTTTTGAATATCCTGGCCATCTCGAAGAGGTTTGGAAATGCTGATCGACGCGCACAATCACCCCAACTGGCACGGGTTCAATGCCAGAAAGACCCTCGAGAACATGGATGAGCAGGGCATCGACCAGCTCTGGCTCTTCTCCTGGGAGGTGCCCGAGGACGAGTACGCTCCCCAGTACCACGCGGTGTTGCCGCCCACGGGGAAAGGCATCCCCTTCGAAGACGTGCTGGCCGTGGGCAGGGAGGCGCCGGACCGTTTCGTCCTGGGGTACATGCCCCACCCCAAGCGCCCCGATGCCATCGACCGGCTCAAGGCGGCGGTGGAGATCCACGGAGTGCGCCTGGCCTGCGAACTCAAGGTCAGGCTGAGCTTCGACGATCCCGACGCCCTGCGCCTGTACCAGTTCTGCGGGGAGCAGAAGCTGCCCATCACCATCCACCTCGACTATCCCATCGACCACGGCAAGGGCAACTATCCCCGCCCCAACTGGTGGTACGGGGGCAGTCTCGACGCCCTCGAAAGGGCGGTTCAGGCCTGCCCCCAGACCGTGTTCATCGGCCATGCCCCTGGTTTCTGGGCGCATATCTCGGGGGACGACCGCGCCCTGCAAGAAGCGTATCCCACCGGACCAGTATTGCCGGGTGGCAGGGTTTCCCAGATGTTGCGCCAGTACCCCAACCTCTGTGCCGATCTGTCCGCCGGCTCCGGGCTCAACGCCCTCTCCCGGGACCCGGCCTTCGGCCGCAACTTCCTGATCGAATTCCAGGACAAGCTGCTCTTCGGCCGCGATTACTTCGACACCCGCCTGATGGACTTTCTCAAAGAACAGGATCTGCCCCGCGAGGTCTTCGAGAAGCTCGCCTGCAAAAACGCCCAGCGCTTGTTGACGACCTATTTGACCTAGGAGGATCTACATGGATCTGGAACTGAAAGGCAAGGTGGCCCTGGTCACTGGCGCCAGCCGGGGCATCGGCCAGCGCATCACCCAATCCCTGGCCGGCGAGGGGGCCAGCTTGTGCCTGTGCGCCCGCACCGAGGAGACCCTGCAGGAAACGGCGCGCCAGCTGAACGCCGGGGGCTTGCGGGTGGAATATTTGGCCGCGGACATGACCAAAGCCGGGGAAGGGGAGCGCTTTGTGGCCTTTGCCCGGGAGCGCTTCGGCGGCTTCGACATCGTCGTCAACAACGTGGGCGGAGCCATCTGGACGCCCTTCGTGCAGATCAGCGACGAGGAGTGGCTGCAGGCCTTCGATCAGAACCTCTTTTCCGCGATCCGGGTCACCCGCGCCGCCCTGCCGGTCCTGGAGGAGCGGGGCGGGGGGTGCGTGGTCAATATCTCCTCCATCTTCGGCCGCGAGAACGGCGGCCCCATCTCCTACAACGCGGCCAAGGCCGCCATGATCAGCGTGACCTCCAATCTGGCCCAAGAGGCGGCCAAGAAGAACATCCGCGTCAACAGCGTGGCCCCCGGCTCCATTCTATTTCCCGGCGGCGGCTGGGAGCGCCGGCAGAAGGCCGATCCCGAAGGGATCAAGGCCTTTGTCCAGGCCAATATCCCCTACGGGCGCTTCGGCACCCCAGAGGAGGTCGCCGCGGTGGTGACCTTCCTGGCCTCGCCCAGGGCCAGCTGGGTGACCGGCGCCTGTCTCAACGTGGACGGGGGCCAGTCCCACTCCCTGATCTGAGCCAGATGGCGAGCGCCGCACGCCTCGGTTGCCTGCTCCTGCTGCTGGGCGGCCCCCTGCCCCTGGGTGCCCAGCAGGGCGCGCCAATGGTCGATTTCCTCGCCGAGGGGCTGGTGATCCCCGAAGCAGCCCAGTTCGACACGGCCCAGTACCAGGCCAGTGGTGCGGCACCTGCCTTTGAGAGCGCCAAACGCCAGAGCTACGACCTGGGGCAGTACCCCCAGGCCGCCCAACGCTTCGCCCCCCTCCTCCAGCAGTACCAGTACAAGAGCGCCCTCTGGGTGTACCTGGCCAGGGCCTATTTCCACAGCCAGCAATTGGAAATGGCCAGGCAGACCCTCGCCCGGGCCGGCGAGGTGATGCCCGAATTGCGGGAGAGCTTCTGGCAGCCGCTGGAGGAGAGTATGTTAAGGGAGGTGCAGCGGCAGGCTGAGGAGCTGCAGAGCCAGGTCGATTTCTACCCTGAGCGGCTGGCGGATTTTGTCCCGCTCATCCGGCTCTACCGCTTTTTGCAGGATTCGACGGGCGCGCTGGGGGTGGTGCGCACCGCCGAGCAGCGCCGCACCGGATTGTATGAGCAGGCCGAGGTGGCTGCCGGGGTCCAGCGCCAGTCCTACCTGGACGCCGCGGAGCAGTGGGGCCGCCTGGCCGGCAGCCTGCGCGCCGAGTTGGATTCGGCCAGCGCCGCCAGCGCCCCTCCGCCCAAAGCAACAGGGGTCGCCGACAGCCTCAAGCAGGCCGAGACCCTGCGCCTGCTGCAGCTGCGGGTGGACTATTACCGCGCCAAACCCCAGGAGTACCAGCAGCTCTTCGCCGAGTACCTGCGCCTGGGCCAGCGCGCCGAGGCCGGGCTGGTGGTGGCGGCCCTGGAGCGCGAAGGGCAGCGCCTCGCCCTGCTGGCCACCATCGCTCCCAATGCCGTGGAAGAGGGCAAGCAGCGGGAAAAGGCCGCGGTGCTGGATAAGCTGCGCCAACAGCTGCAGGCCCAGCTCGACAGCGCCGCGATCCCTCCCTAGTTCCCCACCACCGCCAACACCTCGGTCCCCTGCAGCAGGGGGTTGGTGAAGGTGACCCGCACCCGGCCCTCCAGTTTTTCCTGGCTGTAATCGTTCCCCTCCCGGAGCCGGCCGTAGCGGTCGGCCAGGGCCTTGAGGTCGCCTTCCAGTTCGAGGGGCTGGCCGATGCCGGTCTGCCGCAGGTGCGGGTCCCCGTGGTCCAGGGCCTTGACCAGCTTGTAACTCTTGCGGAACATCTTGCGGCCGGCTTCGAGGTAGCCCTGTTCGCGGAGGAACTGCTCGCCGGCGGGAAAGACGTGGACGGCGAGCTGGGCCTGGCGGGCGGCTGTTTCAGCGGCGCTGGTGGCTGCCCGGGCCTGGGCCACCTCTCCCCTGGCCTGCGCCAGTTCGGCCCTGAACTGGTCGAGCTGGTCCATCTGCCGGTGGATGGCGCCGTTGGCCTCGAAGAGGGCGGTGTTGAGGCTGTCGGCCTCGCGCCGCAGCCGGGTGATGGTCTGCTTGTCGGTGCGCTGCTCCTTTTTCAGGCGTTCCAGCTCCGCGCTCATGGCCTGGTTGCGCTGCTGCTGCTCGTCTGCCTGGGTCCGCCAGTTGCGCAGTTCGGCAGAGAGCGCCTGCACCGAGTTGTAGAGCCGGGCGTCCACCTTTTGCAGGCTGCTCACCTGGGCCCGCAGGCCGTCGATGATCTGGTTGGAGGTATCGACGGTGTAATTGAGCGAGTCGATGACCGCGTTGGCCTGGTGCAATTCGCCCTGGAGCTGGGCCAGGGCCTGGGCGTCCTCCTCAGCGGGGGGCTTTTGCCCGCCGCAGGCCAGGAGGAGGAGCGGGATGAGCGAGATAAGGGTGCGTGGCATGGGGGGCTCCTCAGCGGTTATTTCTTCTTCCAAAAATAGAGGCTGTCCACCTCGGCCCTGATCCGGGAGAGCATTTCCAGTTCCACCTGCAGGCCCTGGAGTTGCTGGGCCTGGCGGTTCTGGGTGGCGCCCAGGGCGTCGAGCTTGCCGGCCAGGCCCTCCTGGTGGCGCTGCAGGCCGGTGTTCTGGGCGGCGAGCTGCCCGGTGGCCTGCTGGATGGCAGCCAACTGGCGCTGCAGGGATTCGAGGAGGTCCCTTTGGTTGTCCAGGCCACCGCGCAGGGACTGGAAGCGCTCTTCCTCGCGCTGGAAGCGGTCCTGCAACTGGCGGTCGGTCTGGGACTGGTAGTCGCGGCGGCGCTGCTCCTCTTCGGCCAGCAGCTCTTCGCGCTGGGCCAGTTCCTGCTGGGTGCGCTGGTGGCCTTCCTGCTCGCGCTGCAGCCGGGCGCGGAATTCGAATTCGGAGGCCGTCAGGTCCGCCTTATCCTCTAGCTGCTGGACCAGCCGTCCGCTCAGTTCGTCGAGCCGGTGGGTGACGGTGTCCATCTGTTTCTCCAATTGGAAGCGGTGCTCCCGCTGCCTTTCCTGCAGGGTGTAGAGCACCAGGCCGAGGATGGCGCCCACCACCAGGGTGGCATAGGCGCCCAGGCCGATGATGTGCCTGGGGGTGGGGGCGGGAACCAGGCGCAGGAGGGTCACGATGCCCCCCCAGAGCAGGAGCAGGGCGGCGGCGATGGCGGCGGCCAGCAGTTCCACGGCGATACCTCGTCCCGAGGCAGAAGGGTTGAATGATAAATAAACGCGGGAAGTCCCGGGCGGGCAACTGGGTGCCCGGGCTCGATTGACAACAGGCGAAGGGGGTGCTAATCTTTGAGCAAAGGTGCAGTTACAGGAGGATAAGGAGGAAACGCCGGTGAACCGCCCCCAGCGCAACTCGGTCTTCGCCCTGATGGCCTTCGCTCTTCTGGGCGTGGTCTTCGCGGCCTTTTCCAGCTACGACTTCATCGCCCACCTGGACCGCCAGGTCCATTCCATCACCTGCTCCTATATCCCCGGCCTGGGGGCAGCCGACGTCCAGGGCACCTCGGGCTGCCACGCGGTGCTGATGAGCCCCTACTCCTCGGTGCTGCGCACCCTGACCTGGGGGGGGATCCCCATCGCCCTGCCGGCCCTGGCCATCTTCGCTTTTCTCTTCTTCCGCGTCCTAGACCTTTGGATGCGCCAGGTGGAACAGGACCGCCGCGAGACCCGTTTTCTGCTGGTGGCCACCCTGCTGCCGGTGGCAGCCTCGGCGATCTATTTCTATATCTCCTATACCATCATCGGGGCGGTCTGCAAGCTCTGCGTGGGGATCTACGCGGCTTCCCTGGGGGTGTTCATCAGCGCCCTGCTGGCCAACGCCGGCAGTGCCGAAGAGCCCCCTGAAGGCAGTGCGCCCAACTACGGGCTTTATGTAGGCGAGGGGATGGCCTTTGTCTTCGTACCCCTGCTCTTCTACCTGGCCCTCAAGCCCGGCTACAACGTCGCCCCGGGAGATTGCGGCGAGCTGGCCAGCCCCGACGACAAATACAAGGTGCGGGTGGCTCTGCACCAGGCCCACGGCGGAACCCCGGCCCTCGAACTGCTCGACCCCCTCTGCCCGGCCTGCAAGAGCTTCAGCGAGCGGCTGGAGACCAGCGGCCTGATCGAGCAGCTCGACCTGGAGGCGGTGCTTTTCCCGCTGGACAAGGAGTGCAACTGGATGGTGGGCGAGTCCCTGCACCCGGGGGCCTGGGACAATGCCCGGATCTACGAGGAGATCAAGAAGAGGTTCCCCAGACTGGGTAACTGCGTCGGCAAGCCCGACGTCAGGACCAAACTCAACCGCTCGCTGCGCTGGGCGGTTGCCAACTCGCTCCCGGTGCTCACCCCCCAGCTCTACGTGAACAACCAGAAGCTGTGCGACGAGGACACGGATCTCGGCCTGGAATACGCGCTGAGCCGGATGCTCGACCAGTGAGGTGAAAAGATGAAACAGGGCAAAGTCCACTTCATCCTCGGCCTGGCGACCCTGGGCTTACTCTGTGCGCTGGTGGTCGTCTGGGTGGGGGCGGCCTCGGCCCGCCTCGACGAGGCCAGCGGCCAGGGCTCACAGGTGGCCCTGGCCAGCGCCGCGGACGAGGGGTACTGTTCGGGACCGCTCAAGGTGATCCTGCGCCGGGTGCTGACCTCCTGCGGGCTGATGAGCGCCAGTGGGGGGCGAGGCTGCCAGCCCTTGGAGGCCAAGAACGTGGCGGCCATGTCCAGCGGCGACTTCAACGCCCTCTTCCTGCCGCTCAAGGACCGGGTGGCCATCATCCAGTTCGAGCAGGACAGCGACCAGCTGGACCCGGCGGCCACCCAGCTCCTGGAGAGGACCTTCGCCGACCAGCGCGGGGCCTCCTACTTCCTGGTGGTGGCGCGCGCCTCACCCGAAGGCTCGGTGGAGCACAACCGCGACCTGTCCCAGCGGCGGGGCGGGGCAGTGCTAGACCACCTGGGCGCCCGCTTCAACGACCCCGACCTGGACAAGGAGGTCGGATTGCTCTGGCTGGGCGAGGAGTTCGCCCAGCTGGAAGAGGATTTCTGCTCCTGGACCCGCTCCCATCCGGAGGCCCCGTGCTCGGCGCGCGAACTCAACCGCTCCGCCTTTATCGCCTGGATAGATTGCCAGCTCTAGCACTACTGCTTTTTTTCTTGGGCTGCGGGGCCGGTCCCAAGCAGCAGGAGGCCGCCCCCGCCTCGCGGGTGGCGGCGGTCAAGGCCAACCCGGCTGCGGTCTCCGCCGCCGCTGGGAAATGGTGCGATATCTCCTTCCCGGCTGCCAGCGCCCCGGCCATGGAGTTGCCCCCGGTGGCGCCGGCCCGCCCCAATGGATCGACTCCCGCCTTTTCCAAGGACCGCTGGGTGTGGCTCAATGTGTGGGCCACCTGGTGCAGCCCCTGCATCAAGGAGATGCCGATGATGGAGCAGTGGAAGGCCCAACTCCAGGGGGAGGGGGTGGTCTTTGACCTGTGGTACCTGTCCGTCGACGAACAGGAAAAGGTGCTGAGCAACTTCCTGCAGCAGCGGCCCTCCATGGCGCCGGGGGTCTCGCTGCGCCTCAAGGACTATGGCTCGATGTTTCCCTGGCTGGCGAAATACCAGATCGCCGCCGAGGCGGCGGCCATCCCCATCCACATGCTGGTGGCCCCCGGGGGCAAGGTGCGCTGCGTCCACGTGGGGCAGTTGCGGGAGGGCGACTACAAGGTGATCAAGGAGTTGATGCAGTAGGGGAGGGTTCTAGCGCAGTGGCACCCCCGCCGGCCCAGGGCCGGCGGGGTTTTCTTTTTTATACCGGCTTGCCGCTGATCATGCTGATCCGGCCCTCGGGCCTGAAGGTGACCGGCTGCAGGTCGATTTCCTCCCCGGCGATCATCTTGCGCAAGAGTTCGGCCACCCCGGCCACCACCGGCTCGATGAGGCGCTCGCCCTTTTCGCGGCGGCCCAGGGCGGCTGATTCGTTGTCGATGGCCTCGGCGTGGACCCGGTGAGGGGCCAGCACCATCATGGTGGAGGTCTCGTACTCGTCGGCGTGCCCGGGCAGGCTCTTGCGCTCCATGACCTCGTGCACCAGGCCCAGGTCGTACACGTCCCAGTAGGAGTGGAAGCGCAGGTTGATCCCCAGCTTTTCGCGGTACTCGTCCAGCCGGCGGGAGAGGGGGCGCACGTTGCCGCCGTGGCCGTTGAGGATGAGGATGTTCTGAACACCGGCGCGCTTGAAGGAATTGCACACGTCGAAGACGTATTCGCAGAAGATCTCCGGACGCACCGTCAGGGTGCCGACGTGCGCCATCCAGTGCTCCGAGACCCCGATGGGGATGGGGGTGGCCACCACCACCTGCGGGAGCAGGCGTTTGGCCGCCTGCTCGGCCATGTAGGTGACGTGCAGGGTGTCGTGGATCATCTCCAGGTGCTCGTTGTGCTGCTCAGTGGCGGCCACCGGGACCACCGCAGCCTTGATGGTGCCGGCCTTCATCCGCTCGCGGAATTCCCTGCGGGTCAGATCGCC
>JACPJE010000188.1 GCA_016187725.1 Candidatus Latescibacterota bacterium
GCCAGGGTGGTTTTGCCGACCTGTCTGGCCCCCAGCAAGGCCACCGCTGGATAGTTTTCTAGGTGGGTCTGTAGATGGGGCTCTAAAAGGCGAAAGATCATATTGACAATATAGAAATAAATTTCTGATTTGTAAATAAAAAACAGCATCCAGAGCGACGCCCTGTTGCTCGCCCAGTTGCGGTACCACTATTAGTCTATCTTCCCAGCCACCTCTGACTCAAAGGAGGGGAGACGGCGCCAGAGGAAGGTGCCGTGGGCAATGCGGAAACGCGCGCCCTTTTTCAGCCAGGGCTCGGGATAGCCACCGCCAAACCAATAGTCGTGTGCAAGGGTCAGCTCCGCCAAAATGCAAGATAAAACTTGAGTTAGGGACCTGCCGCCCTATGAAGACGCTACAGAAGTTCACCGCCAAGTTAGAGCAGGTTCCCGCACCCACTGCCTGGTACCTGGGCGATCTGGGCGAGGCGAGAGGCCGGCAGGAACTGTTCACCCGGCAGTCACCTCAGAGGCTCAAGGTTTTACGCGAACATGCCCTGATCGAGAGCGCGATCTCCTCGAACCGGATCGAGGGGGTGCAGGTGGATCAGACACGCGTCGGCACGGTTCTCTTCGGGAAAGCGCTGCTGCGCGATCGGGACGAAGAGGAGGTGCGCGGGTATCGCCAGGCGCTCGACCTCATCCACAAACAGAGCGCCGATCTGCCGGTTTCAGAAAAGACCGTTCAGAGGTTGCATGGCCTGGCGCGCGGCCAGGTGGGGGACGCCGGGCGATACAAAGACAAGGATGCAGACATCATCGAGCGGTATACGGACGGCAGGGAACGGGTGCGCTTCAGGACGATTCCGGCAGCCCAGACGCCGGTCTTCATGCGCCAGTTGGTCGAGCTGTGGGAGGATAGCCAGCGCGACCGCCGGATGCACCCGCTCATCGCCCTGGCTGCGTTCAACCTAGATTTCCTCTGCATCCATCCCTTTCGCGATGGCAATGGGCGGGTCTCCAGGCTGCTGCTCCTGCTCCAGTGCTACCACCTGGGGTACGAGGTTGGTCGCTACCTCAGCCTGGAACGTCTTATCGAGCAGAACAAGGAACGGTATTACGAGACCCTGGAGCAAAGCTCGCAGGGGTGGCACCAGGGCCGACACGACCCCTGGCCCTACATCAACTACCTGCTTTACACCCTCAAGACTGCGTACCGAGAGTTCGAAGCGCGGGTAGGGCAGATCGGCAGTCCTCGCGGCGCAAAGACCGGGTTGGTCGAGGGAGCCGTAAACAATTTCACTGGAGAGTTTGCCCTGGCTGATGTGGAGCACGCCTGTCCGGGGGTCAGCCGGGATATGGTGCGCAGAGTACTTCGCAGCCTGCAAAAGGCAGGACACGTAGAGTGCCTGGGGCGTGGCCCTGGAGCCAGGTGGAGGAAAAAGGGGTAATACCTCTAAAAGAGGTAAAAGAGAGGGTAAGGCGGCCAGCATGCGAAAGAGACGCTCGGTTGTGGAAGGACGGGCAGCCAACCCCCCATTGGGCAAGTCGCGCTGGGCTATCAGGGCGATGATAATCATCCACTTGTCGGTTGATTTTCACCCCAGATACTTATTTATTCCCGCTTGTGATTTCCCGGCATATCACCCCCTCACTCCTGCAAGCCCTGTCGGATACCCCCGTCGTCTTCCACGCCAGGGGCCGACGATTTCAAGGGGCTGCGCACCCTGGCCGACGATTTGGGAGATCGGTTCCACCGCGGGGTGGTGCTGCATAGGTGCTGAGACCATCCCCTTTGGCCCACGCCTGCACGCCCTGTCCGTAGACTCTGTATGGCGCATGCCCGCCAGCAGGTAGCTCGCTGCTGAGTTTGATGGCCTCCATCTGGTTGAAATCATGACCCTTGCCTTCTGAAGAGTTATACACGAAGAGTTGAGGAATACCTGGAGTCCCTGGCGACCACCGGGGAGAAGGAACATCGTTCAAGCGCCAGCCCCTTCTTGACCAGGAAACAGGGGAGGAGTACCTTGCAATATTCCAATTCTGGTTGAGCTTGGTCGAAGGGCCGATTGAGAAAGGCGGAGTATGGCAAATCGGGAAGCGTTTCTAGAAGGGATACAGGAAGAGCTGGCAGAGGTGCTCAAACCTTACCAGCAGCGCTTGAGCCGGCGCCAGCGGCTGGCCGATCTGGTGCAGCAGTGCATCCACTGCGCCGGGCGCGACGACTTTTTCCAGCTCGACGAACTGCTCCGTTCCAAGGTGGCCGAGGAGGTCGAGAAGGAGGCGGGATTGAAGGACAGCGCGGCGCATCTGGCAAAGCTGCGCCAGTACGCGGCCGCGCAGGTGGAGCGGTATCGCCTCGAACTCATCGAGGATCTGAGGGTGCGGGCTGCCGAGGCCGAATTGCCGATCGAGATCGATTTTCCGCGCTTTTACGTGTTGAAGGGCATCGAGGGGAGCATCGATTTCCACGGCCGCCAGACCGTGGTCAACCGGAAGACGATCAAGTCGGTGGACCCCCGGCGCATCATCGCGGCCGTGCGCAAGGTGAAGCAGCAGCTCTACGACCGCCCCTACGATCCCCGGGCCTTCATCGACGGGCTCTACCAGACCTATGCCGCGCTGGTCGAAAAGGAGGGAGTGTCGCCCGGGGACCCGGTGCCGATGCAGCGCTTCTACCTCGAACACGTGATCTCGCTCCAGAGCAAGGCCTTCTTCCAGGATATGGACAAGGGGCGCTTCAAGGGTTATGGTCTGGATCAGTTCGCGGTGGATCTGTGGCGCTATTTCCAGGCCGGCACCGGCGGGACTGCAAAGGGCCGCGCCCTGCAGCTGCGGCCGGGGCGCAACCAGGCCCTGTGGCTGATCGACGGCGACGGCGAGCGCCGCCAGATCACGGCGATTTCCTTCCACCAGCAAAGGGCCTGAGCCATGGCGCGCACAGACCAGGTAAAAGAACTCAAAGCCTTCGAGGCCCGGGCGATTATCGAGGATCTCCGCAAGGGCAGCGTGCCGGTCGAGTACGTGCCTTTTTTTACGGTGGGCCGGCAGCAATGGCTGAAGTTCATCGAGGAGGATCTGGATCAGTACATCGCCGCGGGCGGGGCCAAGGTGCGCTTCATCAACGGGGATTACGGCGACGGGAAGACCCACTTCATGTCCATCGTGCGGCACCTGGCGCGGCAGAAGGGATTCGCCGTGTCCTTCGTGGTGCTCACCCGCGAGGTGCCGGTGCACAAGTTCGAGGTGGTCTACCAGGCCATGGTGCGGCAGCTGGTCGGCGCCTTTGAGGGCACCGGCATCCGGGCCCTGGTCGAGGGCTGGCTCGACGGGTTGAAAGGCGAATTGGGGGGAGACACAGAGGGGGGGTTCGACGAGCGGCTGGAGGCCCTGGGCGAGGTCTTGAAGGGCCTGCCCGGCATGGAGTTCAACTTTGCCAACGCGCTGGTGGGGCTGGCCGATCTGCGCTACCGCCCCCTGCCCGAAGGCCAGGCAGAGGCCGAGCGGGTGGAAGGGCGGGAGACCCTTTACCAGTGGCTCGAAGGGGCAAAGGTGAGCAAGCGGGAGTTGAAATCCTTCCAGGTCTTCGAAGCGCTCGACAAGACCAACAGCAAGCGCTTCTTGGGGGCGCTGGTGGCGCTCTTGCGGCACCTGGGCCACCAGGGGCTGGTGCTCCTGCTGGACGAACTCGAAACGGTCATGGCCCAGCCGGCCTCGGTCCGCAATGCCTCCTACGAAAACGTGCGGCTGCTGATGGACAATGCCGAACAGGCCTCGCACATGCACATCTTCATGTCCGTCATCCCCGACGTGATCCTGGCGGAGAAGGGGTTCCGCTCCTACGATGCGCTGTGGAGCCGGGTGCGCTCCATCGGCGAGGGCAAGCGCCTGAACTACCGCAGCGTGCTGGTCGATCTGCACCGGACGCCCCTGGAGGAAAAGGAGCTGGTGGACCTGGGGCTGCGCCTGTGCCGCATCCACGAACTGGCCTACCGCTGGGAGGCCAAGGAGCCGGTGGGTGAGGCCCTGATCGCAAAGATGTGCGCGGCGCAGCAGCGGATGGGGCTCTTGAGCGAGGTGCGCCTGTTTATCAAGCAGGTGATCCGCATGCTCGACATGGCCGAGCAGGGCGAGCTGCCGGATGCCGAAGCGGATCTGACCGAACAGCTCCTGGCCAGCCAGCGCGAGGTGGAGCAGGAGAAGGTCGAGCAGCTGAAACCCAAGTGGGACGCCTGATGAATAAGGCGGGCGAGTCTCCCTTTCAGCTGCGGCGCGCAATGGAGCGGCTGCGCGAGGGGCTCTTCGACCCGCTGGCAGTGCGCCTGCTGACCGCGCGCGAAGACCGGCTGAACCAGGTGGTGGACGCCGGATTTGGGGCGGTGGATGCCGGCGGGGCCCCGCACCTGTGCCTGTGTGGGGCCTACGGCCAGGGCAAGTCGCACACCCTGAACTACATCCAGGGCCGGGCGCTGGAGGCCGGCTTCGCCGCCAGCCTGATCAACCTGGACCCGCGCGAGGTGCCCTTTGGCGATTTCCGGCGGGTCTACCGGGCCCTGCTGGGGCAGCTCCGCTTGCCAGGTGGGGAGACTTCGCTGCTGGCCCGCTGGCGCGCCTGGGCCGAAGCGCGGCTGGACGCCGAGGGCCGTCTGCCGGCCGCATCCCTGCCGGCCGAACTGCCCCATCTGTTCCGGGCGGTGCTGGCGGGGGTCGCGCAGCCGACCCTGTCGCTTTCGGCGCGCCAGCGCCAGACGATAAGACATCGTTCCTACCGGCCCAGGGCCTTCCCTTACCTGCTCTCCCGGGCCTTGCTGGGCGAGGTGGTGCCGGCCCGAGCGCTGGGCCACGCCCTGAAGTACCGGCAGGTCGACTTCTACCAAGACGCGTCGCTGCGCTGTGCGGGGACCGAACCTTATCTGCAGATGGTGCGCGGCCTTGGCCTCCTCCTCGGCCAGCTGGGCTGCCGGGGGTGGGTACTGCTCTTCGATGAGGGCGAGTCGATAGTGCAGGCGCGCGTGGGCGCCAGGAGCCGGAGTTACGCCCTCCTGGACCGCCTGTGTTTTCCCGAGGCGCCGGTGCGCGGCCTGTTTCCCGTGTTCGCCTTTACCGGCGATTTTTTCCAGCAGGTGGCCGCGGAGGACTACAGCCGGGTGCAGGTGCGGGACGAGCGGGAAATCCCCTATTTCGCCAAGGACTACGCCGCAGCCTGGAAGAAACTGACCCGCTGCGAGCTGCAAGACCTGTCGCCCCAGGAATGGAAAACCCTGGGCGACAAGCTGCTGCGGCTGCACGCCAGGGCCTACCGCTGGCAGCCGCCCGAGGCGGCGCTGCGCCAGGCCCTGGCCAGGCGGCTGGCCCAGACCCAGGGCCAGGAGACGCGCTATAGGCTGAAAGCCCTGGTCGACGAATTGGACCTGGCCCAGCAGGGATAGTGCTTCGTCGCGGTGATTTTGGTGAGTGTGATCATGCGGCGGGGAGATGACCCCGAGGACCTTTCCCGGGGAGTGGCTGGGTAGGGAA
>JACPJE010000112.1 GCA_016187725.1 Candidatus Latescibacterota bacterium
ACGATCTGGGCTTCGAGCGGGCGGGGCAGGTCGACAAACTGGAGGTGCAGGGCCCGGCCCTTCGAGCGGGGGCTTGTGGCGACCACCCTGCCCTTGACGCCTGCCAGTGGGAACGGTCCCTGATACTGAGGATCGACTACCACCGGAGTGCCGGCAGGCATCTCCTCCTGGACCTGCACCCGCAGACCGCCGCCGCTGATGTTGGCTACCTGGCCATCCACCGGCTGCCTCTTCCCACGACGGCCAGGGATCAGCAGGGTGAGGGGAAAGGCGGTGTCCCAGCGCAGGAACTCCCGCGTCTGCAGCCGTTCGACCTGCTTGCTGTGCTGGAGGCTGAGGCTGTGGCGAGTGCGGTCCAGAAGCTGGGTAGCGAAGTGGTACTGAGCGTGCTGGTCCCGCTGGAAGGAGGCGTGCAGCGAGGTGCCTGGGCTCCAGGCCGGGGTGGTGCCGGTCAGGGGTGCCACGACCAAGGCCGGCTCGCTGGCGGAGATCACCAGACAGTTGCGGGCCTGACCCGTGTCCTCCCCTGCCGGCCACAGGCTCAAGGTCTGCCCCTGGGCGAGTTGCCGGGTGCTGCGCAGAGGCTGGCCAACGGGCAGGGGATCGAAGCCCAGCAGCACCCGGATGCGGGCCAGTTCGGCCAGGACCGACCCCGTTCCCCCATTCCGGACATATTCCCCCACGCATAGCTCAAAGGCGGTCACCGAGCGCAACAGCAGCACCGGGTTGCGCCGTTGCTGGTGGGCCAGGTGCCACAGGAGCCGGCGCTGGGCCGGCCTTAAACCTTTGTCCTGCGCCCGGCGCTGGAACTGGGCCTGGCGTTGGCGGTGTCGACGGATAGAGATGGCCACGAGCAGGGCCGGCAGCAGAAGCAGGAGGATCAGGCGCTCAGCCATCCCACCCTCCTTTCCTTCCCCCGTGTAGAGAGGCCCACACCAGCCGCAGCACATCGGCCAGCCGGTAGCGGATTGGAACTATGCGCAGTTAGCATGGTCTTCTTGCCCAGCCGGTAGGCCGGTAGGAAGAGGCCCCGGGGGTGGACCCCACGGTGCAAGGCTTGCAACTGCTTGCGGGTGATGGTCAGCCGCTCCATCACCTGCGCGGGGGCCAGGAGCCGTTCGCCGTTGAGGAGCTTCTCGCTCTCCTGGGCGGCGTAGTCTTTGAAGGTCGGTCGGTTCATACACACCTCTCTTGGATTATGGCAGGCCCGGACCGGCCGGCTGCAGCCGGCCAGATGGAACCGGCGTCCCGGCAACCGACTCGTCTCCCCTTGCCAAACTGGTCAGGGCGCGCGGCTCCTCCGCTGGTCCAGGCCTGCCCGTTCACACTCTCAAGTCCTTGCTCTTGACCGAAACCAGCGTGCACATCCCCAGGATGCGGGAGAGCACGGCCAGGCCCAGGCGCTGGACCAACACGGCTGGGGGCAGGCTGGTGGTGAGCACTACCTGCCTGCACTCGCTCCACAGGGTCTCAATGAGGGCGTAAAACTGCTCAGCCTCCCGCCCGCTGCACGGCTGCCTACCCACATCGTCCAGCACCACCAATTGATAGGAGAGCAGGTCCAGGACATTGCACTGGGGTCCCTTGGAGGGCCGGCTCAACGCCTCCAGGCCGCGCGGCACATTCCAGAAACGCACCCCGCAGTGGCCCTGGGTGCGCTCCACGGTGTGCCGCAGAATGGCCACGGCCAACGAGGTCTTGCCCGTGCCGGGCGGGCCAGCCAGCAGCAGGCCGGGTTTGCCCTGGTGTTGGCCGGCTTGGGCATAGATGCGGCAGATCTTGAAGGCGCCGGGGCTGTGGACCGGCTCCAGGGTTTGGAAGGAACAGGAGCGGAACACTGCGGGCAGGCCGGCCTGGCTGAGCCGGCGGCGGATGCGCTGTGGGGCCGGCCAGGTGCGCATCGGCATCCCGGTACGGACCAGGGTATGCTCGTAGAAGGGGCTGGACAGCAAAGGGGCGGTCTTCAGCTTGTTGCGCATGGACAGTTCCTCCTTTGGCGCTGGTATCCGCTCCGCAGGTCGGGTGCCTGGAACCCTGCTTCGTCCAGGTCGGCCCTGCCGGGGTGTTGCTGGGTGCAGCAGCAGCGGGTGAAGTAGCTTTTGTAGTTTTGCGGGTGCCTCAGGTCCTTCAGGGTCCTTTCGCTCAGGGCGAACTGACGAAACACTGATAGGGGGATCTCCAGGCCGAAGGCGCAGTACCGCCGATGAGACCACTCCTGGGGACTGGGCATGCCCGGGGCGATGAGACTGCAGCGGGGTGCGGTCTGCAACCAGAACCGACCCTGGCAGCCACCGTGGCGCAGGGGCGGGGTCCACGGGGGTTTGAGGGGACACCTGGAGGGCGCCCTCTGCTCTGCAGGGGCCGGCCTGTAGTGCAAGGTAGCAACGATTCCTGCGCTGGCCAGCAGGATCAGCAGGGGGACTGCGACAGCGCGCTGCCATGGTTTCATCTCTCTTTCCCTCCGGGTAGCGGTTGAGGGGTGGGCAAGTGGACCCGGACCACGGTGCCGGGCTTGAGTTTTCGGCCGGCGCCAGGAAACAGGATTTCTGTCCGGCAACGGCCGCTCTGGGGGTCCACCACCGGGCTGAGACGCACCAGGCGGCCTTCCAGGCGCTGGCCCGTGGCGATGACCTGGCCGGTCACGCGTTGGGGGACCTGGAGGGTGGCCACCTGATCGGCCGGGAGGAAGAGGGCGACCTTGAGGTCCTCGGTGACCAGGAGTTGGCAGAGGGGCTGGCGGGGACTGATCAGGTTGCCTACCTGCACCTGGAGGTCGGCCACCTGGCCACTGAGAGGTGCGGTGATCCAGGCGCGGGAGAGTTCGAGCTGGGCGCGCTGCAAGCGCAGACGGGCGGCCTGAGCCTGGTACTGGGCCTCTTCCAGTTCCTGGGCAGAGAGCAGGGCGCGGTGGTGCAACTGGAGGACCCGGTCCAGGAAGCGCTGCGCCCGCTCGCAGGTGAGTTGGGCCTCTGCTTCGGTGAGGCGCAGTTCTTCATCGGCCAGCCAGACCAGGGTATCTCCGGCGGTGACGCGCGCCCCTTCCTGCACGG
Organism: Candidatus Latescibacterota bacterium; assembly: GCA_016187725.1. Taxonomy (GTDB): domain Bacteria; phylum Latescibacterota; class UBA2968; order UBA8231; family UBA8231; genus SICG01. Next base: position 3,051 of record JACPJE010000112.1, read on the forward strand.
CAAGGCGCACTACCTGGCCGGCGATCAGGGCGCAGACCGAGGCAGAGCGGGCCGGCTCCAGGGCCACAACCCATTCCTGGTCTTCCTGGGGCCAGGCCATGGAAAGGGACAGGGCGCTCAGCAAGAGGATCCACCTCATGGGGCCGGCTCCGCGGGGATACGGCGCAGGTACAGGACCCCGGTGAAGGACACTGCGGTGTCCTGGAGGGCGGCCAGCTCGCGCTCCTTGGCCTGGAGGTGGGCCTGGGCCTGGCGCAGCTTGAGGTAGTGCACGGGCGGGCGCTGGAGTTGCAGGGCTTCCAGGTCGAGGGCGAGGTCCTGGACCTGGGCGCGCAGCTGGTCCAGGTGCTCGGGGTCCACGCGGCGCACCGGGTGCAGGTGGGCCAGCAAAGGATGCGGAGCGAAGGACAGCGCCAGGGCCTGCCCGTGGACTTGAACCGGCTCGTGCTGGGTGGTGGGCAGGACTCCTTCCAGCCTGAAGGCCACCGGGCTCTCCAGCCGGCCGGAGACCAGGGCGTCTGCAGGGATTTGTACCAGGAGTCGATCGAAGCCCCCAGCACGTACCTGTAGCGTGTCCACCTGGAGGGCCTGCCCGGTGGCCTGGACGCGGGAGCGCTCGGGCAGGAGGTCGCCCTGCTCCCCGTACTCCAACACCTGTCCCTGCCAGGCGATGAGGAAGCGGCTCTGGTTGGCCTCCAGCACCCAGGCACGACCCTGCACCGGCTGGCGGGAATGGCGCCACTGGCCCTTGAATTCGAGGCGGGTCTGGGTAGTGGCGATGCGGTATTCCCGGTAGGCCATACCCTGGGTGCCGGCCAGGTCACGCAGGGCCTTCCACACCCCGCCGCGCTGGGCCAGGGGGAAGACCAGCACCAGCAGGAGCAGCAGCACCCCCAGCAGGAAGATCTCGCCGGTGGAGCCGGAGTGGAAGCGGAAACGCTCGCTGCGCGGCAACACGTACCGCGCCCGGTGCGGATAGAAGAGGGGCACCCCGGTCTTGGTGGCACAGTCGGCCAGGAGGTGCGCGGCGTAGCCGATGAGCAAGGCGGCGTACGCAGTCTTGCTCAGGAAGACCATGGGCAACAGCACCAGACCCACTACCGCCAAGGCCAACAACGAGTGGGTGAGGGTGCGATGACCCCAGCGCCGCTCGATGGGCAGGGACACGAAAGGCAGCAACCTGCCCAGGATGCTCTTGGGCGAATCCAGGTCCGGCAGGAGGCTGCCCAGCACCACCCCGGCCAGAGCCGGCCCGTCATGGGGCAAGGAGCGGCCGGCCAGGGAGAAGGCGCAGGTGGCGCAGAGGAGCCCAAAGGCGAGGTGGGTGGGCGCCCTCATGCTCACCGGCGCATCCGAAAGAGGAAGAACTGTGCCCCCATCACCAGGGCGGCCCCGATGCCGGCCAGGATATAGGCCTCGGTGTCGCCCAGGCCCCTCGCGATGAAGCGGGCCGCCACCAGCAGCACCGCCGGGATCAGGATGATGGGGGTCAGGTCGATCTGGCGGTGGGCGCCAGGGTGGTGCAACTGGCGCACGGCCTCACAGCTGACCCCGGGCTCCCGGCGCAGGCGCTCGATCATCTCCAGCAAGGCGCGGGGATTGCCGCCGCTGTGCTCCCACAGGTGGGTCTCCAGCAGGGTGCGGTCCTCCACCGCAAGGCCAGCCAGATGCTGGCGGAGGAGCTGCTGGGTTTCGCGGCGGGAGAGGTTGGCCAGGGAGAGGCGCTCGAAGCGGGAGAAGTGCGAGGTGTATCCTCTCTTCACTTCCCGCAGCGCAGCGATGATCCGGAACTTCCCCCCGAGTTGATCCAGGAGCCGGCCCAGGTAGGGGGAGAGGCCGGAAAGGTCGTCGATGACCAGCACCCACTGGTCCTTCTCCACCGCGTCGAGCACCAGCCGCAGCCAGCCCTGGATGGAGGTGCGGTGGTGCTGCTTCTTGAACACCTCGAAGTCCTCCTGGGGCGCCCTCCCTGCAGACCTGCCAGTTGCCGACTCCCCTTGCGGCCCCTGGACGGACTCCGCTGCACTGGGCGGCACCGGCTCCCCCGCCGTTGGCAGGGAAGACGCCCCGGTTGTTGGTTGGAAAACACCCCGACTGTGCAGCGCTTCGGCGATTTCCAGCAGCGCCTGCTTGGGCGGGCTGAGCCGGACCAGACGGATCAGCCGCTCTCCGCTCAGTTGCGCCAACAGATGGCTCTTGCCCACTCCGGCCGGACCCAGGAGCAGGGTGTCCACCCGCTGGTCAGCGTGGGCCTGGAGCTGCTGCAGCTCGGTCTGCCGGCCCACCGTCTGGGAGGTGGTACCGGCAGGCGTGGGCAGGGACTCACCGAAGAAGCGATAGGACCGGTTGCGCAGGCAGGACCACCAGCGGGCGAGCGAGGAGCGCTGGTCCAGTTGCGCCACCGCCGCCGGCAGTGAGGTGCCGGCAGCCAGGTAGCGCTGGGCGCTGAGCATTGAGGCATGCCCCATCAGCGCGCTGATCTGGGCGAGGGGCACCTGGCGCTGGGCCAGGCCAGCGCCGAAACTGTGGCGCAAGAGATGCGGCGACAGAGAACGCAGGCCGGCCTGGCGACTGTGCCGGCGCAGGGCCGCCCACACCGCCTTGCGGGTGAGTTGCTTGCCGGTGCGCAGGTTGCAGAAGACCAAGAAGCGCTGGAACCGTGGGCGCGCTTCCAGCCAGGCGCGCAGGGCGTCCTGGGTCTGGAGGTTGAGCGGCACTCGGCGTTCCTGGCCACCCTTGCCGACAATGCGCAAGAAGGGCGCCTCGCCGGTCCAGTGGAGGTGCGCCACCTGGAGGGCGCAGACTTCCGAGACGCGCAGGCCGCAGCCCGCCAGTACCTCGATGAGGGCCTGGTCGCGCCGGTGCTTGGGCACGGCGCGCAGGGCGGTGAGTTCCTCGGGAGTAGGTACCTGAAAGGATGAGATAGGACGCATAAGCCCTCCAAATCTTGCACACACATTCTGCTATACGAGCCCGATGTAGACCAAAATGAGCGAGGGTCTACATCCAGGCCCGCCGTGGCTACCAGCAGGGGAGTCAGGGAACTCCAGGTCGGGGAGGGACCTGGAGTGGTTTACGGCGCGGAGGGGGAAATCCGCGCTGGGACTATACGGGCTAGCCTGGAAGTATTTGGGCGTCTTCCTCCGGGGTCAACCTGTGGAAGCGCAGCACGGCCCGCAGCGAGTCTGAGCCGTGGCGCAGCACCACGGGTTGGCCGGTATCTACCCACCACCGCAGCAACCCCAGCCCCGCATGATTGATCGCCTGCAGTCCTCTGAGTTCCAGCACCAGCCGTTGGCCGGCCTTCAACCGGCGCTGACCTTCGCGCGCCAACACCCCCGCCTCTACCGCCAGCCGGATCTGCCCTTCCACCTTGAGCACCACCTCTTCCGGGGTCTGGGTAACCACCGTCAGCCGCATCACTGGGCCACCTCCTGGCACCCGCCCAGTTCGTCTGGCCAGTTCCCCTGGGCCAGCTTCCCCAGCAACTCTGCCACCTCCTCTTCCAGGCCGGCGATCCGCTCCCAGCAGCCCATGACCTCCTGCACCAGCGCTCCCAGGTCCAGCCGGGCATGGGCGATGAACTCCGCCGTCTGCCGGTCCAGGGCCCAACCCCGGTCCACCCGCGCCACCGACCTCCCCTCCCGGTCCAGGATCAGGAAAAAACCCGTGCTGGCCTGCTCCACCGCCTGCCAGGGGCCAGCCGGCAGGTCGCCGTTGAATGGGTGGTCGGGTTGATAGAGCTCTTCCGTGGTCATGAGTCCCCCCTTTTTGATGGTGGTAGAAAATCCCCGTGTTACTGCCTGTTTCCAGTATGGCACCAAAGGGAATCATTTTCAAGAGGGGAAACTTCCGTTTTTGGGCACTTCTCTCTGATAACGGCACCTATTTTTACCGGAACGGCGTTTTGAGGGGAGAAGGGAGCGTTTGGGAGGCGTGCTTGGAAGTGTTCTGCGGGCGTTCAGCGGTTGGCACCGATGGCAGGCCCGGGGCTCAGGGACACCCCCAGGGAAGAACACCTTGCTGACTCCCTCCGCGACTTACCGATAGTCCAGGG
>JACPJE010000113.1 GCA_016187725.1 Candidatus Latescibacterota bacterium
GGGCCCGGCGCTCCTCGGCGGAGGCCAGGTTGTAGACGGCGGCGTTGTACGCGTAGCTGAGCAGGTTGCCCCTGAACATCTGCGAGACCAGGTGCATGGAGGAGATGGCCTTGGTGTTGCGGACCAGGGCGAGCAGCCCCAGCGGCAGGAGGCGGATGGCAGTGCTGATCAGGAAGATCAGCTGCAGGCTGCCCAGGGCGAAGCCGGCGATATCCCAGCGCACCTGGTGCAGGCTGAGGGCCAGGTAGCTGGTCGCCAGGGGGCCCAGGGCGCCGATCAGGTTGACGGTGGCCGACCAGGAAGCCAGATAGAAGGAGCGCCGCTCGTCCTCGGGCAGCAGTTCGTAGAGCATGGGGGTGATGCTGACCTGGATCCCCGAGTAGACGATGCCGCTGACCACAAAGGCCGCCGGCATCAGGTAGTGGGACTGAGCAGAGTTGAAGATCCACAAGAGCGGGATCAGGGTGGCCGGCACCATGAGGATCTGCAGCACGGGCTTGCCGCCGAAGCGATCCACCAGCCCTCCCCACAGCTGGTAGCCCAGGATGCTGGTCACCATGAACATGGCGTTGTAGATGGAGATCTCGGTGTAGGAGATGTGCAGGTCCTGGATCATGAACACCGCGTAGAGGGGGCCGCCCACGCCGGTGGCAAAGGTCCACAGCCCGTAGAAGAGCACGGCGCGCCGGAACTCAGCGTCCTTGAAGGGGTGCAGCAGCATGGCAGGGCGGTTCTGCTGGCCTTTGTCTTCGGTCTGGGGGAAGGGGGCGCGCCCCAGGGTCAGGTAACCCAGCCAGCCGAAGAGGCTGCCGGCGGCGAAGACGATGATGAAGCCCTGAAGTTTGTCGCTTTCCGGGAAGAAGTCGATGAACTGGCCGATGGCGAAGCCGGCGATCATGGCCACCAGGGTGCTGAGGATGGTCTGCCTGCTGGTGAAGCGGGCGCGGATGTCCTTGGGGATGGTGTCGGCCACCCAGGTGCTGTAGAAGGGGGAGAGGGTGTAGCCGCACAGCAGGCTCAGGCAGATCAGGGCCATGAAGGCCCCCAACTGCAGGGAAGGGGCAAAGACAAAGGGGATGGCCGCAGGCAGGCCCCGCAGGAGGATCTCGCCGAAGCCGCAGCCGAGGATGAGCCGTTTTTTGTTCTGGACCCAGCGGCCCAGCAAGGGGGCACCCAACTGGGTCAGGGCCAGCAGGTAGCTGACCGCGGTGAGCAGGGAGATATAGGATTCATCGGCGCCCAACAGCAGGGCGTAGCCGGTGAACACCGCGTTGCCGATGCCCACGGCCTGGCCCCAGGCGCCCCAAAAGCCACTGGCCGTGATGAAAGCGCGCAGGGCACGGGTCACTTCGCCCCTGGTGAGCAGCGGTTTCTCCTGTTCCATCTACGAAATTCTACAATACATGCAACGGTGGAAAGGAACAGCTGGAAATATCGAGCCCCCAGACTGGATCGTCAACAGCAGGGCCGCGAGGCTGCCGTGTTGTCGGGAGGAGCGGAAATGCGTACGCTACTGGCGTCTCTAGACCGAGGAGAGAAGAGATGGCCCTCAAGATGAGTTACTGCGCCCTGCGCTGGCAGACCCCGGACCTGGAACCGGCCCTGGAGGAGTTGAAGAAGGCCGGCTGGGAAGGATGGGAGGGGCGCCTGCCCCTGGACTGGCTGGGACCGCCGGAGCGGCTGCGGCGGGTGTGCGCCGATGCGGGCATGCCGATGGTGGTGTACACCGCCAGCGGTTCGCCCGACCAGCGTGACTGGGCGCACGTGGAGCGCAACAAGCGCCGCATGGAATACGCCGCCGCGGTGGGGGTGGACTGCTTCATGTTCATGAACGGGGGCAAACCCAAGGACCGGCCGGTCAGTGCGGGGGATCTGCAGGCCGCTGCCGAGGGGGCCGAGCAGTGGGCCGAGTACGCCGCCCAGTTCGGGCTGGAGCTGAGCTACCACATCCACACCAATCTGCTGGTGGATTCGGCCGAGGACTGGAAGCGGTACATGGGCTTGCTGAAGAAGGCCAGATTGTGCATCGACGTGTCGCACGCCTACCTGTGGGGCTACGACCCGGTGGCTTCGATCGCGGATTTCTGGCCCCAGCTCAACTACATCCACCTGCAGGATTACGCCTCCACCACGCGGGCTGCGGACGGCACCTACCTGCCGGTGTGGTGCGACGTGGGGCAGGCGGCCAGCCTGAATTTTCCGGCCATTCTCAAGGCCCTGGACCAGCGGGGTTTTTCGCGCTGGGTGACCAGTTGCCCGGGAAACCCTATCCCAGGGCAGGAAGACCCGATCAGCGAAGCCAGGCGCAGCAGGAGGATGCGGGAATACCTGCGGGGGCTGGGTTATTAGAACCCCCGCTTCTTGTCCACCACGTTGAGCAGGGGTTGGCCGTTCAGGTAGCGGCTCAGGTTCTCGCGGAAGAACTCGAAGGTCTTGCGCGGCCGGTGCTGGGAGGCGCCGGCCTGGTGGGGGGTGAGGATCAGATTGGGCGCCTCCCACAAGGGGCTGCCAGCGGGCAGGGGTTCCTGCTCGCAGACATCCAGCCCGGCGCCGGCCAGGCGGCCTTCCTTCAGGGCCTGCACCAGGGCCGGTTCGTCGATGATGCCCCCGCGGGTGACGTTGACCAGATAGGCCGAGGGTTTCATGCAGGCGAACTGGGCTGGGCCGATGAGGTGGTAGGTCTCCGGAACGCGCGGGCAGGCGATCATCACCGCATCGGAGCGCTTGAGCAGGTCGTGCAGGTGCTCCTCGGTGGGCGGGTTGAGTTCAGCCACCTCCTCGGGTTTCTCCCGGCGCACCGGGTCGAGGGCCAGCACCTCCAGGTCGTACCCGCGGGCCCGCTTGAGGATCTCCAGGCCAAAGCCCCCCATGCCGATGATGCCCATGGTGCTGCCGGTCAGTTCGACCACCGGCCCGCCCCGCCATTGCTTCTGGTCCTGGATGCGCACCGCCCGGTGCAGGCCGCGGCAGAGGGCCAGGAGCAGGGCCCAGGCGTGTTCGCCCCCTTGGCTGGCGTAGAGGCCGGCCATGTTGGTGATCACCACCTCCTCCCGGGCGACGATCTCGGGAAAGAGGAATTTGTCCATACCGGCGCTGAAGGACTGGATCCAGCGCAGCTGCGGGGCGGCGGCGCACACCGAAGGGAGGAAGTGGCCCAGCAGCACCTCGATCTGGGGGGCGGCCTGCAGGGCGGCGGCTTCGTCGTCGGCGTGGAGCAGTTCGTGCCCCTGCTGTCCGGCCAGCCGGCGCAGGGCTTCCAGTTGCTGGGGCTCGAAGGGAAAGTGGACCAGGATTTTCATCGCGTGCTCCTGAAGGGGGTCAAGGGGTGGACAGGATCTGGTCTAGCTCTCCTCTGAGGGAAGGGTCCAGGCGCGGTCCGTAGCGGGCCACCACCTGGGCGGCTGCGCAATTGCCCAGTCGGGCGGCCCGTGCCAGGGAATAGCCCCTGGCAAGGCCGAAGAGCACGCCCCCGGCGAAGAGGTCGCCGGCCCCGGTGGTGTCCACAGCCCTGGCTTTCACCCCGGGGACCAGGGTGCAGCGGCCTTCCTGGAAGATCAGGGCCCCGTCCTCGCCGCAGGTGATGCAGCCGGCAGGGGCGCGCCGGGCCAGGGCTTGGGCGGCGGTCTGGCGGTCAGTGGCGCTGGTGAAGGCGCGCGCTTCCTCCTCGTTGCAGAAGAGCAGGTCCACCCCGCCGGCCACCAGTTCTTCGAAACGCCCCCTGAAGTGCTCGACCATGGCCGGGTCGCTCAGGGTGAGGGAGACGCGGGTGCTAGCCTGCCTGCCGATCTGCTGGGCGCGCAGGCAGGTGGCAAGCCCGTTTTCAGAACTGACCAGGTACCCCTCGAGGTACAGATACGTGCTGTCCTGGATGAGGGCCACTTCCAAATGCTCCGGGTCCAGTTGGCTGCTGACCCCCAGAAAGGTGTTCAGGGTGCGGTCGGCATCGGGGGTGATGAGCACCACGCACTTGCCGGTGGGGCCCGAACCGCGCATCCCCGGATTGCTCTTGACCCCGGCTTTTTCCAGGTCCCGGTGGTAGAAATCCCCCCACTCGTCCCGGCCCAGCAGGCAGGTGTAGTAGGCGGTGCCGCCAAAGCCGGCCACGCCGATCACGGTGTTGGCCGCCGACCCCCCCGAGGCCTGGGCCACGGATCGCTCTCCCTTCAGGGCCTGGAGCAGGGCCTCCTGCTGGGCCTCGTCGATGAGGGTCATCACGCCCTTGCGGATGCCCAGCTGCCCGAGGCGCTCGGGCGCGATCGAGTACTGGATATCCACCAGCGCGTGACCCACGCCGTACACATCGAAGGTGCGGGACATCCTCATCCTTTCGGCCGGGGGGGTTATGTAGTATTTTATATCTTTGTGTGCTTCGTTATATTTAAGGGCGTGACGCTCAAAATTCAACCCTTTTTTAACAGGAGGTAGCGATTATCGTCAAACAGCAAACGTCTTCGACCAGGGTCAACGAGACCATCCGCGTGCCCCAGATCCGCCTGATCGGCAGCACCGGCGAGCAACTGGGGATCGTGGAGACCAGGAAAGCCCAGGAAATGGCCGAGACCCAGGGGCTGGACTTGGTCGAAATCGCCCCCGATGCCAAGCCGCCGGTCTGCCGCATCATCGACTACGGCAAATTCCTCTACGACAAGGAGAAAAAGGCCAAGGAGGCGCGCAAGAAACAGCACCAGGTGCAGATGAAGGGGATCCGCATCGATTCGGTGAACATCTCCCCTCACGACCTCGAATACCGCCTCGGCCATATACGCGAGTTCATCGGCAAGGGCAACCGGGTCAAGGTCAGCGTGCGCTTTCGCGGGCGCCAGATGGCCTATCAGGACCGGGGCCGGGAAATCCTCCAGGATGTTTCGAAAAAGGTGGAGGACGTGGCGGCCCTGGATCAGGCTGCACGCATGGAGGGACGCGAAATGTCCATCATCCTCCGCCCGCTCTGAACCGACCGCGGCAGGAAGAGCAAGGGCGCTCCAGGATTCCTGGGGCGCCCTTTTTTTGGGGCTCAGAAACGCGAGGTGGGGGGCGGGGGGGGGGCGCCGGCAGCGGGCAGATCCCCGCCCTGGTCTTCGAGGCGGCGGGTGAAATTGCTGATGCGGCGGTCGGCCTCGCTCAGCAGGGTCTCTTTTTTGCGGCGCTCCTTCAGGACCTCCTCGGCGATCTCCATGGCCGCCAGCACGGCCAGGTCGAGGAGGGGGCGGTGGCCGGTCAGCGAAGCGGCCTCGCGTATCTTCTTGTCCAGATAGGCAGCCGCCTGCCTGATGGACTGGGTATTGGCCTGGTCGCTGCTCAGGCGGTAGGTCTGGTTGTAGATCTGGACAGAGGTGAACGCATCCATGGCGGGTATCCAGCAGGGCGGGAAGGTAAAAGTTGGGGACTTCCGCGATCTCCCCTTAGTCCCGGAAGCCCCCTTCTTGCGCGCAAGCCACGTGGCGCGTATCCCAATATATTGGGGAAAATAAAATTGTCAACCTAGATCTTGCGTTTTTTGAGCGCTGGGCTCAAAACAGTGCCCAGGGGCTTTAAGGGGTCCGCCCTGGCTGCCGCAGGGGCTGTTGCTTAGTTTTTTTCGCCTACACTGAGCCCGGGGAAGAATCCTTGCAATTCGATCAAAGCGAACTGATCAGCGCCCTCCGGCAGCGCCTCAAAGGCGAGGTGCGTTTCGACCCGGTTTCGCGGATGCTGTACCGGACGGATGCCAGCATCTATGAGTTGGAACCCGAAGGGGTGGTGATACCCGAGGATGCGGAGGACGTCGCCGCCGCCGTAGAGGTGGCCGCCCGTTTCGGCGTGCCGGTCCTGCCCCGGGGCGGGGGTACCAGCTTGGCGGGCCAGAGCGTGGGGCGAGCCCTGCACCTGGATCTGTCCAAGCGCATGAACCGCGTCCTGGAACTCGATGAGACCGAGCGCTGGGTGCGGGTTCAGCCGGGGGTGGTGCTGGACGAACTCAACGCCCAGCTCAAGCCGCGCGGCCTGATGCTGGGGCCGGACGTGGCCACCAGCAGCAGGGCCAATATCGGCGGGATGATCGGCAATAATTCGAGCGGGAGCCATTCCATCCTCTACGGCAAGACCGTGGACCACGTGCTCGAACTCCAGGTGGTGCTGGCCGACGGCAGCCAGGTGCGGTTGGGTCCGGTGGACGAGGAGGGGTACCGACTCAAGGCAGGGCTGCCCGGATTGGAGGGCCAGATCTACCGGCAGGTGCGGCGCATCGTCCAGGAGCACCGCGAAGAGATAGGCAAGCGTTTCCCCAAGGTCATGCGGCGGGTGTCGGGTTACAACCTCGACGAACTGATTGAACCGGGAGCGCCCTTCGACCTGAGCAAGATCGCCGTGGGCTCGGAGGGCACCCTGTGCGTGGTGGTCGAGGCCAAGCTGCGGCTGGTGGAGGCCCCGGAGAAGACCGCGGTGCTGGCCTGCCATTTCGCCGGCCTCGACGAGGCCATGGTGGCCAATCTCGAAATCCTCCAGACCGGGCCGGCCGCCGTCGAACTGGTGGACAAGATCCTCCTCGACTTGACCGAGGGCTCCATCGAGCACGCCCGGCGGCGCAGTTTTCTGCAGGGCGATCCCCAGGCCCTGCTCTTTGTCGAATACTTCGGCGAGGAGGAAACGCAGCTGCGCGTCCAGGTCGAAGAGTTGGAGCAGCGCCTGCGGCAACGCGGTCTGGGTTATGCCTATGTCCAGGCGTTGAGTCCGGCCGCCCAGAAGAACATGTGGGAGCTGCGCAAGGCGGGGCTGGGGTTGTTGATGGGCATGAAGGGGGACGCCAAGCCCAGTCCCGGAGTGGAGGACACCTGCGTGCCGGTGGAAAAACTCCCCGAGTACGTGCGGCGGGTGCAGGCGCTGATGGCCGAACACCGGGTGGTCGCCGAATACTATGGGCACGCCAGCGTGGGGGTGTTGCACATCCGCCCGGTGCTCAATCTCAAGACCCCCCAGGGCATGGCCACCCTGCGCGCCCTGGAAGACCGCATGAGCGACATGGCCAAGGAGTACGGCGGGGCGATGTCCGCTGAACACGGAGACGGCCTGGCGCGCAGCGAGTGGATCGAGAAGATGTTCGGCCGCCGGCTGGTGGAGGCCTTCACCCAGGTCAAGGACGCCTTTGACCCGGCCGGCCTGATGAACCCGGGCAAGATCGTGCGCGCCCCGCGCATGGACGAGAATCTGCGCTACGGTCCGGATTACCGCAGCGCCAAGATCCAGACCTATTTCAGTTTCGACCGCGAGGGCGGCCTGCAGCAGGCAGTGGAACTGTGCTCCGGGGTGGGGCACTGCCGCAAGAAGATGGTGGGCACCATGTGCCCCTCGTACATGGCCACCCTCGAAGAGGAACACTCCACCCGGGGGCGGGCCAATGCCCTGCGGGCCGCCCTGGCCGGCCGCCTCGACGGCGAAGGGCTGCGGAGCAGGCAGCTCTTCGAGGTCATGGACCTGTGCCTGGAGTGCAAGGCCTGCAAGGGCGAATGCCCCTCCAACGTGGACATGGCCAAGCTCAAGTACGAGTTCCTGGCCCACTACTACGGGGAGCACGGGTACCCGCTGCGCTCCCATCTCTTCGCCAAGATCGACCGCTTCAACCGGCTGGCCTCGCCAGTGGCCGCGCTGGCCAACTGGCTGATGGGCAGCAGCCTGAGCCGCTGGGCCCTGGACCGGCTGGGTATCGACCGGCGGCGCCAGCTGCCGCCCCTGGCCTCCCAGACCTTCTCCCAGTGGTTCAACGGCCGCCCCGCCCCTCCGGCGGGGGAGCGCGGCACCGTGGTGCTCTTCAACGACACCTTCCTCGAATACAACGACCCACAGATCGGCGTGGCGGCCACGGCCCTCTTGGAGCGGGCCGGTTTCACGGTGGTGCTGCCCGCCCCGCAGCTCTGCTGTGGCCGGCCCCTGATCTCCAAGGGGTTCCTAGCCCAGGCCAAGGAGCGGGCCAGGCAGAACGTGGCGCTGCTGGCCCCCTACGTGGAAAAGGGCTGGCCCATCGTCGGCATCGAGCCCAGCTGCATGCTCAGCTTCCGCGACGATTACCTCGATCTGGTGGCCGATCCGCGCGCCCAGCAGGTGGCAGACAATGTCTATATGCTCGAGGAGTTTCTCGCTGGGCTGGCGCGCAAAAAGGAGCTGGGGATCGAGTTCACCCCGGTGCAGCGCCAGGTGCTGGTACACGGGCATTGCCAGCAGAAGGCCCTGGTGGGCACCGGGGCCACCCTGGAGGTGCTGCGCCTGGCCCCCGGCTTCGAGGTGAGCGAGATCCAGTCGGGCTGCTGCGGCATGGCCGGCAGTTTTGGCTACGAAAAGGAACACTACGAAATCTCGATGAAGGTGGGCGAGGAGCGGCTCTTCAAGGTGGTCCGGGAAGCCGGCCCCGAGGTGGAGATCGCCGCGGTGGGCACCTCGTGCCGGCACCAGATCGCCGAGGCCACCGGCCGCCGGGTCCGGCACTGGGCCGAGATCCTGGCCGAAGCATTGTGAACGCGCAAAGGAGGAAGTGATGGCCTTCAACGTGAGGAAGCGGGGTCGTCTGACTTACTATTATGGAGGGGATCACCCCACCCTCTCCGCCCTGGTCACCGAGGAGCTGGACAAGGGAGATCTGAAGATCTATTTTGCCGGCCTCACCGGGGGGCATTCGGCCAAGGGCGTCCTGGAGCGCGCGGAACTGGTCACCATGAAGCCCTCCATCGAGGTGGAACTGGTCTTCCGCTGCTGGGAGAAATGGCTGCAGGAAGCGGGAATCTGCGACTCGATCGGTGAGATCGACTTCGTCGAGGTGCACGCCTTTGCCGCCCAGCCCAAGGCGCCCAACCCGCTGGTGGACCCGCAGGGTTTTGCCGCCGAGCAGCAGCGCCTCTACAAGGAATACGCCGAGGCGTACAGCGGATTCTTCAGGGATCATATGCCCGGCTGCGGGGTGCCGGCCCGGTTCACGGTACATGTGATGGACTTCCCCGACAAGGCGGCTTCGTACGAGTTCTACAGCGTGGGGCTGTACCAGCAGGCCCTGCACCAGTAGAGGGAGCAGAGGATGGCCAGCGTGCGTATTTCTGTGCCTTACGGTCACGCCGAATTGCACGGCCAGGTGCCCGAGGCCAGCTTCCTGGGGACCTTTCTGCCCCAGGAAGAGGAGGCCGCCGATGACGAGCAGCAGCTTTTGCGCCAGGCTCTGGAGCACCCCATCGGCACAGCGCGTCTGCGCGAGCTGGCCAGGCCCGGGCAAAAGGTGGCCATCGTCACCAGCGACCTGACCCGGCCCTGCCCTTCGCATAAGCTGCTGCCGTCCGTCCTGGCCGAGTTGAATGCGGCTGGGGTGCCCGACGCGGATATCACCGTGATCGTGGCCCTGGGGCTGCACCGGGCGCAGACCCCAGCCGAACTAGAGGAGCTGCTGGGGGCCGAGGTGTGCCGCCGGGTGCGGGTGCTCAACCACGATCCCGAACAAGTGGTGCGCCTGGGAATGACCAGCCGCGGCACCCCGGTGGAGTTCTTCCGGCCGCTGGTGGAGGCTGACCTGCGGGTCTGCCTGGGCAACCTCGAGTTCCACTACTTCGCCGGCTTTTCCGGGGGGGCCAAGGCCCTGCTGCCCGGCTGCGCCTCCAGGGCCACGGTGAACGCCAACCACGCGCTGATGGTGCAGCCAGGGGCGGTGGCTGGCAAGCTCGAAGGCAATCCGGTGCGCGCCGACCTCGAGGAGGGGGCGGCCATGTTAGGGGGGGATTTTATCCTCAATGTGGTAGTCGATGGGCACCACCGCATCACCGGGGCCGTGGCTGGTCATGTGGACCAGGCCCACCGCCAGGGCTGCGAGCTGGTGGCCCAGCGCGGCTCGGTGCCCATCCCCCAGCTGGCCGAGGTGGTGGTGGTCAGCGCCGGGGGTTATCCAAAGGATATCAACATGTACCAGGCGCAGAAGGCCCTCGACAACGCAATGCACGCGGTGCGCCCGGGCGGGGTGATCATCTGGGTGGCCGAGTGCGTCGAGGGGCTGGGGGGCAAGACTTTTGAGAGTTGGCTGCGCGAGGCCGGCCAGCCGGACCGGGTGCTGGAGAAGATCCAGCGGGAATTCGTGCTGGGCGGGCACAAGGCCGCGGCCATCGCCGCGGTGCTCAAACGGGCGGCGGTCTACCTGGTCTCTGGATTGGAGGAAGGGGTGCTGGCCGGCAGCGGGCTGGTGCCCTTTGTCGATCTGGACGAGGCTCTGAAAGCTGCGCTGGACCAGATCGGGCCGCAGGCGCGGGTGCTGTCCCTGCCCTACGGGGGCTCGGTGCTGCCGGTGGTGGCAGCGTAACGCGGGGAGCGATCATGCCGATCTTCGAGTTTGTCTGCAAGGAATGCGATCGGGAATTCGAGGAGTTGGTCCAGGGCGCCAGCCAGCCCCGCTGTCCTTCGTGCGACAGCGCCGAGCTGGAGAAGAAGCTCTCCGGCTTTGCCGTAGCGGTGGCCGCGCCCAAGTCCCAGGGGCTGCCCGCAGGGCCCTGCGGCAGCTGCGGCCATCCAGACGGGCCCGGGGCCTGCGCGATGGGGTGAAGAGGAAGGCAACACTAGCTTTTGTGCTCTTCCTCCTCGGCAAACAGGTCCAACTGCACCACCTCTTCCTCTTCGAAACCCGCTACCCCCACCCCCAAGAGGCGCACGCCCCGGGCTTCGGCTTCGGTGCGGGCCAACAGTTCCATCGCCCGTTCCAGAATGGATTCTGCCTGGTCCAGATAGGCGCTCTGGGTCTGGGAGCGGGTGATGGTCTGGAAATCAGGGTAGCGCACCTTGAGGGTGACGGAGCGGCCCCGCAGCCGGCGGCGGCGCAGCCGGCCGCTGAGTTCCTCGGCCAGTTCCTTCAGGGCGGCGCGCATCTCCTCCCGCTCGTACACATCCACGGCAAAGGTGGTCTCCTGGCTGAGCTGCTGCGGCTCCCAGGAAGGGTCCACCGGCGCCTCGTCGCGGCCCTGGGCCAGTTCCCACAGATAGGCGCCCCGCTTGCCAAAGCGCCGGACCAGTTGGGCCAGGGGCAGCTGGGCCAGCTCGCCGATGGTGTGGATCTCCATCTCCAGCAATTGCTGGCGGGTGACCTGGCCCACCCCGGGGATCTTCTCCACGGGCAGGGGGCGCAGGAAGTCCTGCACCTGGTCTGGCATGACCACCACCAACCCGTCGGGTTTCTGCAGATCAGAGGCGATCTTGGCCAGGAACTTGTTGGGCGCCACCCCGGCCGAGGCAGTGAGCCCCAGGCTGCGGCGGATCTGGGCCTTGAGCATGCGGGCCACGCGGTGGCCGAAGGGGATGTCCTGCTTGTTGTAGGTGACGTCGAGATAGGCCTCGTCAAAGGCGACGGGCTCGACTAGGTCGGTGTACTCGTGAAAAATCTCATGGATCTGGGTGGAGACGCGGCGGTACTTGTCGAAGTCGGGGGGGACGCGCAGGGCCTGGGGGCAGAGGCGCAGGGCGGTCTTCATGGGCATGGCCGAGTGCACGCCGAAGCGGCGGGCCTCGTACGAGGCCGCGGCCACCACGCTGCGCTCGCGCGGGTCGCCGCCCACCACCACGGGCCGGCCCTGCAGCGCCGGATTGTCGCGCTGCTCCACCGCGGCGTAGAAGGCATCCATGTCCACGTGGATGATCTTGCGGTGGTTCATGTGCCGGGCAGTTGGACCACGGGGACGGGCTGGGCGCAGCCTTCGAGCTGGAGCAGGGTGCCGGGCTGCCAGTGCTCCCGCCGCACGTAGGCCAGGGCGATGCCCCCCTGCTGCCCAGGTATTCGGACAGCGGAGGTGAGGTGGCCGGCTTCGGAGGTTCCCGCCCGCAAGAGCGTCCCGGCAGCCGGCAGCCGCCCCTCGGGCAGTTCGAGGCCCATCAGGCGCTGCTTGACCTTGGCGTAGGTGTCCAGGCGGGCGATGACCTCCTGGCCGATGTAGCAGCCCTTGTCCATGTGGATGGCGCGGCCCAGGTTGGCCTCCCAGGGATTGTGCTCCTCGCCCAGCTCCCGCCCCTGCAGGGGCAGGCCAGCTTCGACGCGCAGGATTTCCCACGCTTCTTCGCCCAGGGGCTGCGCGCCTCCAGCCCTCAATTCTCCCCACAATTCAACGAGCTTCGCCGCCGGTCCCATGGCGCGCAGGCCCGCATGGCCGAAGCGGTCCAGGCGCGCCTGCCAGACACCCTCGGCGTGGGGATCGTTCAGCAGGTGATGATCGGTCACTGAGTTCAGGTTCTTGCCCAGGGTTTGGGCGACCAGGGCCGCTGCCTGTGGTCCGGTCACTTCGAGCATTCCGGTTTCGAGAGTGAGATCCTGGATGGCGATCTGTTCGGCGAAGATGTAGCGGTCGAGCCAGGCAGGGATGGTCTGCCGGCCGCCTGGGCTGAGCACGGCCAGGGTGGTTTCGCCGGCCCGGTAGAAGACCCCCACTTCGAGGATGCGGCCGCGGTTGTCGGTGAACACCGCCTCCAGACCGGCGCCCTCCTGCAGGCCGCGAAAATGATTGGTGGTCATGCGGTGCAGAAAGTCCAGGTGATCCCGGCCCGCAAAGCGCAGCCGGCTCCAGTGGGAGGCGTCGCGCAGGACAGCGCCCTGATGGCCGGCCCGGTACTCCGCCTCGGGATCGCCATAGTGGGCAGGGAGTTGCCAGCCCGAGTGTTCGGTCCAGGTGGTGCTCGGTGCAGTTGCTACCAGTGGGAGTTTCGCCATTCTCTCCTCGCAATTCTGGGTTCTTCCAGACTATACGTCAAACCCAATGCTAGGACAAGGCGTCGGGGAGCGACCCATTCCGGCTTTTCCCAAGGCGCGGACTTCCCACCCTGCTCGCTACCGCTCGCTGCCCCGCCGCCCAGCCCCCGCAACGCCCCATACGTTGGGGCGTTGCGCCCTGCTCGCTCTGGCTCCGCTCTCCCCTCAACCCCTCCCGCGTCCTTCCCTTCCCGACCACTCCCCGGGAAAAGCCTACAGGGTCATCTCCCCGCCGCAGTGTAGTGTCCATAAACGGGCGGGCAGTGTTCAGAAGCGGACAGTCGCCGGGCTATTCCATGAGATTCCCCCCCCAATAATCCAGTGGCAAGCTCTTTGCAGCAGCGCAGGAGGAGAGTATGGATATGGACCGGCCGCTAGATCCGCGCTTCAGGCGGAGACAATGGATCAGGAGGGGAACCGTCGCCGTCCTGGGAGCGATCCTGCTGGTGGCGCTCTTCGTGTACCTGCCTGGGTGGATCAGACCCTCCTTGGACCGGCAGCGCATCCGCACCGCGAAGGTGGAGGTCGGCCCGGTCGAGGCGACGATCACGGCCTCCGGCATTGTGGTCCCCGAGTTCGAACAGCTCATCTCCAGCCCGATCCCCAGCCGGGTGGTCCGCATCCTGGAGCGGCCCGGCGTTCTGCTCAGGAAGGGGCAACCCATCGTCGAGTTGGATCTGAGCCAGGCCGTGCTGGCGGTGGAAAAGCTGGGCGAGGAACTCGCCCTCAAGGACAACCAGCAGGTGCGCCTGAAACTGGATCTGGAGCGGAGGTTGAGGGACCAGGACACCCGGTGGCAGATCAAGCACCTGGAACTCCAGAATCTCCAGCTCAGGTCCCAGCAGTACCAGCAGCTCCAGGCGTCGGGGGTGGTCGCCAAGGACGATGCGCGTCAGGCCAGGCTCGCCGCGGAACGGGCAGCCATCGAGTTGGCGCAGATCGAGGGAGAGAAAAAGGACGAGGAAGCATCCACCCAGGCCCAGATCGAGGGCCTGGCGCTGGAGGCGAAGATCCTCCAGAGGGAGCAGGAAGAGGCCCGGCGCCGGCTGGAACAGGCGGAGATTCGGGCGGACCGGGAAGGGGTTCTCACCTGGGTGGTCCCCCAGGAGGGAGCTGCAGTGGGACAGGGGGAGGTGATCGCGCGGATGGCGGACCTGAGTTCCTTGGAGATTCGGGCGGACCGGGAAGGGGTTCTCACCTGGGTGGTCCCCCAGGAGGGAGCTGCAGTGGGACAGGGGGAGGTGATCGCGCGGATGGCGGACCTGAGTTCCTTTCGGGTGGATGCCACGATCTCGGAGGTGCACGCCGGCCGGGTGGCGATCGGACTGCCGGTGAAGGTGAAGCTCGACGAGGATACCTATCTGCGCGGGATGGTCAGCCGCGTGCTGCCCACCATCGAGAACGGCATTGTCAACCTGGAGGTGGAACTGGAGGACCGGGCCCACCCCCTGCTCAGGCCCAACCGGCGGGTGGAGGTGTACCTTGTGCTGGAAGAGCGGGAACGGGTCCTGCGGCTGAAAAAAGGGCCGGCCCTCACGGGGGGCGGAGCCGGAGAGTTGCCGGTGTTCGTGGTGCGGGGGGATGTCGCATTCAAGACGCCGATCCGGCTGGGGATCTCCAGCTTCGATTATTGCGAAGTGCTCGAAGGGCTGATGGAAGGGGACGAGGTGGTGATCTCGGAGGTGAAGGATTACATCCACATGGACAAGGTGGCAATCAAATAGGAGGCAGCCATGATTCAGTTGGAGAGTGTCGAGAAGGTCTACCGCACCGAAAAGATCGAGACCCTGGCGCTGAGCAATATCAACCTGCGGGTGGAGCAGGGGGAGTTCATCTCAGTGATGGGGCCGTCGGGGTGCGGCAAGAGCACCTTGCTAAATGTCATGGGGCTCCTGGACGCGCCCACCCAGGGCAGCGTGGTCCTCGGTGGTCAGCGCGTCGATTCCTACGCGGACAAGTACCTGGCCCGTATCCGCAACGAGCAGATCGGTTTCATCTTCCAGACCTTCCACCTGATCAGCGACCTGAACGTGGTAGACAACGTCGAGATCCCCCTGCTCTACCGGCAGGGGATGGCTGGGAAGGAGCGCCGGCAACTGGCGCTGGCGGCGCTGGAGCGGGGGGGGCTGAGTTCGCGGGTCCACCATTTCCCCTCGCAGTTGTCGGGCGGGCAGCAGCAGCGGGTGGCCATCGCCAGGGCCATCGTGGGCAAACCCAAGCTGCTGCTGGCGGACGAGCCCACGGGCAACCTGGACAGCCAGATGGGCGGGGAGATCATGAAGATCCTGGAGGGTTTGAATCAGGAAGGCACCACGGTGGTGATGGTCACCCACGATCAGCAATTGGCCGGGCGGACCGGGCGGATCGTGCGCTTGTTCGATGGCCGGCAGGTGAACTGAGGCCAGCTATGTTGAAAAACTATCTCAAGATCGCTTTCAAGGTCTTCC
>JACPJE010000114.1 GCA_016187725.1 Candidatus Latescibacterota bacterium
GGATCCAGTCCGTGGCCCGCACAAAGGTCTTGTTCGCCACGTCTGCCCGGACCAGGAAGGCAGAGGTGTTCTTGCCGCCGCGCAGATTGGGGCCATAGCTCAGGGGCGGGCCGATGGAACCATCCCACCCTTTGAAGCTCTCCATGGCCTCGACCAACTTCTCCCGGGTCAGATCCCTTCCCGCGCGTTCGAGCCCTTCCACCAGAGCCTGTGCAGACCAAAAGTCACCGGCGTGATAGAGGCTGAGTCGATGATCTGGAGCGTGCTTTTTCAGCAGTTCGCGGTACTGCTTCATCAGCTCGTCCTGGCTCTGGAAATCTATGATCTGCAGGGCCAGGAGCCCCTCTGCGTCTGTTCCGGCCAGCTCCAGGGTCTTGTCATCTGCAATCGGTAGCCCGCCGATAAACTGGGGATGCCAGTCTGCCATCCGCGCTTCCTTGAGGACCGCAGCCGCCTCTCGGTACACCGTCCACAGGACCACGTGGGTGGGATCTGCTTTCCTCAGATTGAATATCTGGGTGCTGAAGTCCACAGCGCCCTTCTTGTAGCTCTCCTCAGCCACGATGGGCAGGTTGTAGTGCGCTGCGGCCTCGCGCAACCCCTTCAATCCATCCTGGCCGTAGTCGTCATCCTGGTAGAGCACGGCCAGCCTGGGCGACTGGGCCTTCTCGACCTCAAGGAGATATTTCACGATGATCCACGCCTGGATGTTGTAAGAAGGGTCCATGGCGAAGAGGTACTGCTTGGGCGGGGTGTGCATGGCGCTGGCGAAGGTCAGTGGCGCTATCAGCGGGATGCGCTCGCGTTCTATAAATGGAAAGGTCGCCGTGGTGGTCGAAGATCCCATGCTACCCGCGAAACAGAAGACCCGGTCCTGGTCCACCAGCTTGCGGAAAGCGGCGATGGTGCGCGGCGGCTGGTACCCGTCGTCCTCGACGATCAAGTCTATCTTGCGTCCATACACCCCGCCCTGTTCGTTGACCTGATCGAGGTAGAGCCGGGCCCCGGCGCTGGCCTCCTGACCCACAAAGGCCAGGGGGCCGGTCAGGTCCGTGATCATCCCGACCCGGATCGTCGAGTCGGTCACCCCGGGGACTTCTTCGGCAAAACTCCAGGCAAACCCGGTGGAGATCAGCGCGAGCACTACGAGCAGCTTGTTCATGGCAACATCCTCCTCGTGGTTTATTCACTGCTACCCCTCCCCAGCCCTCCCCGCAAGCAGGGAGGGAGTTCTTCCCCCCGTTTACGGGGGGACCGAGGGGGGTCATCTCTTGCTGAAAGGCCATTCCTGCCAGTACTCCCGCACCCGCCGCCAGAGGCCGGCCAGTCCCTCTGGCTCAAAGACGATGAACAGGATCAGCACCAGACCCATCACCAGCGCCCGCAAGTCCGGGAAGACCAGCGAGGGATAGGACTGGCGCAGCGCGCCCTCTGCCAGCCGCAGCCCTTCGGGCAGCAGGGTCGCGAGTATCGCGCCCAGGACCGATCCGAGGATCGATCCCATCCCGCCCATGATGACCATGGTGAGGTACTCCACCGAGAGCAGCACCGTGAAGTGGTCCGGACCGATGTACCCTAGGTAGTGGGCGAAGAGACTGCCAGCTACTCCCGCGTACGCCGCGCTCACCCCAAAGGCCAGGGTCTTGTACCGCGCCAGATCCACCCCCACCGCCTCGGCAGCCACGTCGCTGTCGCGGATGGCCACCAGGGCGCGGCCAAAACGCGAGCGCTGCAGATTGGCTATCCCCAGCCCCAGGAGCAGGGCCAGGGGCGCGGTGAGGTAGTAGAAGCGCAGGTCGGTGCCAAAGGTGAACTCCCCCAGGGCCGGCCTGGGCACCGCCATGCCATTGGCCCCGCCAGTCAGGCCCTCCCAGTGCAGGATCAGGTGCTCGGTGACAAACTGAAAGGCCAGGGTGGCCAGGCCCAGGTACAGACCCTTGAGCCGCAGGGCCGGCAGGCCGACGATCACCCCAATCCCACCGGTGAAAATGCCGGACAGGGTCAGAGTCATCCAGAAAGGAAAGCCCAACCGGTTCGCCAGGACGCCAGCGGTGTACGCGCCCACCGCCAGGAACGCGGCGTGTCCCAGGGAGACCAGTCCCGTTGAGCCGATCAACAGATTCAACCCCAGGGCCACGATCACCGCGATGCCGGTCAGGTTGAGCAAGTAGACTGCGTAATTGCCGCCCAGCGCCGCTCCTGCCCAGGGTGCGGCCGCCAGCCCCACGACCAACACCCCAAACCAGCACCTTTTCACCCCGGTGCGGAAGAGCTGCAGGTCTTCGTCATAGGAGATGACCAGATCCCGGTACTTGCTCACGGCTCAGACCCTCTTCACATCGGGCAGGCCAAAGAGCCCGGTGGGACGGACCAGCAGCACCACCAACAGGACAACAAAGGCCACGATCTCCTTGGTGCCTCCGCCCAGGATCGGGTCCAGGTAGACCCCGGAGAAGCTCTCCACCAGGCCGATGATCACCCCGCCCAACAACGCGCCGGGGATACTCTCCAGCCCACCCAGTACCACCGCCGGAAAGGCCCTCAAGCCGATAAAGCCCATATTGGTGTGCAGATAACTGATGTCGGCCAGGAGCATCCCGCCCACGGCCGCCACCGCCGCGGCCAGGGCCCAGGTCAGGGTGAAGAGCAGAGGCACAGGGATGCCCATCAACTGCGCCGCGTAGCGGTTCTGGGCCAGGGCGCGCATGGCCATGCCCAGGTGGGTGCAGCGGAAGAAGAGGAAGAGCAGCAGGCTCAGGGCCAGGGTCACACCCACGGTCCACACATCCACCAGGGGAATGACCGCCTCCCCCAGATGCACGGGATGATCGGGAATGGGTGAAGGGAAGACGCGGGTGTCGTGCGACCAGATCATGCCAGTGGCTGCGCGCAGCACGGCAGCCAGGCCGATGGTCACCATGACCAGGGTGAAAGGGGGTTCATCTACCAGGGGATGGATGACCAGCCGCTCGATGAGACCGCCTAGGAGGCCGGCCAGCAGCAACGTGGCCAAGAACGCCCAGATCGGCGGCAGCCCAAAGAATTCCACCAGGGAAAAATAGAGGTACGCCCCCACCATCATCAGCTCGCCCTGGGCGAAGTTGACGACCTCGGTGGCCTTGTAGATCAGCACAAACCCCAGGGCCACCAGGGCGTACACGCAGCCCATCGCCAAACCGCTCAGCCCTACCTGCACCAGGATGTCCATACCCTTCTGGCAACCTCTCTATGGCTGTGCTCTTCTTTTGCAATGGCCGTGCCAAAATCCAGCCATATAGATTTTCGGGTAGAGGATTGCGCGATCGAACAGGGGATTTTACTGGACAAATTGCTGTTTTTAAGTCGCCTATTTGGTACCACCTCAATCTTGTTCGCCATCTGAAGAGCACCGACCCAAACATCTCTGTCTAACCCGCAAACTGTCCAACTACTTACCAATGCTACTGCCGGATAGAGGGGTAAAGTGATATAAGATATTATCTATAAACAACTTGGAGTACTGATAAACAATTTATCATTCTTTTTGTACAAAGACTGGACAGTTGACCTTCTCTTGTTTTGCGACACTAGGGCCGGGTTCAAAATGGCGGGACAGAGCGGCGAGCTGGGTAGCCACGGAGGTGGGCGGGCCGGTGCACGGGGCCGGCCCATTTAAGCTATTTGGGGCATGCCTTCAGGAGGCAAGCAGCGCCTTGATCTCGGTCTCGATGAACTGCGTGCCCGCGGCGTTGAGGCTGGCCCCGGTCATTCTGAACTTTGATGGGGCGTCCTATATCAACTCGGCCATCAGCTGGTCGAACAGCGCCCGGTCCATGCCCAGGGGCTGATCGACCAGCGGACCATTCTTGAACGCCGGCTCGCTGTCCTCGTAGATAGGCTGCTCATCCTTGTAGAAGAGGCCCATCGGGATGCGCTCGCCCCACTCGTATGATCGCGCTAAAGCCGCCGTCACCTCGGCCGGATCGTAGCCCGCCTCGTCCTCCAGCCTGTAGAGGCGCTCCTTAAACCAGGGATAGGTGTTCACCTTATTAAAGGTGACACACGGGCTGAACACGTCTATCAGGGCGAAGCCGCGATGGGCGATGGCCCCGGCGAACAGCTGCATCAGATGCGTCGGGTCGCCGGAGAAGCCGCGCGCCACATAAGTGGCGCCGGAGGCGATCCCCAGGGCGATGGGGTTGATGGGCAGCTCAGCATTGCCCCGCGGCGTGGTCAGGGTGCGCACCCCTTTCATCGTCGTCGCCGACGCCTGGCCGGTGGTCAGGCCGTAGATCTGGTTGTTCATCACAATGTAGGTCAGGTCGAGGTTGCGACGCATGGCGTGGATGAAGTGGCCCATGCCGATGCCGTAGCCATCCCCATCCCCCCCGGTGATCACCACGTGCAGGTTGTGGTTGGCCAGCTTGGCGCCCGTGGCCACAGGCAGGGCACGCCCGTGCAGGCTGTGAACGCCGTAGGCGTGGATGAACCCCGGCAGGTTTGATGAACAGCCGATGCCGGACACGACGAGCACTTCGTGGGGCCGGATGCTCAACTCCACTAGCGCCATCTTCAGTGACTTCAGGACGCCGAAGTCGCCGCAGCCCGGGCACCAATCCGGGTCTACCAGACCTTCGTAGGTACCGAGCGTCAGCTCTTCCAGTTTCTCGACTGCGATTGCCATCGGCTAGACTCCTTATCAGGGGTATTGGAGTATTGGGAATGTGGAATTTTCGGATAGATTCTTATGCCCCAACGGCCTCGGCACGCCATTCGTGAATAGAGCCGGTCTCCAGGCCGATGAACAGTTTGCCGAGAGGCTTACCCCCCTCCCGGGCTGCGATCTGGACCTGCCACACCGGCTCGCTGTAGCCGCCCTCCGAAATCTGCTCAAAGCGGACGGGCCGGGCGTCTTCCTGGAGGTAGACGCGGATGTAGTGGTAGGCCATCTCGCGGGCCTCGTCCTGCGCCACCTGGCCATTGTACGGGCGGCCTTCGAGGATGGCCTTCACGCGCTCGACTATGTCGCCCGGCTCAAAGGGTTCTCCGTTGTACTTCAGGATCAGGTCGTCGACCGAGAAGCCCGTTTCGGCCCGCAGGTGGCGGGCGAATTGACCGGTGTAGTTGCACTCCACCACGGCAGTGCGCCGGCAGGCCTGCAGGATCTCACGCACCTCCCGGTTGTGGAAGGGGAAGAGATACCTGATGTGCAGGTGGTTGGCGCGAATACCGATTTCGTTCAACTGGCTGGCGGCCTCGTGGATCACGCCCCAGGTGGACCCCCAGCCGATGAGGGTGACATCGGCGTCAGCCGGGCCCTCAAGGCGGGGGGGCGGCAGTTGCGCCAGCACGCCCTTCAACTTGTGCATGCGCTTTTCTTGACTCTTGCGGCGCAACGCTGGATTGGTGTGCTCGTCGCTGATCAGCACGCCCGTCTCGTCGTGATCGTCGGTGGCAGCCACATAGGCGGTCCCCTCGGTGCCCGGCAGCACCCGGGGGGAGACCCCGGAGGGGGTAAAGGTGTATCGTTTGAAGCCACCGCTCATCAAGGCAGCGGACGCATCGCGTATCAGCTCGCCCCGTTCAATGGGCACATCGGGCTTCAGGGCGTCCGCCTCAACCGTCTCCACGTGCTGTCCCAGCAGGAGGTCGGAGATCATGATCACCGGGAGCTGAAACTTCTCGGCGATGTTGAAGGCCTCGACTGTCATGTAGTAGCAGTCGGTCAGATTGACGGGGGCCACGATCATGCGAGGGTAGTCGCCCTGCGAAGCGCCGAAGACCTGATTCAGGTCACCCTGCTCGGTCTTGGTCGGAAGCCCGGTGGAGGGGCCACCCCGCTGCACGTTGATGAAGACCGCCGGCGCTTCGAGGATGCTGGCCATGCCGATCGCCTCGGTCATCAGGGCAAATCCGCCGCCCGACGTGGCGCACATGGCCCGCACGCCGGCGTGGCCTGCACCGATGGTCATGTTGGCCACGGCAAGCTCATCCTCCGCCTGTTTGACCGCCACGCCGCACCGTTCGCCGTGGGCCATGAACCAGTGCAGGATGCTGGAGGCAGGGCTCATCGGATAGGCCGCGTAGAATTTGCAACCGGCGGCCACCGCGCCCATAGCCATGGCGGTGTTGCCGGTGAGGACGGGCAGGCGGGTGCGCGTAAAACTCCAGGTGTAGCCCATCGGTTCAAGGTTCTGGCGGGCATAGTCGTAACCGACTCGCGCCACGCCGACGTTCTGCTCGATGATCTGAGGCCCCTTGTGCGCGAAGGTGTCGGCCAGCATGCCGGCCATGACGTCGAATTCGAGGCCGATGACGTGGATCAACGCGCCCAGAACCACAGTGTTCTGCATCACTGGCAGCAGCTTGCCCAGATCTTTGGTCAGCGTTTTAAAGGGCACCTCCAGGACCCGCACGCCGTCGCGCACCAGAAACGGGTCGCAGCGGAGCTTGTCGCTGTTGAACAGGATCACGCCCCCCGGCTCCACCTCAGGCGCGTGCCGCTCCAGGCTGTCCTCGTTGAGGGCAATGAGCGCGTTCAGATGGTCCCCGTGGTTCGTGACCTTCTGTTCGCCAATGCGGAGGCGCAGCCAGGTGTGCCCCCCCCGGATGAGCGACTGGTAGCTGTTGTAGGCGTAGACGTGTAATCCCAGACGGGAGGCCGTGTGAGCCAGGGTGTCGCCCGTTTTATCCAATCCATCACCCGCCGCTCCGGCGATGCCGACGGTAATTTCTCTCTGCTCACTGCTGGCGGTCGACATTCGATGCACTCCTTTCTAAATGACTTGTGTTACTGCGAAAACCACTGTGCGAAGAACATAGCCCAACTATCAAAAATCTGTTTGGCCTTTTCGCGCAGTTTGCCTTTTCGAGTGCCTCTATATACCTTGCATTTACGTAAAAGTCAAATGGTGGTCAAGGGCCAAGGCTTCCTTGTGGAGAATGTTGGCCCGAGCCAGGTGTTCAATGCAGTTGTGGAAAGCCATCGTCCGTTCATAGCCAGGGAGGCATAAGGTATTGGCCCACGCCCACCCTGGGAAGGCCATCTACCTGGACCTGGAACTGCCGGCTGATCTGGCCAAACTGGCCGAAGCAGAACTCTACCTGGAAGCCCATACCGAAGTTCCGATTGCCGGAGACCTCCCGCAAGGGAGCTGATTCCCGGCCCACCTAGCCCACGCTCTTGCGGAAGCGCGCCACGCTGAAGGTGAAGATCAGCACCCCGAAGAGAGCCATGGGCGCTGCCTCGCCCAGCAGCAGCTCGAGGGAGGAGCCCTTCTGGAAGAGGTCGCGGGTGATGGCCATGAAGTAGCGCATGGGGTTGAGGTAGGTGAGCTTTTGCAGCAGCGGGGGCATGTTGTCGATGGGGATGAAGAAGCCCCCCATCAACACCATGAAGACCATGAAGAACCAGGCGATGAACATGGCCTGCTGCTGGGAGCGGGCCACGGTGGAGACGAAGATGCCCAGCCCCAGGGTGGTGAACAAGTACACGAAGGCCAGGCCGGCCAAGAGCGCGTAGCTGCCCGCCATGGCGATGTGGAAGAAGCGCACCGCCGCCGCCGTCACCAGGGCCAGTTCCCCGCAGGAGAGCACCAGAAAGGGGATCAGCTTGCCCAGCAGCAACTGGTACTTGGTCAGGGGCGTGACCATCAGCTGCTCCAGGGTGCCGATCTCCTGCTCGCGCACCAGGCTCATGCTCGACAGCATCATCGGCAGCAGGGTGAGCAGCACCACCACGATGCCGGGCACCATGTACTGACGGCTGCTCAATTCGGGATTGTACCACATCTGCTCTTCCATGCGGGTCAGGTGCAGGCTCGCCGGCGCCAGGCCCCGATCCTGGGCCCAGGCCTGGCCGAAACCAGTCAGCACCCCGCGCGCGTATCCCAGGGCCACTCCGGCGCTGTTCCAGGTCCACCACCAACAGTTTGAGGTGCTTCACCTCGGTGGTGATGGCATTGCCCAGGATCACCAGCTGCACGAGAGGCACAAAAAAAATCAGGAAGAGCATCTGCCGGTTGCGGAAGATCTGGCGGAACTCCTTGCGGATCATGCTGAGGGTGGGTAGCATGCCTTCACTCCAGCTTGGCGCTGAAGCGGCGGATGGCCACCGCCAGCAGCACCAGGGTCATGGCCCCCAGTGCCAGGGTGGGCGGCAGGAGCTGGGCCAGGCTGCTGCCCTTGAGCAGCACCCCGCGCACGATCAGCAGAAAGTAGCGGGCCGGAACCAACATCGACACATATTGCAGGGGCCGGGGCATGGAGGCGATGGGGAAGATCAACCCGGAGAGCATCACCGTGGGCAGCAGGGTGGCGGTGAGGGCCGCCATCATCGCCACCTGCTGGGTGCGGGCCTGGGTCGAGATCAGCAGCCCTAGGCTCAGCGCGGTGAGCACGTAGAGGATGGTCAGCCCCACCAGCAGGGGCAGACTGCCCTGGAATAGCACGGCAAAGAGCAGCAGGGCCACCCCCAGGATGAGGGCCGCGTCGAGAAAGGCCAGCACTATATAGGGCAGCACCTTGCCCAGGACGATCTCCCAGGGCCGCACCGGGGAGACGAGCAGTTGCTCCAGGGTGCCGCTCTCCTTCTCGCGGGTGATGGCCACGCTGGTCAGGAGCGCCGAGATCATCACCAGGATCATCGCCATCACCCCGGGCACAAAGAAGAAACTGCTGCGCAGGTCCGGATTGAAGAGGATGGCCGGCCGCAATTCAAATGGGATGGGGAGCCGGCCCCCCCGCCCCTGGTCGTACTCCAGCAGCACCTGCTCGCAGTAGTTGCGGATGAGGGTGGCGGCGTTGGCGTCGGCTGCGTCCACCAGCACCTGCACCAGTGTCTCTGAGTCGCGTTCCAGCCGGCGGGCAAAGTCGGCGGGGATGATCAGGGCGGCCCGCGCCCGGCGGGTGGCGAAGAGGGCCTCAGCCTCGGCCGCCCCGCCCGCGCAGGGAAGCAGACGGAAAAAAGTACTGCCCCGGAACTGCGCCACCAGCTGCCGCGAGGCCGGGGAGTTGGACTGGTCGGCCACCGCCAGGTGCACCTCCTGGATCTCCATGTTGAGGGCATAGCCGAACATGACCAGCTGGACCACCGGCATCAGGAAGAGGATGAAGAGGGTGCGGAAATCGTAGAGGATGTGGAGGAATTCCTTGCGGGCTATAGCCCCTGTGCGGGCGATGGCCGCCACCCGGCGCCGGGCCCCGCTCACTGGGCTGCCTCCGGTTTGAGCAGGGAGATGAACACCCCCTGCATGGTGGACCGACCGTGGCACTCTTTCAGTTCGCCCGGCGCCCCCAGGGCCACCAGTTTGCCGGCCGCCATGATCGAGACCCGGTGGCAGTACTCGGCCTCTTCCATGAAGTGGGTGGTCACCAGCACCGCGGCCCCGCGCCGGGCCTCGCGCTGGATCAGCCCCCAGAAGCTGCGGCGGGCCTGGGGGTCCACCCCCGAGGTGGGCTCGTCGAGGAAAAGGATGGGGGGTTGGTGGAGCAGGGCGCAGCCCAGGGCCAGCCGCTGCCTGAAGCCCAGGGGCAGGGACCCGGCCAGGGCGCCCAGGTGGGCTTCGAGGCCGAACTCGGCGCAGATCTCCTCCTGGCGTTGGCGCCGGTGCTGCCACCCCAGGCCGTAGACCCCGCCGAAGAATTCGAGGTTCTCGGCCACGCTGAGGTCCTCGTACAGGGAGAAGCGCTGGCTCATGTACCCGATGCGGCGCTTGATCTCCTCGCTCTGCCGGTACACGTCCAGCCCGGCCACCCAGGCCTGCCCGCCCGAGGGCCGTAGCAGGCCGCAGAGCATGCGGATCACGGTAGTCTTCCCGGCTCCGTTGGCGCCCAGAAAGCCGAAGATCTCCCCCTGGGCCACCTCGATGCTGACCCGGTCCACGGCCACGAAGCGGCCGAAGCGGCGGCTCAGTTCCTGGGTCTTCAGGGCCGGGCTCATCCCTGGTCCCTGGCCAGTTCCATGAACACGTCCTCCATGCTGGGCGGCTGGACCTGCCACTGCTGCAGGCGCCCGCCGGCCTGGCGCTGCCATTCCTCCCAATCGCCCGGGTCCGGGGCCTGGCAAAAGCTGACGTGCAGGCAATCGCCAAAGGCCTGGGTGTCCTGGACCAGGGGCAGGTTCTTGAAAAAGGCCTGCAGGGCGGGCAGCTCGGCGCCGCTGACCCGGTAGAGGGGATAGGGGAAGGCGGCCCGCACCTGGTCGGGCGGGCCCAGGGCGGCGATCTGCCCCCGGTGCATCAGCCCCACCCGCTGGCACAGGTCGGCCTCGTCCATATACGCGGTGGAGACCAGGATGCTCACCCCTTCCTGGTGCAGGGTGCGGAGGATCTCCCAGAACTCCTGGCGTGAGACCGGGTCCACCCCAAAGGTGGGCTCGTCCAGCACCAGCAACTCGGGAGTGTGGATCAGGGCGCAGGAGAGGGCTAGCTTCTGCTTCATACCCCCGGAAAGGGCACCGGCCTTGCGTTTCTTGAAGGGCTCCAGCCGCGAAAAGGCGTAGAGCCGCGCCAGCCTTTCCTCCTGCTGGCGGGGGGGCACCTGGTAGAGGTCGGCGAAGAAGCGCAGGTTCTGCTCCACCGACAGGTCGGAATACAGGGAGAAGCGCTGGGGCATGTACCCCAGCCGCGCTCGGATGGCGGCCCGGTCCCGCTGGGCGTCCAGGCCCAGCACCACCACCTGGCCCTCGTCGGGCTCCAGCAGGGTGCAGATCATGCGCATCAGGGTGGTCTTGCCAGCCCCGTCCGGGCCGATCAGGCCGAAGAGTTCCCCCGCCTGCACTGCCAGCGACACCCCCCGCACTGCCTCCACCCGGCCGTAGCGTTTGGCGCAGGCATCGAGCCGGAGGGCCTCGCTCACCATTCGACCTCCACCGGCATGCCGTGTTTGAGCACCCCCTCCGGATTGGCCACCAGCACCTTGACCGCGTAGACCAGGGCGGCGCGCGTCTCCGGGGTGAGGATGGTCTTGGGGGTGAACTCCGCCCTCTCGCTCACCCAGCTCACCTGACCGGTCAACCCCTCGCCCATCCCGTCCACCCGCAGCCGCACCTGCTGGCCGTACCGCACCTGGGACAGCCGCTCCTCAGGGATGTAGATCTTGACCTCCAGCTGGCGCACCTGGAGCAACTCGACCACCGCCTGCATGGGCAGGATCGCCTCCCCCGGCTCGAAGTACCGGCTGGCCACCACCCCTCCGATCGGGGCCACCACCACCGCGTCGGCCTCCTTCTTGCGGATCAGTTCCAACTGTACCAAGAGTTGCTTGTCTTTGGCCTGCAGGAGCTGCAACTGCTGCCCGGCGCTCTGGCGGGCCGAGCTGGCCAGTTCCACCTGGTGGCGCAAATCGTCGGAGTTCTGTCGGGGCAGGGCCTGGTCCTCGGCCAGGGCGCGGATGCGCCCGGCCTTCTCCTCGGCGTATTCCAGATCCGTGCCGGTGCGGGCCAGGGCGGTGGCGGCGATCTCCTCCTGGACGGCCAACTCCTCGCGGGCGGCCTCCACCTGCCTGGCCTGGATGGCCAGTTCGAGGGTGTCCACCAAGGCGATGGTGTCCCCCGGGGCCACCATCGCCCCTTCCTCCACGCGCACCTCCACCAGCCGGCCGCCCAGCAGGGCCGGCACCCTGGCGCTGCGGCCCTCCAGCACCCCGGTGTAGGTCGTCGGTTTCTGTTGCTGCTGGCAGCCCAGCAGCAGGACCAGCCCCCACAGCATCCCCCTCATCTCACTCCTCCTCCTGGATGTGTTCCGCCAGGGCGCCCGTGGCAAAATCCAGTTGCAGGCACAGCTGCCGCCACTGGATCCGGCTGTGCTCCAGTGCCAGTTGAGCAGCGGTCAGGTCACTTTCGGCGCGGTGGAGGTCCAGCGAGGTGGCCTGGCCCTGGGCGTAGCTCTGGCCCACCAACCGCTCCCGTTCCCGCTCCTGGTCCACCAGCTGCCGCTGCAGCCCCAGTTGTTCGGCGGCGCTGTGCAGCTGGGCGCTGATTTCGGCCACCTGCTGGCGGATCTCCAGCCGCAGCTGCCGGTCCTGCACCTCCAGGCGCCGGCCTTCGAGCCTGGCTTTCTCCACCTGGCCCTGGTCCTGGCCCCAGTCCCACACCTGCCAGCGGGCATTCAAGCCCACCGTGTAATAACCCATCCAGTCGTCCTTGAAGAAGTCCACCCCGGGCCGGCCGTAGCGGTACGCGGCGCTGGCGTACACCTGGGGCCGGCGCACCGACTCCAGGGCGGCGAGGCGCCGGGACTGGGCCTCCCTCAGGGCGGCCAGCTGGCGCAACTCGGGGTGGCGGCGCAGGGCCGCATCTTGTAAGAGTTCCAAGGAATCCGGAAAGGGTAGTTGCTCGGCAGGGGAGTCAACGGCCAGGGCGGGAAGCGGGTCCAGATCGAGCAGGCGGCCCAGGCGCAGGCGCAGGATCTGCTCCTGGTCGGCCAATTCCCGGGCCTGGGTATAGAGCTGAAGGCGGTGGTTGGCCACCTCCAAGGTGTCGAAGGGGGTGGCCTGGCTGGCGGCCCACCGGGCCCGGGCCCGCAAGAGGTGCAGCCCGGCCCGTTCCATGGCCTCGGCGAGGATCTGCTGCTGGATTAGGTTGAGGTGGACCTGGTAGTAGAGCTGCCCCACCTGGAGCAGGAGCTGCTCCACGGCCGCCTGCTGCTGGGCCTCCTGGGCGCGCAATTGCTGGAGGGCCGCTTCGCTCTGTTGACCCAGGCGGCCCCCGGTATACAGGGGCTGCTCGACCACCACCGCTGTCTCGTAGCGGTTGCGGGTGCCGGCTGCCGGCCGGCCGATCCCGGGCAGTTCGATGGGCAGGCGGGCCACCTCCGAGGTGTACCCGTACCCGGCCTGGGCGGATACCACCGGGCGTTTTTCCAACTCCTGGATGGCCAGTTCCTCCACCGCCTGCTGCCGCAGCAGCTCCTGCTGGGCCAGTTCCAGGTTGCGCTGCCGCGCCAACCGCCACAGCTCTTCCAGGGAGAGGGCCGGCTCCTGGGCCCAGGCAGCGGCCCCCAGGAAACACCAGCACCAGCCGGCTCTCCAGCAGCGCCGCAGCATCAACTCACCTTTCAGACCGTGCGCGAAAACTGCGGCTTTGACGGCGGCTTCTCGCGCAAATGGCGGTCGAAGATCATGCAGGTGTTGCGCACGAAGAGCTGTCCCAGGGGGGTCACCTCGATGTGCCCCGGCCCCAGGCGCGCGAAACCGTCGGCGGCCGGGCCGGCGGCCAACTCCCCCATTTCGCGGGCAAAGTACTCGGCGAACTTGATGTTGAAACGGGTCTCCACCTCGCCAAAATCGAGGTACAGGTTGCACATCAACTCGGCGATGACGTGCTGGCGCACCTGGTCGTCGCGGCTGAGGGCATAGCCCCGCTCCACCGGCAGCCGGCCCTCTTCGAGGGACTGGTAGTAGGTGCTCAGCTTCTTCTGGTTCTGCACGTAGGCCCCCGAGAGCTGGCCGATGGCCGAGATCCCCAGGCCCATCATGTGGGGGGAGCGCTGCACGGTGTAGCCCATGAAATTGCGGCGCAGGCGGCGCTGGCCCAGGGCCTGGCTCAACTCGTCGGCGGGCAGGGCAAAGTGGTCCATGCCGATCTGCTGGTACCCGGCCCCCACAAAGGCATGCATGGCCTGGAGAAAGAGGGCGAACTTCACCTCGCGCGGGGGCAGGGCCTCCACCTCGATGTACTTCTGGTGGCCCCTGATCCAGGGCACGTGGGCATAGGAATAGAGGGCCACCCGGTCGGGCCGCATCTCGATGACACTGGCCAAATTTCGGGCAAAACCCTCGGGGGTCTGCTTGGGCAGGCCGTAGATCAGGTCGATGTTGATGGAGGGGAAACCCCGCTCCCGGCAGTAGGCGTACAACTCGCGGGTAGAGGCCTCGTCCTGGTTGCGGTCAATGGCGGCCTGCACCTCGGGGGTGAAGTCCTGGACTCCCATGCTCAGCCGGTTGAACCCCACCTCCAGCAGGGCGTCGATATGCTCCCGGGTGGTCACCCTGGGGTCCACCTCGATGGCCACCTCGGCCTCGGGCTCGATGTCGAAGCGGGCGCGGACCAGGGCATGCAGGTGGCGGATCTGGTCCGGGCTGTAGTAGGTGGGAGTGCCCCCGCCCCAGTGGTACTGGATCACCCGCGGGCGGGAAGCCAGGTGGCCGCAGACCAGGTCCATCTCGCGCTCGAGGTACTCCAGGTAGCGCCCTGCCACCTCGCGTTTGGGGGTGATCACCACGTGGCAGCCGCAGAAGCTGCAGCGGTGCTCGCAGAAGGGCAGGTGGAGGTACAGGGAAAGCCCCTGGTCCAGGGGCAGACTCTGCAGGCGCTCGGCATAGTCCGCCGCCCCGAAACCCTCGTGGAATTCGACCGCGGTGGGATAGGAGGTATAACGGGGGCCGGGGCGGTCGTAGCGCTGCAGGAGCTGGGGGTTGACCTGAAGGGTTTCCATGCACTTACCTCACCCTGAAGGATGGCTGTAATATCTGGAAATAATATAGCAAGAGCAGGGCCAAGCGCTACAGCGGCGGGGCGCAACGCCCCAACGTATGGGGCGTTGCGGGGGTTGGGCTGGGCGTCGGTGGCAGGATCGCGCCTGGGGAAACACCGGAAGGAATGCAACGCCACAGTATGGCGTTGCCCCGATCCGACAACCCAGCGCCTTGGGAAAGGCCGGAGCGGGTCGCTCCCCGACGCGAAAAAATCTCACCTTCTGTGACTCGGGCGTCCCAATCGGGACTTTAACGTCCCGCTTTCGTCTCCTTTCTGGGACCTCCTCTCCTTATTCTGAAAATGGCATTTGATTTGCTCCCCGCAGGGACAGGCGCTGTACTGCGCGAGGAGGGACTTATGATAAAGATCAAAAAGATCCTGTACCCCACCGATCTGTCTGAGTACGCCCTGCATGCCCTGCCCTATGCCACGGAACTGGCGGCCACCTACAAAGCCAGGCTCTGCCTGCTCTACGTGGTGGACAACTACCTGATCGGCGCCCCCGGGGCCGGTTTTGCCGGCCAGCCAGACGACCTGCTGCACCGGGTCAAGGAATCGGGGGTCAGCAACCTCAAGAACCTGATCTCCAAGATCAAGGACGTGAACGCCGAAAGCGCGGTGCTCATCGGCACCCCGCACGTAGAAATAGTCCGCTACGCCAGGGAACAGGACATCGACCTGATCGTCCTGGCCACCCACGGGCGCAAGGGCATCGCCCACGCGCTCATCGGCAGCGTGGCCGAAAAGATCGTGCAGATGTCCCCCTGTCCGGTGCTGACGGTCAAACACCCCGAACACGAATTTGTCATGCCCTGAGCATGCAGAGAAAGGGAAACGGTGAAACGGATGAATCGGCGGATGGCGACTATAGATGGCAATGAGGCAGCCGCCTGGGTGGCGTACCGGGCGAGCGAGGTCATCGCCATCTATCCGATCACTCCCTCTTCCGGGATGGGCGAACTGGCCGATGCCTGGTCCTCCACCGGCAAGAAGAACATCTGGGGCGCCCGGCCCCAGGTGGTGGAGATGCAGAGCGAAGGGGGCGCGGCCGGCGCCCTGCACGGGGCCCTGCAGGCCGGGTCGCTGACCACCACCTTCACCGCCTCCCAGGGCCTGCTGCTGATGATCCCCAACATGTACAAGATCGCCGGCGGACTGCACCCCTTCGTCATGCACGTCTCGGCCCGGGCCCTGGCCACCCATGCTCTGTCCATCTTCGGGGATCACAGCGACGTGATGTCGGCGCGCGCCACCGGTTTCGCCATGCTCTGTTCCGGTTCGGTCCAGGAGGTCATGGACCTGGCCCTGGTCGCCCACGCCGCCACCCTGAAGGCGCGGGTGCCCTTTGTGCACTTCTTCGACGGGTTCCGCACCTCCCACGAGATCGCCAAGATCGAAGAACTCGCCGAGGAGGACCTCCGCGCCCTGCTGGGCGACGAACTGGTCTGGGAGCACCGCCGCCGTCGCCTCAGCCCCGACCAGCCCTCCATCCGCGGCACGGCCCAGAATCCGGATGTCTTTTTCCAGGGCCGCGAAGCCATCAACCCTTACTACCAGGCCCTGCCCGGCATCGTCCAGGAGACCATGGACCAGCTGGCCGCCCGGGTGGGCCGGCAGTACCATCTCTTCGATTACATGGGCGCCCCCGACGCCCGGCGGGTGATCGTGGTCATGGGCTCGGGCGCCGAGACGGTCCAGGAGACCGTGGAGGCCCTCGACGAGCAGGGAGAGCAGGTGGGCCTGCTCAAGGTGCGCCTCTTCCATCCCTTCTCGGTGGAGCATTTCGCCGCTGCCCTGCCCGCCAGCGCCAAACACCTGGCAATCCTCGACCGCACCAAGGAACCGGGCAGCGTCGGCGAGCCCCTGTACCAGACCGTGGTCGCTGCCCTCAGCGAGGCGGGCCGCAGCACCCGGGTCATCGGCGGCCGTTACGGCCTGGGGTCCAAGGAATTCACCCCGGCCATGGTCAAGGCCGTCTTCGACGAGCTGAAGAAGGAGTCGCCCAAGCGGCATTTCACCGTGGGCATCGTCGACGACATCAGCCACACCCACCTCGAAACCGACCCCGCCTTCAGCACCGAGCGCGACGACGTGACCCGCGCCCTCTTCTACGGCCTGGGCTCCGACGGCACCGTGGGGGCCAACCACAACTCCATCCGCATCATCGGCGAGGGCACCGACAACTACGCCCAGGGCTATTTCGTCTACGACTCCAAGAAGTCGGGCTCGGTCACCGTCTCCCACCTGCGCTTCGGCAAGCGGCCCATCCGCTCTTCTTATCTGATAGAACGGCCCAACTTCGTGGCCTGCCACCAGGCGGTGTTCCTCGAGCGCTACGACATGCTGGCCAAGGCCGTGGAGGGGGGCACCTTCCTGCTCAACACCCCTGTCCCGGCCGACAAGGTCTGGGACAGCCTGCCCCGCCCGGTGCAGCAGAGCCTGATCGAAAAGCGCATTGAGTTCTATGCCATCGACGCCTACAAGGTGGCCCGCGAGGCCGGCATGGGCGGGCGCATCAACACCGTGATGCAGACCTGCTTCTTCGCCATCTCCGGGGTCATCCCCGCCCCAGCAGCCATCGCCGCCATCAAGGAGGCCATCCAGAAGACCTATGGCAAACGGGGCGAGGAAGTGGTCAGGCGCAACTATGCCGCCGTGGACCAGGCCCTGGCCGGCCTGCATCAGATCCTGGTGCCGGCCCAGGCCCACGGCACCGCCGAGCTGGCCCCGGTGGTGCCGGCCGCGGCGCCCAAGTTCGTGCAGGAGGTGCTGGCCCCCCTCATCGCCGGCAAGGGCGATGAGATGCCGGTGGGCTGCCTGCCGGTGGACGGCACCTTCCCCACCGGCACCACCAGGTGGGAGAAGCGCAACATCTCCCTGGACATCCCCGTCTGGGACCCCCAGGTGTGCATCCAGTGCAACAAGTGCGTGCTGGTCTGTCCGCACGCGGTGATCCGCGCCAAGGTCTACGGCACCGACCACCTGAAAGGCGCCCCGGCCACCTTCAAGTCCACAGGGATGAAGGGACGCGACTTCCCCGAGGACGCCCGCTTCACCATCCAGGTGGCCCCCGAGGACTGCACTGGTTGCGCCCTGTGCGTGGAGGTCTGTCCGGCCCGCAACAAGCAGGAGACCCGGCTCAAGGCCATCAATATGCAGCCCCAGCCTCCGCTGCGCTCCCAGGAGCGGGAGAACTGGGATTACTTCCTGGAAATCCCCGACTACGACCGCCGCCTGCTCAAAGTCAACGCGGTCAAGGGCTCGCAGCTCCTGCGCCCCCTCTTTGAATTCTCCGGGGCCTGCGCCGGCTGCGGCGAGACCCCCTATCTCAAGCTGGTCAGCCAGCTCTTCGGCGACCGCTCCCTGATCGCCAACGCCACGGGCTGCTCCTCGATCTACGGAGGCAACCTGCCCACCGTCCCCTGGACCACCGACGCCGAGGGCCGCGGCCCGGCCTGGGCCAACTCCCTCTTCGAGGACAACGCCGAGTTCGGGCTGGGCATGCGCCTGTCCCTGGACCAGCAGTCGGCCACCGCCCGCCAGCTGCTGGAAGA
>JACPJE010000111.1 GCA_016187725.1 Candidatus Latescibacterota bacterium
GAGGGCCACGGTGCGCTGGAAGGCCTTGAGCGCCTCCTCGTGCCTCAGTTCCCTGGCGCGCATGCGGCCCAGCAGCCAGTAGAGTTCCGGATCGTCGGGCGCCAGCTTCAGCCCCTGGGCCACCAGCGCCTCCACCTGGGAATACTCGCCGCGGGTGAAATAGATATGGGCCAGATCCCGGTAGGTGGAGAGGTGGCCCGGATCGAGCTTGAGCACCTGCTGATGCTCGGCGATGGCCTGGGCGTAGTTGAGCTGCCGCACGTACATGCCGGCTAGGTTGTGCCTGGCCGACACCTGGGTGGAGTCCAGTTTGAGCACCCGCAGATAGGCCTGGATGGCCCGGGGATAGTCGAGTTGGCGGGCGTAGGCG
Source organism: Candidatus Latescibacterota bacterium (assembly GCA_016187725.1). Classification (GTDB taxonomy): domain Bacteria; phylum Latescibacterota; class UBA2968; order UBA8231; family UBA8231; genus SICG01. The sequence goes on from JACPJE010000111.1 coordinate 371, forward strand.
TTGCCCAGGTTGTAGTGGATGCGGTAATCCTCGGGCGCCAGCCGGGCAGCCTGCTGGTACGCCTCGATGGCCTGGGTGTACCGCCCCCTGGCCGCCAGCTCCAGGCCGGCCTGGAACTGCACCTGGGCTTCGCCGGGCGCCGCCTGCGGGGCCGGCGGGGCAGGCAGGGTTGGCTGGCTGGCCGGGGCAGCCGGCTGCGCCGGGGGCATCGGCGGTTCCGGCGAGGCACAGGCGCCCAGCAAGAGCGCCGGGAGGAGCGATAGGCCCTTCAATTGCTTCCCTCGATCAAGGTGAGATCCCGGTTGATGGGGACGTCCTTCACTTCCTCGACCAGGCCGCTGGGCCAGGTGACCTTGAGGCGGTCAACCGCAATGCGGTGTCCCAGGCCAAAGGAGAGGCGCAGGTCGCTCTGCGACAGATAGCTGGCCCCGCTGCGCACCAGGTCCAGTTGGTAGAGGTCGCCGCTGAAGACCTCCACGATGCCGCCGATGCCGTCGCGGTTGCTGCGCGTGCCCTGCAGCTTTACCCGCAGATAGTTATTCTCGTCACCCCCGTCGTTGCGCAGCAGGTCGGGGGTGTCGGCGCAGTTGGCCACCAGGATGTCCACGTCTCCGTCGTCGTCGTAGTCGCCAAAGGCCGCGCCCCGGCTCACCTTTTTGACGGCCAGGCCCGTGCCCGCCACCTGGCGCTCCAGCTCGAAGCGGTTCTTCCCGTCGTTGACGAAGAGCTGGTTGAGCTGGGGGAAGGTGGTGTTTTCGTACTTTTCCACATCGCTTTCGAGATGGCCGCTGGCCACAAAGATATCGCGGTCGCCGTCGTTGTCAAAGTCGAAGATGCGGGTCCCCCATTTCAGGTAGGGGATGCTGTCCTTGCCCAGGTTGGCGTCGTAGGTCTGGTCCACAAAGGTGCCGTCCCCGTTGTTCCGGTAGAGGGTGTTGGTCTCCCACTGGAAATTGGTGACGAAGAGATCCATCCAGCCGTCGTCGTCGTAATCCCCCATGTCCACCCCCATGCCGGCAGACACCTTGCCGTCTCCGTTGTACGCCACCCCGGCGAGCAAGCCCACCTCCTCGAAGTGGCCCTTGCCGTCGTTGAGGTACAACAGATTCGCGGTCTTGTCGTTGGCCAGGTACAGATCCTGGTCCCCGTCGCGGTCCACGTCCCCGAAGACCACCCCCAGCTCCTTGCCGGTGGTGTTGAACAGCCCCACCTGGACGGTGACATCCTCGAAGGTCCCGTCCCCTTCGTTGTGGTAGAGGAAATCCCGCACCCCGTCAAAGGACTCGGGGCCGCAGTAGAGCTGCAGGCCGCTGCCCCCTTCGGCGCAGACCTTGTGGTTGGCGTAGGAGAAGTCGTGGTAGTTGGCCACGTACAGATCCAGCAGCCCGTCGTTGTCCACGTCGGCAAAGGCGCAGCTGCTGCTCCACAGGGTGTCGCTCACCCCGGCGCGGGCCGCCACCTCGGTGAAGCGGCCCCCCTCGTTGCGGTAGAGCGCGTCGGGGCCGAAGTTGCTCACAAAGAGGTCCTGGTCCCCGTCGTTGTCGTAGTCGGCCGCGGCGCAACCCATCCCGTACCCGGTATTGCCCACGCCGGTGGCGGCAGTCACATCCTCGAAATGGCCATTGGCTTGGTTGTGGTAGAGCCGGTGCATGGGCTGCTCCGGCAACTGGGTGCCCGGCACCTGGGCCCCATCGATCAGGTAGATGTCCAGGTGGCCGTCCCCGTCGTAGTCGAAGAAGGCGCAGCCGGGGCCCACGGTTTCGATCACGTACTTGCGACCTCCGGCCCCGTTGTGGTGGACAAAGTCGATGCCGGCCTCCCGGGTCACCTCGGTGTAGCGGGGCGCAGCCTGCGAGACCGCGCCGGACCATACCGTCAAGGCAAAAGCACAAGAGCGGAGCATAGCGAGCAAAGAACGCGATCCTTTCTCCAGAGAGCTGAAATCGGGGATAGACCTTAAAAATATACGGCTCACAGGCCGGGCGGCCAGATCTGGAGCGCCAAGGACGGCGGCGGATAGGTCCCCGGGCCAGTGGCCTCCCGCCCTGCGGCGCCTGGCTCATTGCTCATTTTCGCCCTGGGCCAGACGGCGGTACGCGGCCAGTTCGGCTTCGGCCTCGGCGCGCCGGCCCTGCTGCTGGTAGAGCTGGGCCAGGGAGGCGTGGGGCCGGGCGTAGCGGGGATCTAACTGGATGGCCTTCTCGAAAGCCGCTATGGCCGGCCCCGGTGGGCCGCCCAGCAGGTAGGCGTTGCCCAGGTTGTTGTAGGCCCGCGCGTACTGGGGATCGATGGCGATCACCTGCTGGTACGCGCCGACGGCCGCCTCCACCTGGCGGCGACGCAGGTAGACGTTGCCCAGGTTGTTGAGGGCGTCGCGGTGGCGCGGGTTGAGCTGCAGGGCCGCCGCATAGGCCTGGCGGGCGGCCTCGTACCGCTCGATGCGCGAGTACACCGCTCCCAGGTTGTAGTAGGCCTCGGCGTCCCTGGGGTTGAGGACAATGGCGGTCTTGTGGTCGAGCAGGGCCTGGTGGTTGCCCTGGAGGAGTTGGAAACAGCGCAGCACCTCGCGGCCCCTGGCCGCCTCACCCCGTCGCAGGCAGGCCTGGCCCAGGGCGTAGTACGCCTCGGCGTCGTCTGGATTGGCGCGGATGGCCGCCTCCAGATGGGTGGCTGCCTCGCCCACTTCGCCCCGCTCGAAGAGCAGCACCCCCAGGCGGGCGCGCAGGGCGGCATCAGTGGAATCGCGGGCCAGCCCCTCGCGCAAGACGCGCAGCGCCGCCTCGCCGTCCTTCTGCTGGAGGTAGACCTGGGCCTCCAGTTCCAGGGCCTCGCCATTGCCCGGATCGAGCTGGAGGACCTGGCGCAATTCTTCGAGGGCCTCGGGGTACTGGGCCTGGACCAGGTGGATGCGCCCCAGGCGCAGCCGCAATTCGGCGCTCTGCGGCAGGGCCTGGATGCCCCGTTCCAGGGCGGCCACTGCCGGACCGTAGTCGGTCTGCCTGGCGTGGAGGCCGGCCAGGTTGACGTAGGCCTGCAGGTACTGGGGATCGCGCTCCAGGGCCTGTTCGTAATAGGGGACCCCCCGGTCCAGTTGCCCCTGGCGGATACAGAGATTGCCCATGAGGTAGGGCGGTTCCGGGTCGCCTTCGCCGAGGCGGCCGGCCTCCTGGAAGGCGGCAAAGGCGCTGTCGATCTCTCCCTGGATGGCGTAGAGCTTGCCCAGGCCGGTGCGGGCCGCCGCCAGGGCAGGGTCCAGCTCCAGGGCGCGGCGGTACTGGGCCAGGGCCTCCCCGTAGCGGCGGTGGGCCAGCAGGCCGTCGGCCAGCACCTGGTGCCCGCGCGCCCCCCCCGACCCTGTCTGCAGGGGCCCCAGGTCGGGGAGTGCTTCGGCGCCGCGCACCGCCAGGGGCAGCACCAGGGGCGCTTCCTGCCAGGCCCTTTGGGTGCCGGGGTCCTGGGTGGTCTTTTCACCTCGGGCCGCCAGGGAGGGAGACGAGGCAGCCGGGGCAGCGCCCTCCCTGGGTTCCACCACCTCCAGCACCCGGTCCGCCTCCACCTGCCGCAGTTCCTGGCGCACCCCCGAGGGCCAGCGGATCTCGATGAGATCGGCTTCAGCCTGGGCACCCAGGCCGAAGAAGAGGCGGGGATCGTCCTGCGAAAGGTAACTGGCGCTGCTGCGCGACTCGGCCCGCTGCACCCGGCCCCCGGCGTGGAGGGCCACCCTGGCCCCGTATCCGGAGCGGTTGCTCCGGGTGCCGCGCAGGCGCAGGGCCAGCCAGTGATTGACATGCGGGGTGTCGTTGCGCAGCAGCACGGCGCGCTGGCCTGAATTGAGGATGAACAGATCCAGATCCCCGTCGTCGTCGTAGTCGGCCACCGCCGAGCCGCGGCCCACCCCCGGCTGAGCCAGACCGGGCCCGGCCTGGTCGGCGATCTCGGCAAAATGGCCCTGGCCGTCGTTGAGGTAGAACAGATGGCGCTGGGCAAAGGTGGCCTGGGGATCGAAGCGCTCGATGTCCTCGTCTATATGCCCGTCAGCCACAAAGAGATCCTGGTCGCCGTCGCTGTCGGCATCGAAGAAGTTGATCCCAAAGCCCAGCCGGGCCAGGCTGGGGGCGCCGATGCCCGCTTCGAGGGATTCGTCGCGGAAGAGGCCATTGCCCAGGTTCCTGTAAAGCGCACTGCCCTCCCACTGAAAGTTGGTGATGGCGATATCCTGCCACCCGTCCCCGTCCATGTCCGCCGCATCCGCTCCCATGCTGCCCTGGGGCTTGCCCGCCCGGCTGTACGCCACCCCCGCGCTCAGGCCGATCTCGGTGAAATGGCCCTTGCCCTCGTTGCGGTAGAGGAAATTGGGGGTGGCGTCGTCGGCCTGGAACAGGTCCAGATCTCCGTCCTCGTCGAAATCCAGGAAAAGGACCCCCAACTGCCGGCCTTCCAGGGTGAAGAGCCCGGCCTCCCGGGTCACGTCCACAAAATGCTCGCCCCCCTCGTTGCGAAAGAGGAAATCGCGCTGCCCCGGATATTCGGTGGGGGCCAGATGCCGGCGTGGCCGCTGCAGCCTCCCCCCCTGGTCGAGCAGGTCGCCCTCAAAGGAGTAGTCGAGATAGGTGGCCACGTACAGATCCAGATCCCCGTCCAGGTCGTAATCGCCAAAGGCGCAACCCGTGTGCCAGCCGCGGTCCTGTCCCAGGACGGTGCGCCCGGTCACGTCGGCAAAGCGCCAACCCTCCCCCTGTCGCCCCTCGTTGCGATAGAGGACATTGGGGCCGAAGTTGCTCACAAAGAGATCCGGATCCCCGTCGTTGTCGTAATCCCCGGTGGTGCAGCCCATCCCGTAGCTGGTGTCGGCCAGGCCCACCTGGGCGGCCACCTCGGCAAAGGTCCCCCCCTGGTTGTGGTACAGGGCGTCGCTGGCTTTGGCGGGGGTGGTATACCCGGGCAGGGCCGCGCTGTTGACCACAAACAGATCCACCCGGCCGTCGTCGTCGTAGTCCCAGAACGCCGCTCCCGAGCCGATGGTCTCCACCCCGTATTTGCGGCCTGAACGGCCGCTGGTGTGGACAAAATGGATGCCGGCTTCCTCGGTGACATCCACAAACTGCACGGCGCTTGGGAGAGGGGGAGGAGGCTCGGCGTCCCGGGCACAGCCGGTCAGCAGGAGGAACGACAGGAGCGAGCGGGCAAAAGGCATAGGGGACAGTTTATCTCTGCCTCCCGGCCGCGTCAAGGAGCGCCTTGCCCCTGGGCTGACCAGCACCTATCCTTTCTTTTTGCAGTGCGCCATTCTATCGTCGGAGGTTCTTCCTTGGCTGCCTTCTACCCCCTGCTCTCCCTGCTGCTGCTGGCCGGCTGCGCCGCCGGCCCGGAAAAACCCGCCGACCCCCAGCTCCTGGCCCGGGTGGGCGACAAGGAATTCACGGCCCCAAAGCTGGACAAGGCCCTCAAGGCCCTCTACCCAGAAGGGGCGCCGGCCGGAGCGGAACGCCAGGTCCTGCAGCGGCTGATCGACACCGAGTTGATGGTGCTGGCCGCCATGGACCAAAATCTAGACCGCGATCCGCGGGTGGACGGGATCGTCCGCCAGAAAGAACAGGAGCTGCTGCTGGCTGAACTCTACCGCCGCGGCATCCTCAAGGTCTCCAGCGGGGTGAGCCAGGAAGAAGCCCGCGACTACTTCGCCCAGCACCACCTCGACGAGGAACGCCGGATCAGCCGCATCCTGGTCAACAGCGGCGCCACCGTCGAACAGATCATGACCAGACTCAGGGCCGGCGAGTCCTTCGCCGCCCTGGCCGGCGAACTCTCCGACGATCCCAAGAGCGCCGCCCAGGGAGGAGACCTGGGCTGGATGAGCCGGCTCTCCTTCAAGAACCACCTGCTGCGCCGGCGGATCTTCGGCGCCCGCATCGGCCAGGTGCTGGGCCCCATCAAGGAGCCTGACGGTTACTCGCTGATGCTGGTGGCCGAAACGCGCCAGGTCTCCTTCGAGCAAGTGGCCTCCACCGTGGAACGGGCGGTGGCCGAGGAGAAACAGAGCCTGACCACCTTCAAATACCTCGAGGGCCTGGCCGCGGACGCCCAGGTTCACGAAGACCCGGAAGCCCTGCAACTGCTCCTGACCCGGCTCAGCGAGGCCGGCACTGAACTGCCCGAGCTGCACAAGGGCGAGCGCAGCCGGGTGCTGCTCACCGCCGGCCAGACTCAGTGGACCCTGGAACAGTTCATGAACGCCATGCTCAGCGAGCGCGACCAGGCCGAGATCAGCACCCCCGAGGATCTGCGCCGCTACCTGCGCCGGCTCTTCGCCCTCAAGGAGTTGCTGCCCAAGCGGGCAGAGGAGCTGGGTTTCAGGCAGACCGAGGAGGTGCAGAAGGGCCTGGAGCAGACCCGCAGGGAGGCCCTCATGGACCGCTTGCGGCAGGTGGAGGTGGAGGAACGGCTCAATCCTGCTGATGAAGAGCTGCGCCGCTACTACCAGCAGCACCGCGACATCTATGTGCGACCCGAGCGGATCAATATCTTGGAAATCCTCACCGAAACCCGGGAAGAGGCCGAGGCCGCCCTGCAGGAGGCCAGGCAGGGCAAGGACCTGGCCGAACTGGCCCGCCGCTACTCGGTGCGCAGCCCGCGCATCCGCCGGGCCGGGGGCCGCATCCTGCTCACGCGCCCAGAAAAATACGGAGAGGTGGGGATCGAGGCCCAGCATGCCCAGGTGGGCCAACTGGTGGGGCCGGTGAAATCCACCCAGGGCTACTCGGTGTTCAAGGTGCTGGCCAAATCCCCCTCCCAGCCCCAGAGTTTTGAAGAATGCCGGATCAGGGTCTCCTTCCATCTGAAGCAGGACCTGGCCGAGCAGAAGTTCGAGGAACTCATCCAGCGCCTGAATAAAAAATACGCCGGCCTGGTCCAGCTCTACGAAGACCACCTCCAGGCCTACGCCGCCGCCCGCAAAAAGGGCTGATCCGCGTTCCGCGACAAGGAGATAGGTTTGTCAAAAACCGTAAATTTTAATTGATTCTCTCCCGCGTATCGCCTTATATTCAAAAATATCCATCCCCCTGGTCCAGCAGCACCGGCCCTTTCCCGACGGAGCACCCGATGCCAGGTTTCCCCTCTTCCGCCAAGCAACTGGCCCATCTCCGCGTCCTGGGCTGCCTGCTGTGGGCCGCTGGCCTCAGCCTGCCCCTGGCTCTGGGCGCCGAACAGTTGAGCTTCGACACGGCCCAGGACTGGAGCCGCTGGCAACTGCCGCTGGGCGCCGTGCAGGTGACCCCCGAGGGCATCGTCCAGCCGGTGAAGGTCCGCAAAAACGTCGACGCCGTGGCCGACGCCGCCTTTTTCGGCGGGGGTATACGCAAGGCTGGCTCCGACGCACCGGATGCGGCGCTGGTGATGGACGGCGACCTGAGCACCGGTTGGAGCCCCAATCCCAATGATCCCGTCGAGGACTGGTTCCTCGAGGTGGACCTGGGCCGGGGCGTCTCGGCCAACAAGGTGACCCTGGTCTTCGCGGCCGAGGCCCCGCCCTTCCAACTCTTCGACCTGCTGCTCTCCACCGGCGAACCGCAGACCGACAACATCGCCGCCCCGATTCCGGGCACCCTGGTCTACCGCATTGAGGAGCGCTACAAGGAAAACGACCAGCGCGAAGTGACTTTTGTGCCGGCCCACCCCGACGACACCCCCATCCAGTACCTGCGCATCGAAAACTTCAAGCACATCCCCGGCGCCCGGCTGGTGGAGGTGCAGGTGGAATCCATCGGCGACAATGTCGCCCTCAACCTGCTCCAGCGGGGCGGCAACATGGACGTGGTCGCGGATCTGGCCAATACGGCCGAATCCGTGCCCCTGAGCAATGTCCTGGCCCTGGTGGACGGCGACCTGTACCAGCGGTGGGCCTATGGCCGGGCCTCGCGCGGCCAGAACGATATCGACGCGCACATCATCATCGACCTGGGCGCGGTGTACTGGCTGGATCTGACGCGGATCATCGGCGGGGTGGTGGTGCGCTCGGGCTGGGGCGGCGGCATCACCACCAACCACTACGTCTCGCGCCGCCGCTGGGGTTTCCGCTACTACGAGTTCATGACCTCCGACGGCTCCCTCTCCCCGGACGGCACCCGCATCTGGACCAAGCACTTCGCCGGCATCGCCAACAGCGAGGAATCTTCGCGCGGCCTGGTGGACCACCACTTCGACCTGATCCCCGCCCGGTATGTGCGCATCTTCTGGAAGTACTGGGACACCAGCTGCTTCTCGGTGGTCACCCTGGGCGAAGACGGTTCCAGTTCCGTGGTGCCCGGTTGCGCCGCTGGCGGCGCAACCGACGAAATCCAGATCTTCGGGCAGGGCTTCCCCCGGGAAGCGACGATCCGCTCGCCCCTCATCGACCTGAAGGACATCAGGAATCTCAACTCCCTGGAATGGCAGGCCAATGCGCCCCCGGGCACCCGGGTGGAGATCCGCACCCGCACCGGCAATGAGGTGGTGGAGAAGTTCACCTTCTACGACAAGGACAGCAAGGAGGTCACCCAGAAGAAGTGGGAGAAGCTGATCCCCAGCTTCCGCGGCCCTATCGACACCAGCCTGGCCGCGGGCAGCGACTGGAGCCCCTGGAGCAAGATCTACGGGTTTTCCGGCGAGGCCTTCCAATCCCCCTCCCCCCGGCGCTACCTGGAACTGGACCTGCGCCTGGCCTCCGATTCGCCCGAATCGGCCGCCTCCCTGGATTATGTGAAACTCAACTTCACCCCTCCCCTGGCCCGCAGCACCGTCGGCGAAATCAACCCGGTGGAGGTGGAGCCCGGCGTTTCCAAGGGTTTCTCCTACTTCCTGCGCTCCCGCCAGACCCAGATCAACGGCTTTGACCGCCTGAGCCTGGAGACCTCGGCCCCGGTTCGTTTCACCGCGGCCTATCTGGAGAGCGAACCCATCGATGCCACGGCCGAGGCCAATGACAAGGGGTTCCAGCTCACCTTTCCCAAGGCGGTCCGCAGCGACCAGTTGGTGGAGGTGCGTTTCGAATCCTCCATCTTCCTCCAGTCCACCCTCTTCGAGCTCTTCCTCGAAGACAGCCGCCAGGGGCCCGGCCTGCGCCAACGGGTCGATCCGGGGGACGCCACCGACCAGGTGGAGAGCAGCACCAACGTGGTGCGCTTGCCCGTCACCCGCGATCTCTTCGCCGCCCTGGATCTCAGCCCGCGGGTGATCACCCCCAACGGCGACGGCATCAACGACCAGGCCGTGGCGGCAGTGAGCCTGCTCAATGTGTTGGAACCCCGGCCCCTGCGCCTGCGGGTCTACGACCTGTCCGGCCACCTGCTCAGGATGGTGGAACAGGCGGGCAAGGCCGGCCAGCAGCGCCTGGCCTGGGATGGCCGGGATGACCGGGACCACCTGGTCCCACCTGGGGTATATATAATTGAATTGGGAATTGAGGGGGATGCCGGCGCCAAGACTACCCGGCGGCTGGTTTCCGTGGCCTATTAGGGTGGATAGCAAAAAATTCTTGACAATCGGAACGCTATCCATTAGAGTAGAATACCTAAATTTGCTCTATACCTATAAAAAAATACCTGAGAAAGGAGGTGAAAGACCTCTCGCCACGCGTCTTTGCGGCCTAGTGACAAGTGCGATGGCCACTTTGCCATCTCATCCCAACTCAGCACTGCTCTCTCAAGGAGGAAATCAATGCGCAAACCCCTAGCTCTTACTCTGGGCGCGATGCTGGTGGCAGCCAGTGTCTGGGCCCAGGAACCGGCCGAGGTGCCCCTGTATTTTGCCGTGGGTATCCCCGATGCCAACATCCCCAACGTCGACGGCAGCAACGCCGACTGGAAGTGGGTGGACAAGAGCTTTGAAGTCACCATCGAGGACATGCATGCCCTGACCGGCACCGCCGATGATGCCGACGATCTGTTCATCGACATCCTCATCGGCTGGAACCAGAACCGCAACAGCATGTACGCGATGATCCATTCCCACGACGATTTCCTGATCGTGGACAAGAACCCCACCTGCACCTTCCGCGACGACAACTGCGAAGTGCACTTCGATCCGGACAACCAGGGCGGCGGTCCTTATTCCGCTCCGGCCGACCAGGATCTGCAGCCGGCCTACCAGATGTGCCTGAGCTTCTCCGACCAGTTCCCCCGGGTGCAGATGTACAACGGCGCCCTGGGCAACTTCGCGCAGAGCGCCTTCGACTTCTGGTGGACCCATTCGGGCGACTTCGTCAAAGCCGGCATGACCAACCAGGGCCAGGAGTACTACTACGAGTTCTCCGCCTCCCTCTTCGATCCGCTCTCGATCAGCGGCGGTCCTGGGGCCAGCACCCGCTGGGCCCTTGCTGCCGAGCAGACCATCGGTATGTCCATCTCCGTGGACGACGCCGACGAAGGGGTCAATGCCAATGGCGTCCTGGGCCAGGAAGACCTGTGCAACGGCGGCTGCCCGGACGGCTTCTTCTGGCAGGCCCAGTACAGCATGGCCGAACAGTTCATGAACAGCGGCGGCATGCCCGACATCTTCCTGACGGCCGCCGGTACTGCCACTGCAGTCGAGTCCACCTCCTGGGGCCAGCTCAAGACCCTCATCAAAGAGGACATCTGAGCCTCTTTACCCCATAGAGGTCAGCGTCGCGAGGGGAGGGGAACTGCGTTCCCCTCCCCTCTCTTAATCGGTCTTTCTGACTCCTGAAGCGGGCGAGATGGCATGAGGCGCTGCTCTGAAAAGATCCTGTGGGTTCTGCTGGGAATGCTCGCGGCGGCGCTCCCACTCTCGGCGGTGGACCTCTGGCAGGTGGGCACCACCGGGTTCACCTGGGAAAATGTGGGCACCCAGGAAGGTCTGGCCACCAACGCGAGGCGCCTCCTGCCGGCGACGGTGAACCCGGCGCAGAACGCCCTGGCCGACCTGCGCAAACTCGCCGGCCGCATCGAATCGCCCCAGAGCACCGAGGACCTGACCACCCTGCTCACCGACGGCAACGAAGAGACCTTCTGGAAGGTCACCCGCGAGCGCCGCCCGGACGGCACCTCCATGGTCATCAACCTGGGCGCCATCCTGCCCATCAACCGCATCCGCATCCTGGGCGACAAGGATTCCTTCCTGCGGGCCTACGATCTCTTCGTCCACGACGGGAATCCCGACCAGCTGCGCGACGACCGCCCCATCGGCTACACCAATCTGATCCGGACCAATCTGGAGCAGGACGCTCCGGTCATCGAAGTCGAATTCCCCCTGCAGTTCGTCCGCTTCATCCGCCTCATCAGCCGCACGGGCCAGGAATTCATCATCTCCGAGGCCGAGGTGTACGGGGACGGATTTGCCCCCTCCAGCCGCTTTGTCTCCCAGATCATCGACCTGGGCGCCTCAGCCAATTTCGGCCGGATCGACCTGGCGGCCCAGACCGATTCTTCCACCCAGATCGTCCTGCAGACCCGCACCGGCACCGTCCCCGACCCCAGCATCTACTACCGCAAGACCGCCATCTTCGAGGGCGAGGACCGGGCCGAAGAACCCATCCTGCCCATCGGCGATCCATCGGCGGGGGAGGCCTACAAAAAGCTGGTGGGTGCCGACAAAGGGCGGATCGTGGACAATATCGAGGAATGGAGCCCCTGGTCCGCCCCCTATGAGGCCCTGAACGGCCTGCTGCTCTCTCCCGGCAACCGCCGCTACCTCCAGTTCCGGCTCTTGTTCTCCTCCCAGAATGCCCGGCGCGGGGCAGTGGTGGAATCCTTCACCTTCGAATACTCGACCCCGGCCTTGGGGCGCGAATTAGTCGGCGAAGTGACCCCCGGCACCGTGGCTCTGGGCGAGGAGCACCCCTTCGACTATTACATCAAATCCCAGTTCGGCCCCGAAACCCCCGGTTTCGACCGCCTAGAAATCAAGACCCCCTTCAAAGCCCTGCTCAAGGGCGTTGAACTGGACGGGGAGTCGCTCCTGGCCTCGGCCTACACCGAGGTGGACGAGGGCGACGATACCCGGCTCACCATTCAGCTCAAGGGCCGGCGGATCTCCACCTCGGGCCAGGCGCTGCGCCTCTCCTTTGAAACCCTGGTGACGGTCTACGGCACCACCTTCTTCGCCAAGGTCTTCGACAGCCAGAGCGCCGCCCTGGGCCAGGACGTGATTCCCGGAGATGCCTCTCCGGTTTCCGGCACCGACCGCCTCTCCGTGCACGGAGAACTGCGCCGCGAGCTGGTGCTCGATTTCCGCGCGGCCCCCGCAGTATTCACTCCCAACGGGGACGGGGTCAACGACCAGGGGTCTGTATCGTATATTCTTCTCAGGGCCCTCAACCCCGTGCCCTTGGAACTGACGGTCTACGACCTGGCGGGCAAGCCTGTTCGCCAGTTGCAGCGCGCCTCCGGCCTCAATGGGCCCCAGCAGGTCAATTGGGATGGACTGGACGATCGGGGAAACCGGGTGCCCCCCGGCCTTTATCTGCTGAAATTGTCGGTGAACACCGATACCGGCTCAGAGGCGCAGACCCAGTTGGTGGGCGTGGTCTACTGAGACCACAGGAGCAGAACCCATGAAAACCGCGAAACCCCTAGGAGCAGCTGCCCTGGCACTCCTGGTAGGATGGTGGACTGCAGCCCAGGCTGAACGCATCTCCTTCGATACCCCTGAGGCCTGGAGCACCTGGTCTGTCCCCCGGGGCGCGGTAGAATTGACCGACCAGGGGATTGTGCCGGTGCCGGTGCGCAAGCGCACCAACGCGGCCCTGGACGCGGCGAAATTCGCGGGCGTCTTCAAGGCCGGCAGCGCCCAGGCTCAGGCCGGGCTGGCAGTCGATGGCGATCCGCAGACCGGCTGGGGCCCCCAGGACACTGACCCGCTGGAAAACTGGTGGATCGAGGTGAATCTGGGCCGCCTGGTGACCGCCGAAAAGATCCGCCTCCATTTCGCCGAGGACAGCCCCCCCCTGGAGTTCTTCAACGTGTTGCTCTCCACCGGCGAACAGTTCTTCACCAATGCCCTGGTCCCCATCGAGGGCACCATAGTCTTCAGCCACTCCGAGACCTTTGGCTTCAACAAGTCCCACCTGGTCGAACTGAGCTTCAAGCACGGCTCGGTCCGCGCCCTGCGCCTCCAGGCCACCCAGCACACCCCCGGCTTCCGGCTCACCGAGGTGGAGGTGGAGGCCATCGGCGACAATGTGGCTCTGGGCCTGCTCGAACGCAGCGGCAGCATCGACCTGATCACCGATCTGCAAAACGTCCTGGAGGGCGGCGAGCGCATGGTGGACGGCGATATCGTCACCAACTGGGCCCTGCAGACCTTCCACCAGACCCAGACCGGCAAGGATGTGTTCAACCGCATCATCTTCGACCTGGGCGCCCTCTACTGGCTCGACCAGCTGCGCATTATCGGGGACCCGATCAGCGCCCCCGCCAGACTGCGGTACGTGTACGCCAACTTCTTCTGGTACCAGGTCCTGGCCTCGGACGGCTCGCGCGCCCCGGACGGCACCCTGCGCTGGCACGAAATAGCCTTTCTGCCCAACCTGCCTGAGAACCAGGTCGAAACCCGCAACTTCGACCATTCCTTCCCACTGCAGAAGGTCCGCTACCTCCAACACTATTACCCCTCCACCTCGGAGGGCGGCGAGCGCACCGGCACCCACGGCCTGTACCGCAACTTCGGCCTGATCAGCGAGTACCAGATGTACGGGGAGGGCTATCCGGCCGAATTGCGCCTGCGCTCTCCCCTCCTCGACCTGAAGGGTATCCGCAACGTCGCCGCAGTCGAGTGGGAGGGCTCCGAGCCTGCGGGCACCCACATCGAAGTCTACACCCGCACCGGCAACGAGGTGGTCGAGGAGGTCCATTATTACGACAAGAAAGGCAAGGAGATCACCCAGAAGAAGTGGGAGAAGACCCCGGCCACCCAGCGCGGTCCGGTGGACACCCTCCAGTCCATCGGCAGCGACTGGAGCATCTGGAGCCCGGCCTATATCCATTCGGGCGAACTGTTCAAGTCGCCCTCTCCCCGCCAATATCTGCAAGTCGAGGCCCGGCTGCTCTCCGACGACCCCCAGGTCAGCGCCTCATTGCGCGAACTGCACCTGAACTTCGAGAACCCCATCGCCCTCCAGACGGCCGGCGAGATCTATCCCCAGCAGGTCAAGCCGGGCCAGGCCGAGGAATTCACTTACTTCATCCACCCCACCTTTGGCGGCCGTTCCCAGGGCTTCAACCGCCTGACCCTCAACGCCTCGGTGCCGGTGGCCTTCACCCACCTGAAGATCGGCGACCAGGACGTCCAAGGGGTGATGGACACCACCGCCGAGGGCTTTGTGTTCACCCTGCCTGCAGTGGTCAAGTCCGAAGAGCTGGTCCAGCTCTCCTTCCGCTCCACCATCTTCCAGAACCGCACCCGCTTCGACCTCTTCCTGAGCAATACCCAACTGGGAGAAGCGGTGCTGCAGCGGGTGGACGAGGGGGACGCCAGCGCCGAAGTAGCCAGCGAGTCCATCTCCGTCAGCCTGCCCATCACCGGCGAACTGCTGACCAACGTCTCGCTGGCCCCGGTGGTGCTGACCCCCAACGCCGACGGGGTGGGGGATGAGATGCGCCTCGAGTTCGACGCCCTCAAGCTGCTCTCGCCCCGGCCGGTGCAGGTGACCATCTACGACCTGGCCGGCAGAACGGTCATCCAACTGGCCCGGGAAGGGCTGGCCCAGCACCATACCTTCAACTGGGACGGGCGGGACCAGGAAGGCCGGCTGGTCAGCCCGGGCACCTATTTGGTACACACGGAAATCGCGGGCGATTCCCGCACCCAGACCGTCGAACGCTTGTTGCCGGTGGCCTACTGAACCTGGCTCATACCTGACTCTCAGGCTACACCGCGGAGATCCCCATGGTCGCTCCCACCATCCTGCTGCTGGTCCTGGCAGGCCTGATCGCCCCGTCCAGAATCCTGGCGGTCGACTACCTCACCTTTGGGGGACAGGCCCGTCCCTGGACCACCGACTCCCTGCTCTTCAATGCCCTCGAACAAGTGGAGGGCCGCCTGGGGCCCCTGGAGGCGGACTCCACCGAAAACCTCCTGCCCCGCGTCCAGGAACTGGGGGGCAGCGCAATCACTTCGGTGGCGGCGGCGGCGGCCCGCTCCAACCAGATCCTGCGCGAGCTGACCGACGACGACTACACCACCGGCTGGCGGGTCTACTCAGACCCCAACGGCGCCGAGCTGACCCTGGATCTGGGCGCCGTCTTCGTCCTCAGCCGCATCCACATGCTGCGCGGGGTGCTCACCTCCGACGACCGCTCCCTGCGCGGTTACGAGATCCTCGCCAACGACGGGGACAGCCTCAACTTCATCGGCAGCGAGCCCATCTATTCCCTGATCGCCCAGGATCGCTCCCACGGCGCCCCGGAACTGGACGTGCGCTTCGATCCCCAGGCGGTGCGCTTTCTCAAACTGCGCAGCACCGGCGAGCGCCCTTTCCAGATGGGGGATATGGAGATCTTCGGGCTCGGGGTCACCCCCTTTGCCCACTATATCTCCAGGGTGATCGACCTGGGGCAGCCGGCCAATTTCGGACCGGTAGAGATCAGCGGCCAAATCGATCCCAAGGCGCGCCTGCTCTTCAGCACCAAGACCGGCACGGTCCCCAGCGACTCGCTCTACTACAAGCAGACCGGGATCCCCGGCGAGTACGAGGAAGTGCCCAAGGACCAGTTCGACCGCTCCCTGGACCCTTCCTACGCCGGGGTGGTGCGGGTAAACGCCCGCAACTGGAGCCCCTGGAGCCCGCCCTATGCCTCCCTGGAGAGTTCGCTCAATTCGCCCGACAACCGGCGCTATCTGCAATTCGAGTTCCGCTTCATCTCCAACGGCCTGACCGACAAGGCCCAGGTCGATTCCCTGCGCTTCGCCTATACCGTGCCGGCCATCGCCGATTCGGTGGTGGGTGAGATCACCCCGGCCACCGCCACCCTGGGCCAGACCAACAGCTTCACCTACCACCTCAGGAGTGTGGTCTCGGGCAACCGGCGGGGCTTTGACAGGGTGCTGATCACCACCCCCTTCAGGGGCCAGGCCACTGAGGTGGCCGTGGATGGGGTCAGCGTGCCCTTCACCCAGCAGGCCGATGACAATCTGCTGCAGGTGACCTTTGCCGGCGACCGGGTGGAAAGCTCCGGCCAGCAGGTGGCGGTGGGCTTCAGCTGCCTGGTGGCCGTGTCGGGAACCGAGTTCCGCGGCGAGGTGGGCGACAGCCAGTCCGACGCCTTCCCCCAGCGGATCATCAGCGCCGATGCCGATCCCCAGGTGGAGAGCAACACCCTGGTGGTGGGCGGCCTCATCGAGAATCAACTCTTCACCGGTGTCCAGCTCTCCGGCGGCGGGGCCTTCACCCCCAACGGCGACCAGACCAACGATGCCCTGAAGCTGGACTACATCTTGTTAAAGGCGACCAGTCCCGTGCCGGTGGAGGTAGCCATCCACGACTTGTCCGGCGCCCCGGTGCGGCGCCTCTATGCCGAGCGCGACCTGAGCGGTCCCAACAGCGTGGAGTGGGACGGCGAGAACGAGGGCGGCCAGCTGGTGCCACCCGGGCTGTACCTGCTCAGGCTCTCGGTGCAGACCGACGCTGGCGAAACCGCCCAGGTCCACACCGTGGCCGTGGCTTACTGAGCGCGGGAAGCCGGCCCGCGCGCAGTTCAGCTGGAAAAGACCGCGGCTTATCTATCTGTACTCGTAGGAGGGATGTCATGCGCAGATTCACGTCTTGGGGGTTGGTGCTGGCCCTGCTGCTGTGCTGGGCCGTGGCCGGCGGCGCGGCGACGCCGGGCAGGGAGCGCGGCGCCACCGCACAGGTGAGGATCGAAGGGTTTGATCCGCTCATTCCCACCCTGCGCAAGTGGTACGTGCCGCAGGACCTCTACTACATCTACAACTGGGGGGGCTACAAGTACACCAACTACGCC
Organism: Candidatus Latescibacterota bacterium; assembly: GCA_016187725.1. Lineage (GTDB taxonomy): Bacteria > Latescibacterota > UBA2968 > UBA8231 > UBA8231 > SICG01. The sequence goes on from JACPJE010000111.1 coordinate 17,326, forward strand.
CGCACCCCGTACCAGCGCTACGTGGGCACCGAGCTGGAAGGCCGCGGTCAGTACGACATCTTCGGCAACTGGATCACCCGCGGCTGGAGCATCTACCAGTGGCGCCAGGAGCAGCCCCTGGCCTTCGGCAGCACGGTGTTCAAGGACCAGCGTTTCAGTTCCTGGTTCAACAACCTGGTGGTCGCCTCCGACGCCAAGGGGCAGTACTTCACCTCCCTGACCATCGGCGACGACATCCGCACCACCCTCACCCCGCTCACCTTCAGCCGCTCCAGCTTCAACGGCATCCAGTGGGACTTCATGTCCGACAAGTACGCCGGCACCGTCCTCATGTCCCGGGCCAGCGAACCGGTGCGCCTGGCTGGCCAGGCCGACCGCGACCAGCGCAGCGACTACACCAACTTCATCGGCCTGCGCGGCACCGCCCAGATCGGCGACTTCATCGAGCTGGGCGCCACCTTCGTCAACACCAGCTTCGGCTCCAGCCGCTCCGACTTCTCCGAGACCTCGCTGGCCGGCCTGCTGACCAGCAGCCAAAATTCGGGCAACGTCACCGAGATCGTCATCCGCATCGCCGACGACTCGCCGGGCGACGGCTCCGGGGCGCTCTTCTTCTCCGCCCAGATGAGCGTGGCCAGCGACACCACCGGCCTGATCGCCACCTCGGTGAAGCCCTCCATCGAAGGGGGCCGCCAGCGCGAGGGCTTCCTGGAGGCGCTGGAGGAGGCGCCTATCTTGTTGCGTTTCGCCGTGCCCGACCCGCTGGTCAGCAAGCAGGTGCACTTCGACCTGGTGCTCTCCAACGACTACCGGGTGGACATCACCTCGAATCTGCAGACCAACATCAACGCCCAGCCCATCTTTCTGCCGGTGGCCCGCGCTGAGGACAACGTGCGGGACAACACCAACCAGCGGGTGGTCAGCTTCGACTACGGCCTGCCCTCGGCCAACCAGATCGCCAGCGTCACCGTCGAGATGGAGGATGTGCTGGGCTTTGAGGTGCGGGGCGAGTTCGCCCGCAACACCCAGTACTACCGCTATCCCAACATCAACGTCGAAAAACTCAGCGAGCTGAGCAAGAGCGACCGGCAGGCCGACGCCTGGTTCCTCAACGCCACCAAACGCCAGGGCCGGATCTTCGGGTACGGCGAACTCTTCAGCATGGACCCCGCCTACACCTCCCGGGGCTACATCACCGACCAGAACGACTTTGTCGACTACGAGAACGCCCGCCAGAACTGGTTCGAGTACATCGACGACAACGACGACCAGGACCGCGCCGTGGACTGGCCCCGCTTCGGCGGGGGCGGCGGCGACAACTCGGTCTTCCCCGGCCTGGACGAGAACAACGACCTGATCTCCGACTTCAACGAGAACTCCAACCGCCAGCCCGACTACGACGAGCCCTTCCTGCGGCACTACGTGGATGCCCCCGACTTCCTCTTCGGGGTGGACATGAACAACAACACCGTGGTGGACCGCTTCGAGAACGACGAGGAGGCAGACTATCCCTACCGGTTAGGACACCGGGGCTACAACGTGTACGGCGGCGCCGAACTGTACCCCGGCTTTTTGCTCAGCGTGGGCCGCACGCGCCAGTGGCTGATCGCCGGCGAGGAGCGCAGCAAACTGTGGTACTTCCTGTTCAGCGCCCAGTACGACATGCCGCGCCTGGGCAAACTGGAGTTCTTCCACAACCTCAAGTTCGTCGAGGACGACATCCCCGACAACCTGGTGCAGTGGGTGCAGCGGCCCGGGACCGTGGGCGGTCTGCAGCCCTTCGACGACCCGCTGCTGGCCCGCAACACCATGGTCAACGAGAGCTTCGTGGGCTATACCTACACCCGCGACAACCTGACCTTCAGGAACAAGTTCCGCCTCGACAACTTCCACCAGCGCGGCGACGCTGAGGACCTGGTCGACAACAGCACCTTCGTGGGGCTGATCAACAAGGCCGACTATCCCTTCAAGGTGGGCCCCACCCTCACCCTGATCCCCCGCTGGAAGAGCTTGTGGCGCAAGCGCTCCCAGGCCCGCGCCTCCCAGCTGGAGGTCAACGAATTGAGCGAGATCCTCTCCCTCAGCGCCGTCTTCCCGGTGCTCACCCGCAGCCGGGTGGAGGTGGGGATCGAGACTATCTTCTTCCGCAACGGCGAGGCGATCCCCGATCCGCTGCCGCCCGAATACGTGGACGACTTTGTCGGCAAGGTCTTCACCGTGCAGTACACCAACCGGGTCCAGTACCAGGGCTATAGCATCATCGCCAACCTCGGTTTCCAGGTCAACGCTCTCAATTATTCAAATCTCAAGGATCTGAACGTCAGCAATACCACTGCCTTTGTGGAACTCTTCGCCGGTATCGAGGACGAGCGCCTGGGCGGCCGTCCCGCCGACCGCCGGAGCGCCGACTTCTGAATCCAGGGCGGGGGAGGAGGTCGGGCTGGATGAGGGGTATCTTCACCGCTGTGGGACTGAGTCTGGCCCTCAGCGCCATGTGGTGCTGGTCCTGCGGCCAGCGACAGACTGTCTCAGATATACCGGTAGTGCTGGCCGCGGTGGGCACGGCCCAGATCACCGACGCCGACTTCGCCGCCGCCGGCGAAAAACTGGGCGCCGGCTCGGCTCGCACCCGCACCCTGGAGGACTGGCGCCGGCAACTCCAGCTGCTCGTCGACCGCCAGTTGCTGCTGCTCGAAGGCCGGCAGCAGGGGCTGGACAGCGATCCTCTGGTACTCCAGGCCCTGCAGGCCTGGGAGCGGGGCAAGCAGATCGAGCTGCTGATGAAAAAGCAGCCGGGCAACCAGCTGAACTGGGACGAGGCCCAACTGGCCGAGTTCTTTTCGGCGCGGGGCGCGGACCGGGAGATCCGCCTCAGCCGTCTGGTGCTGCGCGACCGCAACCTGGCCCTGGCCGCCCTGCAGCGGGCCAGGAAGGGGGAGAGATTCGACCGGCTCATCGCCGAGCAGGGCAGCACCAGCCAGGTCTACAACGGGGATCTGGGTTGGTTCAACCCCCTGGTCGTCACCGACCCCCGGCTCACCTCCCTCTTCGGGCAGGAGGTGGGCGCCGTGGAACTGATCGAAGCAGCGGGCGCGTACTTCCTGCTGACCCTCACCGACAAGCGCCAGGTCTCGCTGCAGGACCGGCGGCAACTGGTCGAGCAGGCCCTGTCCCAAAAGAAGCAGGCCGACGCCGATCTGGCCTACCTGGAGTACCTGGTCGGCAAATACGAGGTGCGCCTCGACACCACCGCCCTGCAGCGGTTGCTGGCCCTGGCGCCGCCGCCGGCCATGCGCCTGGTGCGCAGCAAACTGGGCGATTGGAGCATCGGCGACTACCAGCAGGCCCTCAAAGACCTGCCCCAGGCCGCACCGGGGATACCCACTTCGGTGCCGGCCCTCAGCCTGCAGGTCACCCGGACCTACATCGTCGGCCAGTTGCTGGCCAGGGAAGTCCAGGAGCAGGGGATCGAGGCGCTGTTGAGCGAGGCGCGCCAGCGGCTGGGCGAACAGAAAATCATCGAGGCGCTGTGGGAGCGCCAGGGACTCAGGCAGGTGCCGGTCTCCGAGGCCGAAATGGAGACCTACTACCAGGCCCACAAGGCCGGCTACCCTCCGCCCCCGCCCACCCCTGGAGGCATGGCCGAGTGGCAGGCCAGGATCCGCCGGGACCTGCAGGAGGAAAAAGCGGCGCCGCTCTTCGAATCGTATCTGGCCAGCCTGCGGCAGCGCCACGCTGACCAGATTCAGGTGGACGAGGAGCGCTTCCAGGCTTTTGTGGCCCGCCGGCGGCAGGCCGAATCACCGGAGAACTGAGAGGAGAAGGTCCATGCAAGTGCTGAAGAAATTCCCGCGCAGATCCTGGGCCCTGGCCCTGGCCCTGCTGGCCGGCTGCGGCTACTACCAGATCCCCGGACGCTTTCAGCCCCTCCAGGTGGAGGCGCAGCAATCCGCCACCGCCGGCTCCCGCATGGAGGTCTACGACGACGGGTCGGTCAACTTCATCCTCAACCGCCTCGAAGTTTCGGTGCGGCCCATGCTCGACGAGGAACTCAACCGCCAGTTCCCCGCCCTCTCCACCGACGGCAAGGGGCCAGCCGATGAGCTGGCCACCAACGCCTTTACCTTCGGCGAGTGGAAAGACCCCCGCAGCGGCCAGCCGCCGCAGCGGTTCTCCATCTTCAAGATCAGCGTCAAGAACTACGAGTACCCCAAGGTCAAATTCGATCCGCTCAAGACCCTCATCCACGCCAGCAACGGGCGCGTCTATTACCCGTGGGGGCGCTACGATTTCGAGGAGTACTTCCGGCGCTTCCCCCAGGCCTTCAACGGCCTGGGTTACCAGCGGCTCGCCGAGCGCCGTGCCATGGTCAAGCGCTCCCAGTACCCCGAGGACGAATTCTGCTTCTCCGGACAGACCACCGAGGGCTACGTGCTCTTCCCGGTGATCCACAGCGACGTCACCGAAATCACCTTTGAACTCCCCTACCTGGGCATCCGCTACAACTTCCGCGACGAGGCCGTGGAGCAGGTGAACCTGAACTTTCGCTTCAAGCGGGATTTGCGCAAGGTGAAGACCTATCAGGAAGTGGCGGCCCAGACCGCCCAATAACCTTCCTCGCGTGGCTGCAGCCTGACCGGCCTCTGATGCAGAGGCCGGTTTTTTATTTGCCCGCCCCTTCCTCCAGCAGCAGACAGGCCGCCTGGTGCTGGAGGCCGGCAGTCACCGGGGAGGGATCGCAGTGGGCGCAGCGCGCCATGGCCAGGGGACAGCGGGAATGGAAGCGGCAGCCCTCCGGGATCTGTGCCGGACTAGGGGTCTCGCCGCCCAGCAGGGCGCGGAGCCGGCGCTGGCGCGGGTCAGTCACCGGGAGGGCCTCCAGCAGGGCGCGGGTGTAGGGATGGCGCGGCCCGCTCAGCACCGCTTGAGCCGGACCCTGCTCGACGATGCGCCCCAGGTACATCACCGCCACCCGGTCGGCCAGGCAGGCGGCGGCCGCCAGGTCGTGGGTGATGAAGAGCACCCCGATGCCGCGCTCCCGACGCAGGTCCGCCAGCAAGTTGAGAATGCCGGCGCGAATGCTGGCGTCGAGCATGGAGACCGGTTCGTCGGCCACTAGCAGCACCGGCTCCAGCACCAGGGCGATGGCGATGGCCACCCGCTGGCGCTGCCCGCCGGAGAGCTGGTGCGGCCGGCGGTCCGCAAAGTCACCACTCAGACCCACCGCTTCGAGGGCCCGGGCCACCTGGGCGGCGCGACTGGCGCGGTCAGGGGCCAGGCCGTGCACCAGCAGCGGCTCGGCGACCAACTGGCCCACGCTCATGGTGGGGTTGAGGCTCTCGTAGGGGTCCTGGAAGATCACCTGGATGCGCCGGCGCAGCGCCTTGAGGCGGGCGCGGTCAAAGCCGGCGATCTCCTCTCCTTCAAAACAGACCTGCCCTGCAGTAGCCCTTTCCAGACCAGCCAGCATCAGGGCCAGGGTGGACTTGCCGCAACCGCTCTCCCCCACCAGGGCCAGCACCTCACCTGGCTGCAGGGCCAGACTGACCCCGTCCACCGCGCAGATCCGGCCGGACCGGCCCGGAAAGAGCTTGCGCACCTGGCGCGCCTCTAGGAAGGGGCTCACCTTTCGCGCCCTCCTTCGAGCAGGTGGCAGGCGGCCGCATCCGGGCCCAGGGGGTGGAGCAGGGGCGCCTCGACGTGGCAGCGCGCCATTGCCAGCCCGCAGCGGGGCGCAAAGCGGCAGCCCGGGGGCAGCGCTTCGGGCCGGGGCGGTTGGCCGGGGATGGCGACCGGCGGCCTGCCGGGACGCGAGAGGTCAGGCACCGCCTGCAGCAGGGCCCGGGTGTAGGGATGGCGCGGCTGGTCGAAGAGGGCCTGCACCCCGGCCTGCTCGGCCAGGGCGCCTCCGTACATGACCAGCACCCGGTCGCACAGCTGGGCCACTGCGCCCAGGTCGTGGGTCACCAGGATCACCGCCAGCCCCAGCTCGCGGCGCAGCTGGTCCAACAGGTCGAGGATCTGCGCCTGGACCACCACGTCCAGGGCCGTGGTCGGCTCGTCGGCGCAGAGGACGCGGGGTTGGCAGGCCAGGGCCAGGGCGATCAGGGCGCGCTGGCGCATGCCGCCCGAAAACTGGTGCGGATAGTCGTTCCGGCGCCCGGCAGCCAGGCCGACCAGGCCGAATAACTCGGCAATGCGCCGCTGGCGGGCAGCCCGGTCTAGGCCGGGCAGGTGGCGCCGGAGCGCCTCGTCCAGTTGGTCGCCCACCGGCTGCACCGGATTGAGGGCGTTCATGGCCCCCTGAAAAACCAGGGCGATCTCCTTCCAGCGCACCTGGTTCATCTCCGCCTCGCCCAGCCGGGCCAGATCCCGCCCGCCAAACTCGACCCGCCCGGCGGCGATGCGCCCCCCGGCCGGCAGCAGGCGCATCAGCCCCAACAGCAACGTGGACTTGCCGCAGCCGCTCTCGCCCACCAGGCCCAGCACCTCCCCCTGGCGCAGCTCGAAACCGACTCCGTCCACGGCCCGGGCCGGTGGTTCGCCGGCGAATTCGATGCTCAGATCACTCACCCTCAGCAGGGGCGGATCGGGCTGGGGTGGCAGCACGGGGCCGGGCGCCGGGGCAGTGAGCGCCAGATGATGGGCCTGGTTGCGGGGGGCCAGGAGCTGCTCCAACCCCTGCCCCAACAGGGTACAGCCCAGGACCACCCAGACGATCCCGCAACCTGGTGGCACCAGGGCCCACCACGCCCCGGCGCTCATGGCGCCCCGGGTGAAGGCGAAGTTGAGCATCTGCCCCCAACTGACCAGGGTGGGATCGGCCAGGCCGAGGAAACTGAGGGTGCTCTCATTGAGGATGGCCAGGGAGACCACCAGCACGGCGTTGACCACCACCAGGGGCAGCACCAGGGGCAGGATATGGCGGAAGATCAGGCGGGCCCTGCCAGCGCCGATGGCCCGGGCCCGCAGCACGAAGGGGCGCTGCTTGACCGCCAGGGTCTGGGCGCGCACCAGGCGGGCGGTGCCGGCCCAGCCGACCAGGCCGATGACCAGGATGATATTGAGCAGGCGGGGCCGGGTGAGGGCCACCAGGGCGATGATCAGGGGCAGATCGGGGATGACCAGGGCCACGTCGGTCAGGCGCATGAGGGCGTTTTCGATGCGGCCGCCGCAGAAACCGGCCACCAGGCCCACCAGGGCGCCGATGGCCACCGAGATGAAGGCGGCGAAAAAACCGACCAGCAGCGAGACCCGGGCCCCGTAGAGGAGGTTGCTCAGCACGTCGTCCCCCCCGTCGTCAGTGCCCAGCCAGTGGCCAGCGCCGGGAGGGACGTACACCTCAGCGCTGCCAGCCTGGCTGGCCGTGCCGGGGGGATAGGGGGCCAGCCAGGGGGCCAGCAGCGCCGCGGCCAGGGCACTGGCGAGCAGGACCAGGCCGACCAGGGCCAGGCGGTTGCCCCGCAGCACACGCCAGGAGGCGGACCAGTCCATGGGTTATTCGTCCCGCACCCTGGGGTCCAGCCAGGCGTAGAGCAGTTCGGCCCCCAGGTTGGCGCAGACCACGCTGAGGGCCAGCAGCAGAAACACCCCCTGCAACAGGGGATAGTCGCGCCGGGTCACCGCCTCGAAGGTGGCCAGGCCCAGCCCGGGCCACGAGAAGACCGTTTCGATCTGGATGGCCCCGGCCACGGTTAATCCCAGATTCAGGGCCACCAAGGTCACCAGGGGCAGGGCCGCGTTGCGCAAAGCATGATCCCTGAGGATCTGGAAGGTGCCCAGGCCCTTGGCCCTGGCCGTGAGGATGTACTCCTGGGCCAGCACCTCCAGCAGGGTGCTGCGCATGATCAGCATGTACTCGGCCATGAAGACGATGGTCTGGGTCAGGGTGGGCAGCACCAGGTGGCGGGCCAGATCCACCCACGAGGCCCAGGCACCCGCCTCCAGGCCGGGCGTGCTCTTGCCGCCGATGGGCAGCCCCAGATTACTGCCCCAGAAGAGCAGGATGATCCCCAACCAGAAGGTGGGCAGGCTCCAGGCCAGCAGGCTGGTCACCAGGGCGGCGTGATCGATGGGCGTATCCGCCTTCCACGCCGCCACCGTCCCCAGCACCACGCCCAGGAGGATGGCCAGCACCTGCCCAGCGCCCAGCAGCAGCACCGTGTTCCACAGGCGCTCCCTGAGGATGCCGGCCACCGGCTGGCTGTTTTGGTAGCTGAAGCCCAGCTCGCCGTGTGAAAGATTCGCCAGGTAGCGGAAGAACTGGGTGTCCAGGGGGTTGGTGAAACAGGGGCCCGGGCGCAGAGGATTGATGCTTTCGAGGCAGTTGATCACCGGCCGATCCAGGCCAAAGCGGGCGCGGATGGCCTCCTGGGCCTGGGGGCTCAGGCGCGGATCGCGCACTCCAGCCCGGGCCGGATCGCCGGGGAGCACGCGGAAGAGAAAGAAGTTGAGCACCAGGACAAAGCCGACCGTGAACAACCCCCAGCCGGCTTTGCGCAGGATCGCGGCGTAGCGCTGCAAGAGGCTCCTCTGAAGACGGGGTATCCGCTAAACTAGACCCCAGGTGCCGGCGGCGCAACTGTTAGCGCCGGGGACGCACCGCCGTGAGGGAGGAGGGGTGTTCGAGGGCCACCTTGGGAGGGTTGGCCGGCCAGCTGGTGAAGCGGTCGGTGCGGTACGCCTGGACCCGGTGGGCGTAGAAAGGGACGATATAGACCACGTCCTGCAGGGCGAGCCGCTGTAATTCCCACACCAGCTGCCACCGTCGTGCTGGGTCGAGTTCGGCAGCCTGGCGCTGGTAGAGCACATCGTACTCGGGGTTGGCGTACCCGGTCTCATTGGCGCCGGCGGGGATGCGTCCACTGCTCATCGCCCCCAACAATAGACTTGGATCGGGATCGGAGTCCCAGGCCCACAGGATCAGGTCGTAATCGAAGCCCGGACAGCAGGCCGCGGTGAGGGCGTCGGGGTCCACGGACTGGAGCTGGGTGGAGACGCCGATCTCCTTCCACATGGCGGCCAGCAACTGAGCCGTGCGCGGAGCCACCGGGCTGTCGCTGGGCCAGTTGAAGCGGAAATCCAGCGGGCGGCGGTAGTCGGGGGTTTCGCGCACCCCGTCCCCGTCGCTGTCCCGGTACCCGGCCTGGTCCAGCAGTTTCCGCGCCTGTTCCGGGTCGAAGGGATAGTCCTGTAATGTGTTGTTGTACCAGCGGCCCAGGCCCTCGGGGATGAGGGTGAGGCCAGGTGTGCCCATGCCCAGCAGCACCACCTCGATGAGCTTCTGCTTGTCCACGGCCAGGGCCAGGGCCTGGCGGACCCACCGGTCGCGCAGGGCCGGGTGCCCCGAGCAGGCGCTGCCGGGCAGGCAGTGCTCAGGATCGAGCTGGTTGATGAGGATATCGGTGGTCTCCGGCGGCTGGGGCGGTCCGATCACCAGCTGCACATCCGCGGCCTGGCGCAGGGCAGCGACTGCGGTATTGGGCATCTCGGTGATCAGGTCCACCTGGCCGGTGCGCAGGGCCTGCACCAGGGCGTCCTGGTTGGCAAAGGTCTGGAAGATGACCTCATCGACCTGGGGTGGACTGAGCGGATGGCGCCGGTTGGCGGCCAGGCGCACGAACTGATTGGGCTGGTACTCCTTCAGCGAGAAAGGACCGCTGCCGGTCATCGCCTCGTCGGTGAAACGGCTGTCCTGAATGTGTGCGCCCCAGACGTGCTCGGGCAACACGTAGAGAAAAACCAGTTGGCTCTGGATATCGGGGACCGGCTCGCGCAGGTGGATCACCACGGTGCTGTCGTCCGGGGCGCTGACCTGCTCTAGGACCCGGGTGTAGGTCCCCAGCAGGGGGAAGTCGGGGTGGGCCTTGTAAAAGTTATAGGAGAAAACCACGTCCCTGGCCCTGAGCGGTTGGCCGTCGTGGAAGACAAAGCCGGGGCGCAGGGCAAAGGTCCAGGTGCGCCCCCCTTCGGAGGCCTGCCAGTCGCGGGCCAGGACCGGGGTGAAGCTGCCGTCCAGCTCCAGCCGGAACATGGCGTCGTAGACCAGGCCGAAGAGGGTATAGGCCTGGCTGAGCATTGCCCTGCCCGGGTGGAGGGCGTCCGGACTGCCGGCCCAGCCGATGCGCAGCACCGCTGGACCGGCGGAGGGAGGAGCACCGCCACAGGCCAGCAGGCCGAGGACGGAGCACAGGAAGAGACTGCGATTGAGCTTGGACATGGATTCTCTGCAGCGCCCCGGAGGCACGCCGCTCTTGAGAGACGAGGGGCAATTATACCTATATTAGCGGTTCACGCAACCCGCGCACCCTGACACCTGGAGAGTGATCCGATGGGCATGACCGAAGAAGAGCGTTTCCGCTTCGACCTGAGCGGCTTCCTGGTGCGGCCAGCCATCCTCGACGCCGGCCATATCGCCGCCATCCGCGACCAGATCCACCGCATCAAACACGATCCCCAGTCCCTGCCCCCCGAGCAGCGCGCCGTGCCCAGCGGGCCATCGAGCATCCTCATCGACCACCCCAAAGTCATCGAGGTGTTACACGAGATCATCGGCCCGGACATCCGCCTGGAAGGCTCCTACTGCGTCTGGCGCAAGCAGGGCGAGTCCCATGGGGCCCTGCACGGGGGCGGGCCGCAGCAGGCCGATCCCATCTTTGGGTACCGGGTGCTCAACGGCCGCATCCACGCCGGCATGGTGCGGGTGGTCTTCGAGCTGACCGACGTAGGCGAGCACGACGGGGGCACCCACTTCATCGTCGGCAGCCACAAGGCCAACTTCCCCATGCACCCCGACCACCTCTCCCTCGAAGAGGGCAAACGCAGCCCGTTCCTCATGAGTTACTCCTGCCCGGCGGGCAGCGCGGTCTTCTTCACCGAAAACGTCTGCCACGCCGGCCCCATCTGGAAAAAGGCCGAGCCCCGGGTGGCCGTGCTCAACGCCTACTCCCACCTGGCCACCCACTGGCACCGGCTCACCCTGCCCCCCGAGGTATTGGCCGGCTTGCCGCGCGAGAAACAGGCCTATTTCCGCGCCCCGTGGGTCGCCGACTTCCGCACCTCCCCGGCCACCATCAACACCATCGAGCGCTTTGTGGCCAAGGGCGAGCCCCCCGTCGACACTGTTCACCAGCCCTGAGGAGCCGGCGCATGAAAATCACCCGCATCGACAGCTACGTGGTGGACGCCGGCTGGCGCCCCTGGATCTTTGTGGAGGTGTACCAGCTCAACGTGGCGCCCCACAACTACTACAGCGGCTTTGTTGCACGAAAAGTGCTAACTCATTGGGGCGCAATGAATTAGAAAATCGCATATCGAAATTATAAGTCGTTGCGAAACAACGAGTTACTGGCCTTCATGCAACAAAGCCTCCCTGAACCCGTCTCCCTATCAAGGTGCCGAAAATCCTCTCCTGTGGTGGTTTTGGGTCTTCCTGCCTGAGCAGGCAAAACAAAAAGCGGCCCAGCCTCTCCAGGCTGGCCGGCTTTCCTGCTGAATAGCAGGGGCGGGGTGAATCGATCCCCCGCGAACCTAGGTTACTTCTTCCACGGCTGCTGGCCCTCGACCTCGCCCCAGCTCGGGATGGGCGCCTGCAGTGGCTCCTCGATCCACAGGAAACGCCCGTTGATCTCCTCGCCCATCAATTGCAACACCCGGCGGGCAGCCTTGGCCGGGTCGTCGCCCCCGGTCTGCTCTACCCATTTCACCCACTGCCGGTACGCCTCGGCCTCCGGCCCCAGCCCATTGGCCTGGTCGCGGATGTCGGCCCACATCTCGGTCTTCACATCCCCTGGATGCATGACATTGGCCGTCACCCCGCTGCCCTCCAGCTCGGCAGCCAGGTGCCGCGTAAACTGGTTGAGGGCTGCCTTGCTGGTGCCATAGGCACTGTTGAGGGGCCCGGGCGGGTGCAGGGAGGCGGCTGAAGTGAAATTGACGATGCGGCCCCAGCCCTGGGCGATCATGCCGCCTACAAAGGCACGGCAGGTCAGATAGGGTGCCACCGTATTGATCTGGATGGTCTGAACCCAGGCCCCCGGATCGCTGTCTTTGATGAGCTGGATGGGACCGAAGATCCCGGCGGCGTTGACCAGGATAGTGGGGATACCCAACTGGCCCTGCACCTTCTCCTTGAGGGCCTCCACCTGGCGTACCTCAGTCACGTCGGCGGGTATCGCCAGAGCCTGGTGCCCAGCCTGGCGCAACTGGGCTTCCACCTGTTTGAGGGCCGCCTCGCTGCGGGCCACCAGCGCCACCGCCGCTCCCTGGCCAGCCAATTCCAGGGCCACCTGCCGGCCCAGGCCCCGGCTGGCCCCGGTGACCACCGCCACCTTGCCTTTTAATGTCCCGGCCATAACCTGCTCACTTCCGCCCGGCGGCCTTTTTGGCCGGTTTTTTCGCTGGCTTCTTGGCAGGGACCTTCTTGGCCGCTTTCCTGGCCGGCCCTTTCTTCGCGGCTTTCTTGGCGGTCTTCTTCTTGGCGGTCTTCTTGGCCGATCCTTTGCCCAGCCCGGTGTCGAGGCGGAAGATCTCGCGCAATTCGCCAAAGTCCACGATCCCGTCCTTGAAGTGCATCAAGGGTTCCATGACCTCGCCCCAGCGGCGGTGGACATCCGAGGTCCACAGCCGGTTCCAGGCTTCCAGATCAGTGATCTCCGAGAAGAGGAAGAGCACTGGGTCGGCCTCAAAGGTGGTGATGGTGGCGATACCGCTGCGCCGGACCTCGGCCACCAGCTCGGGCCAGATCTGGTCGTGGTGCTTCCTGTACTCGGCCATGGCCCCGGGTTTGAGCCTCATGGTGAACGCGCGCCGGATCATGCTGACCTCCTCGGTTGGGGTTGGGGTCGGTAGAATACAAATTTGCCGGCCAGGGCACAACTAGCGCCGCTGCTTGACAACCGGACAGAACGGGTGTTTTATACATTTCTCTCAACGGGGACGCCGAGAACACGCCAATTCACTAACCTTCAACTGACTATTGGATTATTCAGATACAGGAGACCTACGTGTCCGACTACCAAAAAATCGACGCCTATCTCGCTTCGAACCTGGACCAGAGCCTGGCCGAGCTTGGGCGACTGGTGGCTCAACCAAGTGTTTCCGTCCAGAAAATCGGCCTGGACGAATGCGCGGAGTTGGTCGGCGACCTGCTCAGGAAACGCGGCTTCGCGGTGAGTATTTGCCCCACGGCTGGCTCACCCGTGGTATTGGCGGAACGCAAGGGCAGAAGCGACAGGACCCTGCTGATCTACAATCACTACGATGTCCAGCCGCCTGAGCCGCTGGAGTTGTGGGAAACCCCACCCTTCGAGCCCAGCCTGCGGGAAGGCAGGATGTACGGACGCGGCACCAGCGATGACAAGGGGCACATCGTCTCGCGTCTCTTCGCCATCGATGCGCTGCTGGCTGCCGAAGGTGAACTGCCCTGCAACATCAAGTTCATCATCGAGGGAGAAGAGGAAACCGCCAGCGTCAACCTGGCCAAGTTCATCCACCAGAACGCTGCCCGGCTCAAGGCGGACGCCTGTATGTGGGAGTTTGGCGGCGTGGATCACACCGACACCCCCATGCAATACCTCGGGCTGCGCGGAATCTGCTATGTGGAACTGTCGGTGGCCTTGCTTTCGACCGACGTGCATTCAGGCCTGGGGGGCAGCATCTTCCCCAACGCAGCCTGGCGATTGGTCTGGGCATTGAATACGCTCAAAGGTCCGGATGATCGGATCCTCATCCCTGGCTTCTATGACGGAATCAGGCCTCCGTCGGCCCGTGACCGGGAGTTGATGTCCGCCTTGCCCGACCCCGCCGATGAGTACAGATCCCGCTACGGCGTGCCGTATTTCACCAAAGGGCTGACGGGCGGAACCGACCTCACGATCGAGCAGGTCTTCACGCCCACCTGCACCATCTGTGGGCTGACCAGCGGCTATCAAGGTCCTGGCACAAAGACCATCCTGCCGGCGCGCGCCTCCGCCAAGGTGGATTTCCGGCTCGTGCCTGACATGGAGCCTGCGGATATCCTCAGGAAACTGCGCGCCCACCTCGACGCGGGCGGTTTCACCGATGTGCAGGTCACTGACCTGGGCGGCGATGCCCCTGCCCGCACCGATCCCGATGATCCGTTCGTCCGCTTGGTCGCCGGGACGGCCAAGGACGTCTACGGCGTGCCGATGATGCTGGTCCCAATGGTTGGCGGATCAGGCCCAAGTCATCTGTTCGTACACGAGTTGGGCCTGCCCGTTGCCACCGGCGGACTCGGGTACCCAGATGCGCGCGCCCACGCCCCCAACGAGAATATCCGCGTAGACCTGTATCTCAAACACGCGCGACACATGGTGAGAGTGATCAAAGAACTTGCAGAATAGCCCAAAATGGAGCATGTAGAAAGGGGTCACCGCTTGGTGACCACGTCACCGAGGCGTATGGTCCCGGCCTCGACCACCCGGGTGTTGATGCCGCGCAAACACAGCCTTCTGCCCTCGGGTGAATTGACGAAGGTCATGGCCTCCATGCCAAAGTGTCCGACGAACTGCTTGCAGCCGGTGTGGGGTTCGGGGGTGACTTCGACCAGCGCTGAACCGATGGCCAGGCGCGTCCCTGCCGACAGATTGGCGGGGCCCAGATCCAGGTCTATGTAGAGCTGATCCCCCGCCAGGGCCCAGCGTTCCCGGCTGCCGGCGATGAGTTGGGCGGCGCGCGCGTTCATGATCGTCAGCTGGGTATCTGGATTAGGGGTGCGTTTGGGTGTGGCCGACGCCCCCCGGGTCGCCCAGTTGTCGCCGACCAAGCCCACGGCCAGGTCGAGTTGGCCTTCCTCCAGGAGTTCGCGTTCGCTCTTGGCGGGCCGGCGCACGATCAATTGCAGGACACCCCCATCGGCAGGGGACTGACGGATCTGCTCCAGGCCCGCGTTCAATTCATCCATCGTCAGGTGTTTGACTCCCATCGAACAGCTCCTCTGTAGGTGTCCCATGCACTGCACAAAGACATTTGAAGACAAAGAAAATGGCGCCTGCCGCCGCATTTGTCTAGTATCTAGGGTAGGGGTTTTCTCCAAAGGAGGTGCGCAGATGGAACTGATCCTGCTGGTGCCCATGCTGATCATTGTCTTTGTCGGGGCCGTGATGATCTTCGTCGCCGCCACCGCGCTCTTCCCCGTGGCCCTGGCCACGATCCTCATCGTCTACTTCCGCAAGAACGAGAAGGGCGAGGGCCCGGGCCGGCGCCTCAAGGCCTGGTGGCAGGCCCACCATCACGCCCACGCTCATTGAGAGTCCGGCCCGACAAGTCCGCCACCCCTAGCCTCCTGACCTTTTGGCCGCATAGCCCCGCCGGGTGAGTTCCTCCACCAGGGCGTCGCGGTGGTCGCCCTGGCTCTCGATCACCCCGTCCTTGACCGTGCCCCGGGTTCCGCAGCGCTGCTTGAGTTGGCGGGCCAGCGCCAGCAGTTCCTCCTCGCCAAGAGGCAGGCCGGTGATCACTGTCACCCCCTTGCCCTTGCGCCCCTGGGTCTGGCGGCCTACCCGCACTGCGCCGCTGCCCTTGGGTGCAGATTGCTTTTTGCCGCACTGACATTGGGCCAGCGGCCGGCCACACTGGGGGCAGAGCCGGCCCTGGTCGCTCGAATAGACCCGCTGGGCGTTGTTCATAGCTTTGTTCATACGTCGGCCCTGATCCGCTCGTCCCCCACCCGGGCGATCCACTCCCGCGTCCACTCCACCGTCTCCAGCCCCAGGTCGCAGATGCAGGTGGCCAGGAAGATCATCCCCTCGATGCGCCCCTCGCGCAGCCAGCGCAATCCCAGCTCGCACTGCCGCTCCATCCACTCTACCGGCATGGCTTTGCCCTGGCCGTAATCCCACATGTAGCAGCCCAGCACCTTGCCTGCCGCCGGAGCCAGCGCCTCCACCTTGGCGAAATTCTTCTCCAAGTCCTTGAGGTCGGCCCCCTTCCAGGTCCAGAAACTCACCTTGTCGCACTGGGCCAGGTGTTCGCCCACCGGCAGGGAGAGCTGGTGGTCGTAGAGCACCACCCACAGGTCCAGCCGCCGGCTGCCGCTGGCCAGTTGCATCCGCACCTGGCGCAACTCCTCCACCGACAACACCGCCAGCCCGTCGGGGGTGGTGGGCGCGGCGTTCTTGAAGAAGTCGTCCATCATCACCCCGCTCAGATTGGGCAGGACGGCCCTCAGATCCAGGGCGGCCTGGCGCTCCTCAGCGCCGGTGGAACCAGCGGCCCCGACGATAGACCAGACC
>JACPJE010000061.1 GCA_016187725.1 Candidatus Latescibacterota bacterium
GCTTCCAGAGTAAGGTGAGAAGCAGCGGGACCAGCACGGCGCAAAGGGCGCTCAGCCCAGCAGCATTACCGTCGCCTGGCGTGGCTGAGCGCCCTTGAATGACAGACCATCCACATGCGGACGAGGATTCCATGGCAGACGAAATGAAGGCGATTCAGGAGGTCGTTTTACGCTATCACCAGGCCATCACCGACAAGGACCTGAAGACCACGCTCGGCTGCGTCGGCCCGATGCTCTATGGCAACCCAAAGGAGACCGCAGCCATGCAGAAGCAGATAGCCCGGGTCTTCAAGTCGCCCAAGACGACGTACGCGAACAAGATCGAGGTCCTCCATTCAGCGGCAGATCCCTTATCCTGCCTGACGCGGAGTAGAGCTTCGGGACTTGGGCCGCCGGCGGGTGAGGGTGAAGGGACACATGACAAACCAACGAGAGGAGATCCCTATGCGCGCTGCCGTCTGCTACGAATTCGGCAAACCCCTGGTCGTCGAAGAGATCGAGATCGACCCACCCCGTATGGTCGCCGCCGCCATCTGCCACAGCGACGTGCACCTCATCCGGGGGGAATGGAACAAAGAGATCCTGCCGGTGGTGGCCGGCCACGAAGCGGCCGGCGTGGTCGAGGAAGTGGGAGAGGGCGTTGATGGACCTATATCAGCAGGGTCGCCTCAAGCTAGACGAACTGATCACGGCCCGCTATTCCCTACTTCAGCGGCAACGGCCGCACGCTGATGGTTTTCAACAAGGACCGCTACCAGGCGCTCTTCGACTCGGGACTCGACTTCGACCTGGAGTGGCGGGATCTGTCGGTGAAGGTCTACGGCACCTCCGCCGTCAGCAATGCCTATCTCTACGGCACCATCCGGCAACCCGGCGGCACCATCATCCAGACCCCCCACCGCAACACGGTCACGTGGGTGAAGGATGGGGGCAAGTGGCAGGTGGTGCAGTTCCACACCTCGGAACTCAAGCCGGACGTGCAGGGGACACAGGAGTTGATCTCGCGCTACCACAAGGCGATCGTTGACCGCGACCTGAAGACAGCGCGGGCCTGCCTGGGGAGCGAGTACACGCGGGCCTTCCGCCAGGCCGGCGTCCCCGATGATCCCAAGCGGTGGGCCGGCGGCTACAGCAAAGCTGAGGATATCGATGAATGGCTCGGGAACTTCACCACCGCCGAGGTGACCTACGAGAACGCGATCGAGTTCCTCCACGCCAGTCTGACGGAGGAGTCGGGCGTCGTGGTCACGCGCGAGACGGGGTCTTTCACCTCGCCGGAGCAGTCGGGCTCGTGGGAGGGGGTGATCAACCTGTGGTGGGTGGCCCGCATGGACGGGGCCTGGAAGATCGTGGGCTCGGTCCACAACCTGCAGTAAGCTGCACCCTTCTCATCCCTTCAAAGGAGCAGTGCCATGATCTCGATCAAGGACACAGCGGAGAAGTTTTTCGACGCCTGCGAGACCGGCAAAGGATGGGCGGTCTCCCAGGGATATCCATCCCCCTCGGGTCGGACCAATTGCCCTTCAAGGTGATAGACGACTGAAGAATAGCGAACCGAATGAATCCTCCCCGCCGCAAGCGGCGGGGTATCCTGGGTGTAGTCCCATCCCCAATAGGGAATCGCGGCAAGCCGCGAGGTATCTACATACCGAAAGGTTGGAATCAAAGTCATTTGACAAAAAAGGAGGCATCCATGACAGCAAAGCTGCTCGCACCGGCGTTCTTTCAAGTGGCTTGGGTGGTCAGGGATATCGCCACCGCGGAACGATTCTTCATAGACACGACCGGCATCAAGAAATTCTTTCACTTTGAGAACATGCGCGCTGCCGACGTTGAGGGCACGTACCGAGGTAAACCTGGCGACTGGGTATGCCATTTGTACTTCGCATACGCAGGTGACACCCAGATAGAACTCATTCAGCACGTGTCTGGGACGAGCATTTTCAACGAGTTCCTCAATCAGCACGGCGATGCGGTTCAGCATGTCGGGTACTGCGTCGACGATGCCGACTGGGATGCGGCGGCTCATCGCCTGGAGTCTGCGGGTTATCCGCTTGTTCAAGGTCTTCGAACGCAACTAGGGCGAGCGGGCTATTTCGATACGCGTCGGGCCGTTGGCGTGGCGACGGAGATCGTCAGCGTGAACGAGGCTGGTCGGGAGTTCTTTCGGAACCTCAAGACAGGGAACTTTTGAAGAATGGCCTTTGTGCGGAATGGCGTGCCTGCGGCGGAACGGTGCGCGCCAAAGGTCAGTCCGAGGTAGTAAACAGCTACACACCTTCTGAAAGGAGATCTAGAATGTCTGGTCCCGTTCGTGTCGGGCTGGTCAGCACAAGCTGGTGGGCGGAGTTGATGCATGTGCCGGCTCTTCAGAGTCATCCCGAGGCCCAGTTGGTGGCCGTATGCGGGCGAAACGCGGAGCGGATCGCGGATGCCGGCCTGGAGGCACTGGTGGTTGCCGCGCCGGAAGAAGCGCACCACGACGTGTGCATGGCAGGCATTGAGGCTGGGCTGCATGTGCTGTGCGAGAAGCCCTTGGCCATGACAGAGACTCAGGCCAAGAGCATGGCGGCCGCCGCAGGTGCTGCCGGCATCGTCCACATGACCTACTTCACCTGGCGATGGATGCCGTGGTTCCGGTATCTCAAGGAACTCGTCGAGAACGGCTACGTGGGAAAGGTGTATGAGAGTTCATTTCGCTCTACCGGAGGCTACGGCCGCAATGGAGCATATCACTGGAAGTGGGATCAGCGGCATGGTCTTGGGGCTGTGGGAGATCTTGGCTCTCACATGATCGATCTCGCTCACTGGCTGATTGGCGATGTAACGAATGTATCCGCCAGCCTGGAGGCTTTGGTAAAGCGACCACCGCCAGATGAGTCCTTCGAGCCTGCGAACGACTCCGCGCTGTTGAATCTTCAGTTCGAGGACGGCAGCCATGGCGTTGTGCATGTCAGTGCCCTGACTCATCTGGGTTCCAGAGCCATGGAATGGGAAGTGAGGCTGTACGGCGAATCAGGATCACTCGGAGTGACGATGAATCTCGCCGATGGATGGAAGATCTGGGGACTGAGAAGTGAGGAGAACGAGATCCAATATTTGGATGTGCCAGCCAGCATGATGGAGGGGGTGCAGGTGGGTAGTCCAGTGGCAGCGCAATTTGGGCAGATATTCACAAAACAAGCTGTGGGTTGCCGTCTCTTCATCGACTGCATCCGCGCCGGACACCAGGTGATGCCGAGTTTTGCCGATGGGTACAAGGCTCAGCGCGTCATCGAAACCGCATTTGCATCTGAGAGTCAGGGCCGCCGCTTGAGCATTCGCGAGGTGTGCGGCGGCGACTGACTGGACCCCGGCCTATGCCCTGCTGATGATCTCCATGTGGTGGGTGATGATGGTGGCGATGAGCTGCCCAGCGCGGCGGCGTCTTTGCCGCCGGCTACCTCCTCGCCTGGGGCGCGTTCAGTGCGGTGGAGACCGGGCTGCAATGGGGGCTGGAGGGCTCCCATGCTCGCTACCTGAGGGCTATCGTTTCGGAAAGGAGTCCACAATGCCACCCAGCGCACCAAGTCCCGCAAATACGGGCATGATTGCCGCAGGCGCGTTTCAGCTTCCGTATCTCATCGAGGGTGCAGGACATCCGGCCATTGTGATCGGCAGTTGTCGGTATTCCCAGCGCACCTTCTCCCAGAATCTCCGCAACCACTTGCGATTGGTCTTCATGGATCACAGAGGCTTCGCACCCTCCCCAGGCCCGGTTGACACTGCTGGTCGAGGACGTCGAGAGGCTGCGCCGGCAACTGGGATTAGGGCGGGTTGTTGTGATGGGCCACTCCGGCAACGCCTATATGGCACTGGAGTACGCGAAGAAGTACCCTGAATGCGCGTCGCACGTCGTGATGATCGGCATCGCCCCGGACCTCAGTCAAGCGAGCAAAGAGTTGGCCGACCAGAACTACCAGGCACTCGCCGATGATGGCCGACTTGCCGCCGAGCAGCAGAATATGCGCGCCATCTCCGACGAAGAACTGGAGGCGTTGCCGGCGGATCAAGCGTTAGTGCGGGGTTACGTTCGCAACGCCGCACGCGTTTGGTACGATCCGCGCTTCGATTGCACGCCTCTTTGGGAAGGTGTGACGATAAATATGGACATGTTCGGATATGTCTGGGGCAAGCTGTTCGCAGAGATCGATATCACGCGCGGGCTTGAGCATTTGAACTGCCCGGTTTTTCTCGCCCTCGGCCGCTACGACTTCATCGTAGCGCCGCCATCGAGTTGGGATGAGGTCAAAGCCAGGTTCAAGAACCTGACCATTCGGATCTTCGAGAGAAGTGGCCACACGCCTCAGTTTGAGGAGCCTGACTTGTTCGACCGGGAACTCCTGAAATGGATGAAGGGAACATCATGAGTGGAGGTCAGCACGCGGTCTAACAGGTGCTGCAGACCCATCACTCGTCTTGCGGCTGAACTTTAAGCCGCTAAACCGTCAAACAGGGAGGTTTCTATGACCCAGCAACAGCATCTCGAAGCCGAAAAGGCCGCCATCCAGAAGGCGGCAGCCGATCATGCGGCGGCTACGAGTAAAGGCGGCGCTGAAGGCGCCATGGGGTACGCGTCCTACGCCACCGACGACGCGCAGTGGCTTCCGCTGGAATCCCCCGCGATCAGTGGTCGGGAAGCCATCGCGCAGTGGGTGGCACCTTTCACGCAAATGAAGGGGTTCTACGTCACCTGGGAACACCCTCATGTCGTGGTGGCTCGCAGCGGCGAGATCGCGTACTCAGTGGGCACCTACAAAGGTGAAGGCCAGGACGATCAGGGGTCCAACCAGGTCTTTGAGGGCAAGCTGGTCAACGTATGGCACAAACAAGCGGATGGCTCGTGGAAGATCGCCGTGGCCATGTTGAGAGTGGTGGGACGGATCTGCAGCGTCTGCCCCGGTACGGCACATTCCGGAACAAGGCCGGCGGACACCGAGAGGTGCTGGCCATTCCAGATAGGAGGGGGGTTATGTCAGCACCCGAAACAGGTGCCCATTCGGTCTTCAGCTTCATCCAACGCACCGCGGAAAAGGCGCCAACCGGTATTCGCTGGCGGACCATCGACTACGAGAACAAGCCCCACTACAGCTACAACCTGTTCAACGGCTGCGGGGGGATCAGTCTGTTCCTGACCGACTACTCACGAACAGGGCTTCTCCCGGGGGCTCCTGACGGGAAAAACCGGCATCGCCATGGCGGCTCTGGATCTATGGAAGCTGGTTCGTGAAGCCGAGTACCTCGACTACTGCCAGGGAAACGCCCGGATCATCCTGACGGAAGATCCCGGACCCGTTACCGACCTGATGGGCGGAGCAGCGTCAAACGGGTTCTTCCTCATCCGCCTGTGGGAAGCCACGCACCAGCGCGAGTTTCTCGACGGGGCGATCCGCGGCGCTGAGTGGATCGCGGCAAACCTGATCCGCGACGAACGGGGATGTCACTGTCTGACCCGCCCCGATGGTGGGTTCGGCAAGCTTCCGTTTACGGGAGTCGCCCATGGCATTTCCGGGGTGGCCAGCTTCTTCCTGCTGCTCTCCAGGGCAACGGGGAATAACACCTGGGCAGAGCTAGCCCGCGAGATTCTGGCCACCCTGATTCACCATGCGCTGCCGGACAAAGGCGGAGTGAACTGGAGCCCTCTTCTCGGCGAGCAGGTGCTCGATCGTTGCCAGTGGAGCCACGGCGCTGCCGGGATCGGCCTGGTCTTTCTCCGGGCCTATGAGGTCCTGCAGGACCCCGCTTACTATGAGATCGCCCTGAAATGCGGCGCCACCACCTTTGCCTACGGCGATTTCCGGCACAACATAACCCAGTGCATCGGACTCTCCGGGTGCGGCGAGCTGTTCATCGAGCTCTACCGCGTCAGCAAGGATACCTCCTGGCTGCAGCATGCCATGGCTTTCGCAGAGATGGCCCTCGGATACCGGGTACAGCTTCCCGAGGGGGATGCCTGGCCTACCGACGAACCGGGGTTGTTCTCAGCCGACTACATGTACGGGGCCTCGGGCCTCGGTCATTATTTCCTGAGGCTCTGGAAACCCGGCGAGATTCCCATGCCCCTGATGTGAGCAGGTCAACACTCGTCCGCAAATACTCCAACAAACGAGTGCACAGAAACCACCGGCGCACGTCGCCTGACGGCGTCTGAGAAGCATCACATCCCACACCAGGAGGATTGCCATGGCAGGTCCATTGGAAACCGCAGTCCGGCAGATGTTCGCCGAGTTCGATCGCAAGAACTTTCGGGAGGCCCTGCGCGCGTTTGCGGATGACACACAGGTGGTGGATGAGATCTCGCGCAAGTGGATCAGAGGCCACCAGGGGGTTGCCGAGTACGTCCGGCAGCTCGAGCCCGTAATCGAGGGCATTCACACAGAAATAAACGATGTCCGCGAGAAGGTGTGGGGAGATGTGGGCCTGATGACGTGCTGGGCCGAACAGGACTATACCCTGGAAGGAAAACCGCAGCACATCTCCAGCCCGACGACGGTTGTCTTGCGCCGGGAGGGCCCCGAATGGCGGATTGTCCTGTTCCACGCGATCCCCTTGCCGAAAGAGTGAGCGCCAACCCACCACGCCAGGAGGAGGATAACCCCATGGAAAAGATCGTTCAGGAAGTGCAGCAGGTCGTTTCGCGCTATCACCAAGCCATCGCGGACAAAGATCTGAAAACCGCGCTCAGTTGTCTCGGCCGGACCTACGTGGGCGGGCTCACCACGCCTGAAGCGCTGCGCAAGGCCCTGGCCAAGGGCCTCATGTCAACCAAATCCGGCTATGCCAATACCATCGAATTCCTGCACACAGGAGTCGGCAAGAACGCCGCAGTGGTGGTGACCAGGGAGACCGGATCGGCCACTTGGCTAAAGGGGCAGACAGGCTCCTGGAAAGGGATTACCAACCTGTGGTGCCTGGCCAAGGTGAGGGGCAGGTGGAAGATCGTCCACTCCCTGCATAAGATCGGCAAGTGGTGACAAAGGAGACTTTGGCGAAGAGAAAAGCGCCTTTGACAAAGACTGTCTCTTCGGCCCCGCCTCAGCGCCGCGACTCCTTGTGGCTCTGGGTACCCAGGGGTGTTTCAGGGTTGAGCGGCTAGTGTCCGAAGTCGCGCACGGTGTGCCGGGGAAGCTGTCCAGGATCAGTAGCTGAACAGGTGGGGGCGACAAAAAATTTTTGACAAGGGCACCGGCTTTGAGAATGCTAGGCTGTATTAGGCGCCAAATGTTTCGCAACTCAAACCAAAGCCGGAGGTACTGAATGCCGCCAAACACCAGCCCTGACCTAGAGGCTAGCAAAGCCCTGGTCCGCCGCTTCCTCCAGGACCTCGACAGCGCCGGCGCCCAGCAGGCGCTGGAGCACAGCACTACTGCGGACGTAATGGTACATTTCCCCCGCGGGCTCAGCCCCGAGCCCCTTCCGGGCCCCGCCTATGCGGCGGTGGCCGGCCAGATCCGGGCCGCCTTCCCGGACCTGCGACATCTCGTCGAGGAGATGGGCGCCGAGGGGGACCGGGTGTGGTTCCGGGGCACGAACCGGGGCACGCACCGCGGCGAGTTCCAGGGCATCGCCCCGACCGGCAACGCAGTCGCGTTCAGCGCGATGACGGAATGCCGCATCCAGCAGGGCAAGATCGCCGAGATGTGGGTCGAGGCCGACATGGTCGGCCTGATGGCGCAGTTGGGCGTGCAGCTCCTGCCGGCGAACAAGGGCTCCTGAATTGGCAGCCGCCTAGAAACCCCCAGTAAAACATCGGACCTGAAAAGGAGGAATCTTCCATGATGAAGGTCACCGTACTATACGGCCACCCGGCGAGTCCTGAGGCATTCGAGCAGTACTACTCGGGCACCCACCTGCCCATTGCCGCCAAGATGAAAGGGGTGGCCCGCATCGAACTCACCAAATTCACCGCCGGGCCAGGCGGAACAAAGCCGGCCTTCTACCGCATGGCCGAGTTGTATTTCGCGACCCAGGCGCAGATGGAGCAGACCCTGGGATCGCCCGAAGGCCAGGCCGCGGTTGCCGATCTGCCGAGATTCGCCACCGGCGGCGTCACGATGGTGATCGGGTCTATCGAGGGCTAGCCAGGGGTGCGCGCGATGCCGGCGGTTATCGATCCGCATCTCAGCGCCGATGGCGCGGTGGATTTCCGCACGGTGGACAGCATCCTCGCCAGTCTCATCCGGCCGGGCATGACGGACGAGGAAAAGGTCCTGCGGGTCTTTCACACCATCCGGCGGATGTTCGTGCACGGCCCCGTCCATCCCTCCCTGGCCTTTGATTTCCACCGGATCATGCACGTGCTGGGGACCGGGGCCTGCCTGTCCATGACCACACCGCTGCACCTGCTCTACCAGCGGTTGGGGTACGAGAGTCAGAGCTGGGTGCACAATGGCCACCACATGATGCAGGTGTGGTACGGCGGGGTCTGGCACTGCCTCGATCCCCACATGAACTTCTACTGTTACGACCGCTCCAGCCCGCCGCAAATCGCCTCGATTCAGCAACTCCAGGAGGACCCGACCCTCGCCCGCCAGGCAGTCGCCGAGGGCCGCGCCGGAGCGGGCTTTCTGCTGTGCGGGGATTCGCCCGACTGGTTTGCGGGCAAGGAGGGGGAGTGGTACCTGGAGGCCGGCGGCCAGTGGCCGGCGCTGAAGGTCGAAGAGCCCTTTGGCCGGCTGGCGCTGCGCCCGGGCGAGAGTTATGTCCGCACCTGGCGCCCCGGCGAGCACTTCTTCAAGGCCGGCTGGCTTCCCCGGGACGGCACCGGCCCGATCCACCACTGCGCTGAGGCCGATCGCCGGGACACGGTCAACTGGCCTCTGTACGAGCCCCATGGCTGGAGCGGGCGCCCAGGCGGCGAGCGCACCTATTACCGCGCCTGGGGGGTGGGCCGGCTGGCCTACCGGCCCGATTTTGCCGACCGCAATTTTTTTGCTGCGCTGACACATCAGCAGAACCTCAGAACAGTGGCTCGGAGAGGTAGCACCGCCCTGGTCCAGGCGGAGCTGACCCGCCCTGCCGAGGTGATCTTCTCCATCGCCTGCCCCTACGTGTTGACCGCAGGAGAGCTGCGCCTCAGCGCTGGGGACACCGGCCAGGTGAGCGCCTGGATCAGGGTGAACGATACCCCCGCCGCAGCCGCTGAGCGGGGGTGCCAGGGGTTGGCGCACGATTTTGCGCCGCTGGGCTGGCAGGTCGGGAGCGGCGGTCTGGCCGCGCGCTTCGCCGATGAGGTCAACGGCTGTTTCGAGGGGTACCTGCTCAAGGTGCAGTTGGCCGGGGGAGCGGCAGTGACCGGGATGGAACTGATCAGCCACTTTCAACTGAACCGGTATTCGCTGCCCCATCTGGTTCCAGGGAGGAACCTCATCTCCGTGACCGCGCATCATTTTGGCGCACCGCTGCAGGTGCGCTACGACTGGTCAGAGGGACCGGATTGGGCCTGCCGGCGCTCCGCCCAGCGCCTGTTCACCGCAGCGGGCACCTGGGAGATCGAGGTGGCTGGCCCAAGGTATCCGCGCATGGAGGCCCTCATGCTGGAAGTACCTGCCGGTTGAGGGGGATTCTCCGCTACTGAGCTGAACCCAAGGAGTTCGCTGGTATGACTGCTATTGACGAAGTTGCGCTACCCGCGCCGGCGCGCGCGGCCCTGGAGGAGGTGGTGGGCCGTGCGCTCGGCAAAGAGCACGTGGAGGTCGTGGACTGGTCGATCCAGAAGGTGCCAGGCGGCCTGGATCGGTCCTCCACGGTCTACCGGGCGACTGGCACGGCCAATGTGGGAAAGGGCCTACAAGAGTGGTCCGTGTTCCTCAAGGTATTCCAGCCGCTGCCGGGAAGAGAGGACCCGGCGAGCGCCTTCTACTGGCGACGGGAGCCAGAGGCGTTTGCTTCTGGCATCCTGGACCAGTTGGCAGAGGGACTGGTCGGACCGCGTCTGCTCGGCACCGAAGACCACGGCACCGAGGTCTGGTTGTGGCTCGAACACGTGGGCGGTGTTCCCGGCACGGAGTGGACCCTCGACCAGGCCCTGGCTGCGGTGCGAAAACTCGGCACCTTCAGCGGCGCGTACCTGGCCGGGAGGCAACTCCCGTCGGAGCCGTGGATTCTGCGTGACTTGCGGCACGCCTGGGCGGTTGAGGCGGCGCCGGGCATTGCCCGGTTGGCGGCGATGCGCGATCACCCGCTGGTGCGGATCGGCTGGTCCGACGGGCTCGATGAGGTGGTCCTCCGCTTCTGGGAGGATGACCGGCCGCGATTCCTAGAGGCGCTGGGTCGCCTGCCGCGGACCCTGCAACACGGAGACCCGAATCCGTTGAACATGTTTGTGCGCCCTGTCGCCTCTGGTGGGAACGGCAGGGCTGGAGGCGTTGAACAAACGGTGGTCATCGACTGGGCCTTCCTGTGCATCACCCCCCTGGGAGAGGATCTGGCTACCCTGGCGAGTTATGCAGCGGCCTGGGGTAGAGGAAAACCCGGGATCGACGCGCAGGCCACCACCGCGCTGATCATCGAAACCTACACCGAAGGGTTGCGCGAGAACGGCTGGCGCGGTGACGCCCAACTCGTGCGGCTGGGGTACCACCTGACCAAGGCGCTGAGGTACCTGCTCCACCCCTTTGTGCTCGAACTCCTCGACGAGGTGGACCATACGCGCGCGGAACAGAAATTTGGCAAGCCAGTGAAAGAGATCCTGCAATCTGTGCCGAACATCCTGCAACGCGGCCTCGCGGCCGCCGGCGAAGCGCGCCGCATGATGGGTCAGCGCTAGCGCGAGCCTGGGGAAAGGTTCCCTTTGGCCTGGTCAGGTCCCCGGACCGCGGACTACTCGATCAAACCAGCAGAGGAGGAATGAAATGGCCGGTCATCCGGTGTGTGTGGGCGTGGTCGGCTGCGGCACCATCGCCCAGTTTCACTTCCAGGCTGTCAAAGAGTTGGGCGAAGATACCGCCGCACTAGTCGCCCTGTGCGACCTGAGAGAAGAACGCCTGGAGCAGGCGCACCAACTTTGGCCGGCAGCCCGGCTGGCGCGGGAGGTGCGCGAGTTGATGGCGCCGGGGGACCTCGACCTGGTGATCGTGGGCACCATGCCCCACACCCATGCCTCCATCGCCATCGCGGCGCTGGAGGGAGGGGCGCACGTGTTGTGCGAAAAGCCCTTTGCCATGAACGCGGCCGAGGGCCAGGCCATCCTCGACGCCGCGGCGGGCGCGGGTCGGCAGTTCCAGTTGTGCACCAACCTGCGCTACCTGCCTACCTCGCAGTACCTGCGCGAGTTGGTGAACTCAGGCAGCGTGGGCATACCTCTCCTCTGCAAGATCTGGAGCTACCACCTCAACCCGCCCTGGTGGGCTCCCCACTACCACCGGTCTACCTCGGGCGGAGGGGTCCTGGCCTCCACCCTGATCCACGCCCTGGACCAGGCCATCTGGGTCAGCGGCTGCCCCAATCCCCTCTCGGTCCAGGCGGTGGCCCGGCGGGTCTTTCCCGAAAAGCGGGGGCCGCTGGCCACCGGAGAGGTTCGGGCGCGTTATGACGTGGAAGACCTGCTGAGCGGTTTTGTCCGTTTCGACAACGGCATGGTCGCCACCCTGGAGGGCAACTGGTGCTACGAGCGCGGGGACAGCATCGGCTTCGAACTGGTCACCACCCAGGCGACCCTGAGCAGTGTCCCCTTTGGCGTGCTGGTGGATAAAGGAGGGAAGGTGGTCGATCAGACCCCTGAACTGGCCGGGGCGGAATTCGCCCGGAGAGCCTTCTGGCACCTGACCGACCAGGTGGAGCCGGGCAAACCCCTCGAGGTCGCAGACACGGAACTCATCGCCGCCTGGACGCGCAGCATCTGCGCCCAGGACGCCGATGCCATCCAGCGTCTGATTCAAGGTCGCCCTTGGGAATTGCAGAATAGGCGCCAACTCCTCAACCTGCAGCGCCTGATCGACGGCTGCTACGAGTCGGCGCAGCTGGGCCGCCCAGTCGAGCTGGCGCCCGCCTGAGCAGAATGCTGCTTCTGATGCTGGCCTTCAGCCTTCAAGTAGGGTCTGCTTCAGAGCCCGAGCGGGTACTGCCCGAAGTCGCGCACTGCCTGGCGCATGGCCAGGTAGTTTTCGAGGCGGGTTCCCGGCTGCAGCACGTTGCTGGTGGTCACCACCAGGCCGCCGCCCCGGGCCGCCCCGGCAATGGCCTGGCGCACCTGGGCCCGGGCCTGGGCGGGCGGGGCGCTGATCAGGGTGTCGCAGTCCACCCCGCCAAAAAAGCAGAGCCGGCCGCCGTAGCGCTGCTTGAGGCGGGCCAGGTCCATGCCGATGGCCGGCTGGATCCCGTGCCAGCCGGCGATGCCCAGGTCCACAAAGGAATCGAGCAGGTCCCACACCAGGCCGTCGGTGTGTTTGATGAAGACCCTCCCCCGGCGGTGCACAGCTTCGGCCTGGCGAGCCAGGCCGGGCAGGATGAATTCGGCGAAGCGCTCCCGGCCCATGATGGGCCCGCGGTTGTCGGAGTAGTCGTCGGTGGTCATCACCGCGTCGGCCCCGGCGTCGAGCAGGGCCTCGATCCAGGCGATGGACTGCTCGACGTACACCTCCACCGCCCGGTGCACGAAGGGTGGGTCGGTGATCATGCGCATCAGGAACTCCTCCATGCCCACGGTCTGCTCCCAGGGGAAGGTGCCGTCCACTGGGGAGCGGGCCACGATGAAGTGGGTGTCGCCCAGTTCGGCGACCACGTGGCGCAGCACCTCCAACTGGGAGGGGTCGATGGCGGCTGGAGTCCCCGGATCGGGCAGGTCGGCGATGCCGAGATCGGGGAAGTGGTGCTGCACCGCCAGGCTGCCGGCCTCGGGATTGAAGGTCAAGGAGCGGCCCCGGGCGTCCACCCACGAGTACGGCCCGGTCATGCGGGGTCGGGGGTGAGGGCCAGTTGCGGGGACCACTGGCACCCGCACGTAGTCCCACTCCAGGGCGCGCGGCAATTCGACGTGGACCGCGCAGTAATCGGCCACCACCTCGTCGCGCTGGCCGCTCCACAGGGCTTCCAACTCCCGCCAGCCGGCGTTGCACAGGCTGGGGCGGCCGAGGATCTGCGCAGCCAGCGCGCCGTCCACCTGGTTCTCTCCGGTGGGGACCCGGTCTGCTTCCCGGTGGCAGAGGGAGGCGAGGATTCGTTCTCTGGGTTTCATGGCCTGCTCCTGGGTGAGGGGGTGGAGTGACACGTGGGCAAGATCCGTGCCAGGCGGAGATCGGTCCCGGTGGAGATCATAGGAACCTGCTATTGTCCTTGTCCCCTGGTCTTTAATCTTGATAACACGATCTCAATATCTTAAAATTGGACCTATGCCCTTTTCCCAGGCCACCAAATATTGCATCCGCGCCGTGCTCTACCTGGCCGAACACAGCGATGACAAGCCGGTGATGAGCCGGCAGATCGCCAAGGCGCTCCGCGTCCCGGAGCCTTTTCTGGCCAAGATCCTCCAGCAGCTTTCCAAGCGCGGTTTGCTGTGCTCCTTCAAGGGGCGGGGGGGCGGTTTTGTGTTGGCACGCCCGGCCAGTCAGATCCACCTTGGGGAGGTGGTGGAGGCGGTCGAAGGATCGCAGTTCGGCGAAGAATGTATTCTCGGCCTCGAAGCGTGTTCGTCCGAAGATCCCTGCCCGTTGCACGACCAATGGAGCAGGTTCAAGGTGGAAATGCTGGGGGTCATGCGCGTGCAGAGCATCGAGGAAGTGATGCAGAAGTCCCTCGGCAGGAAGAACCGCAAACGGGCCCGGCCGGTCTGAACGGGTGGCCTGGGTCCTGTCCCGTCCCACCACGCCTGGAGGAGTGGCCATGAGCACCGAGCACGACGCACCCCCACCGGGAGAGGAAGGAGTGACCAGGCGCACCTGGCTGGCCGGGGCCCTGATGGGGGCGGGTCTGCTGGCCAGCTATGGCACCCTGGCCTTTCAGTTCCTGAGCTTCCTGCTCCCCAAGCGCCTGAAGGGCGAGACCCGCCTGCTCTTTGTGGGCCCGGTGGACCGCTTTGCCCTGGGCAGCGTGCAGACCATCATGGACCTGAAGGGCAACGAGATCCTGGTCAGGCGCAATGGGTCGGATTTTCAAGCCTTCAGCTCGGTGTGCCCCCACCTGG
This sequence comes from Candidatus Latescibacterota bacterium, assembly GCA_016187725.1. Classification (GTDB taxonomy): domain Bacteria; phylum Latescibacterota; class UBA2968; order UBA8231; family UBA8231; genus SICG01. The sequence continues at coordinate 14,159 of JACPJE010000061.1, forward strand.
GCTGCCGGGTGCAGTGGATGCCCGGCGAGGGGCGCTTCTTCTGTCCCTGCCACCGGGGGGTCTTCGACGCCGACGGGAAGGCCATCTCGGGTCCCCCCGCTGACGCCGGCCAGCGCCTGGCCGACGCGCCGCTGGTGGTGGATAAGGACAACGGGGTGGTGTACCTGGAGGTCGAAGTCCCCAATAGGAAGGGAGGCCGGGCATGAGCGCGGGAAACCAGGCGTCCGGAGGGGGAATGCCGGGTTATCTCAAGTCCCTCTTCCCCATGGACTGGGAACTGGTGCGCCACGCCGGGGCCGAGCCGGTTCCCTATCATCTCAAAAAATGGTGGTTCTGCCTGGGGGGTACCCCCCTCTACCTGCTGGTGGTCCAGGTGCTGACCGGCATCGCCCTGACCTTCTACTACGTGCCTTCCCCGCAGGAGGCCTACGCCAGCGTGGCGGCCATCACCAATGACCTGCGCTTCGGCTGGTACATCCGCTCGCTGCACAAGTGGTCGGGCAATCTGATGATCGTGGCGGTTTTCCTGCACCTGCTGCGGGTGTACTTCACCGGGGCCTACCGCCATCCGCGCCAGCTCAACTGGTGCATCGGCCTGGCGCTTTTGGGAACCACCCTCACCTTCGGCTTCACCGGGTACTCGCTGATCTACGAGCAGCTCAGCTTCTGGGGCGCCACCGTGGCCACCAACCTGGCCGAGGCCGTGCCGCTGGTGGGGGGACAGCTGGCCTACTTCCTGCGCGGGGGCCCGGTGGTGGGGGAGAACACCCTGACCCGCTTTTTCATCCTGCATATCGGCATGCTGCCCACGGTGATGTTCGCGCTGCTGGGCCTGCACATCCTGCTGATCCGCATGCACGGGGTCACCGAACTCCAGTTCGAAGGGGAGAAGGTTTCCAAGGAGGAGCGCTTCTTCCGCTTCTGGCCCGAACACGCCACCACCGAATTGCTCATCGGGGTGCTGCTGATGTACCTGCTGACCATCCTGGCCCTGGTCTTTCCGGCCGGGTTGGGCGAGCCGGCCGATCCGACCCAGACCCCTCCCCATATCAAGCCGGAGTGGTATTTCTATTTCAGCTTCCGCCTGCTCAAGCTGACCTCGCTGCACCTGAGCGTGGCCCTGACCATGGTGGGCGGGGCGGTGGTCTTCTGCTGGCCCTTTATCGAGGAATGGCTGCAGCGCAAATACCGGGTGCCCGAATCCTTTTCGGTGGTGCTGGGGGTGGTGGGGTTTCTGGGGTTTCTAATCCTGACCGTCTGGGAGAGCATCGCGCCTTGAGCCAGATACAAGGGAGGAAGAAATGACCCTGAACAACAAGCGCTACGTCGTCGCCGGGCTCTCCTTTCTCTTCCTGGCCTCGCTGCTGCTGGTGGCCTACCACGAATCCAAGCGCCACCGCGAGGAGGTGAAGCCGGAACCCATCGTGACGGCGACCAACGAGAGCTGCATCAGCTGCCACCGGAAGGACAGCCCGGCCCTGGTCATGGAGTGGGAGAGTTCGCGGCACGCCCAGCAGGGCATCGGCTGCGTCGACTGCCACGGGGCCGCCGAAGGGGAGATCGACGCCTGGAAACACGAGGGGATCTACGTCTCGGCCCTGGTCACCCCCAAGGACTGCTCCCGCTGCCACGCCCGGGAGTTCCAGGAGTTCACCAGCAGCCACCATGCCAAGGCCGGCGAGATCCTCGCCAGCCTGGACAACGTGCTGGCCGAGAAAGCGGCCGGCATGCCCAGCGCCGGCAACGTCGCCGACGCGGTCAACGGCTGCTGGCAGTGCCACGGGGGCATCGTCAAGTTCAAGCGCGACGCCGGCGGCCAGATCCTGCGCACCGGCAAGGAGAACAAACCGGTCATCGACCCGGACACCTGGCCCAACAGCGGCATGGGCCGCCTCAATCCCGACGGCTCGAAGGGCTCCTGCCACGCCTGCCACTCCCGCCACGCCTTCCAGGCCAAGCTCTCGCGCTCGCCCGAGAACTGCGGCAAATGCCACATGGGCCCGGACCACCCGCAGATCGAGATCTACAACGAGTCCAAACACGGCATCGCCTTCTACGCCAACCGCGACCAGATGGCCCTGGACAAGCAGGGAGACTGGGTGCTGGGCCGCGATTACTCGGCGGCGCCCACCTGCGCCACCTGCCACATCAGCTCCTACATGACCCCCCAGGGGGTGTACAAGGGCAACAGCCACGACGTGGGCGAGCGCATCAGCTGGACCCTGCGCCCAGTGGTCAGCACCAAGCTCAGCTTGGTGGTGTACGCCGACGGCTACAAAGAGGACTACCCCGAGGGCAAGCCCCTGCCGGCAGTGGGCGCCCAGGTGGAGACCAAGGAGAAGATGGCCGAGAACGAGAAGCTGGTCACCAAGACCGTGCCGCGCAAGGTGGAGCGGGTCATCACCTGGGACCAGCGGCGCGAGACCATGAAGGGGGCCTGCCTCAACTGCCACAACGACACCTACATCGACAACTTCTACAAGCAGTTCGACGACCTGGTGGTGCTCTACAACGAGAAATTCGCCAAGCCAGCCCAGCAGTTGATGGACGAGTTGACCAAGGACGGGGTGCTCAAGGCCGACGCGCCTTTCGAACACAAGGTGCAGTGGGTGTTCTACGAATTGTGGCATCACGAGGGCCGGCGCGCCCGCCACGGAGCCAGCATGATGGGGCCCGACTACACCCACTGGCACGGCATGTACGAGGTCTCCAAACACTTCTACACCGAGTTCCTGCCCGAGGTGATCAGCGTGGCGGAGGAAAAGAGCGCGGCGCTGGGGAACAAGTACAGCCAGAAGGTCGAGAACCTGCTCAACCAGCTCGACCATACCTGGGCAAACGGCTTGTCTCCAGAGGAAGCCGAAGCCCTGCGCAGGATGTACAAGGAGCGCTACAACCAGTAGCGCCAAGGAGGTGCCATGAGCACCGCAGTCACTCCCCTCAGCAATGCCCTGGACAGCCTGGAACGGGTGGCCGGGGATCTGGAGGCCGAGGGGCCTCTCAAACTCAAGGGCGCCCTGGCCTGGGGCTGGCACGCGGTGGGCCTGCTGGCCTATGTGCGGCTGCAACCCCAGCGCCAGCTCTTCGACGCCTGGGTGCAGGACTACCTCCACCAGGGGGAACCCGCCCTCCAGCTGGAGCGGGACGCCCGCTGGGAGGAGCGGGAGCGGCTCAGTTTTCTGGAACTGCTCGACCTGCTCAGCGCCGAGCAGTTGTCCATCCTCAAGCCCGAGTTCTACCAGGGCTGGCAGGACCGCACCTCGCGCTGCCAGGGCCTGCGGCGGCAGATGGCCCAGATCGTCGGGGGCAGCGTGAACGAAGGGCAGCGCACCCAGTTGCTGGTGCTGCTGGCCGCGTACCACCGCCTCATCCGCCTGCCGGCGGGCGTGGTGCTGGACCTCCCCTCCACCCGCCGGACCTTCCCGGCGCTGCTGGATCTGGCCGCCCTGCTGGTGGACCGCAGCACTCCCGAAGCAGGGGCTCTGCTGGGAGCCCTGGAGCGCTGCCGCAAGGCGTTGGCCGCTTAACCAATCGCTTAATGCGCCGCAATCAGCCGGTCCCCTGCGGGGGGCCGGCTTTTTGTTTGCGGCTGGGACGCGCCTTGCCGCTGGTTGGGACAGCCCTGTCCCGATACAGGCTGGGGAGTGACTCGCCCTGTCAGGGCCTCGGGGTGCCCGCTCCAGCATCTCTGAAGTCCCGGATCTTCCCCCTCGCTCCTTAAACTACGCTTCCCCCTGCCCTACCCTGCGATCCTTCCCCCGGCCACTCCCCCAGAGACGCTTTCGGGGCACACCCTCGGCCCTGATAATTGGTCAACTAGCTTCCCCCGGTACAGCCCTTGCTGTTCCTCCAGGGAAAGGGAGGGATCGGTGCGGCTGCACGAGTGGGAAGGCAAGGAACTCTTCAGGGAGGCCGGCATCGAGGTGCCGCGCGGGAAGGTGGCCCGGCGGCCGGAGGAAGCGGTGTGCATCGCCGCCGAACTGGGTGGAAAAGTGGTAGTCAAGGCCCAGGTGCTGGCCGGCGGGCGCGGGCATGTGGGGGGCATTCGGACTGCCGCCACCCCCGAGGAGGCCGGAGAGGTGGCTGCCCAGTTGCTGCACAGCCAGATCAAGGGATGCACTCCCGAGGGGGTGCTCGTTGAGGAACGATTGGGGCCGGTGCGGGAACTCTACCTGGGCCTGGCGGTAGATGGGGTAGAAGGCCGGCCGGCAGTGGTGGTGAGCGCTGAGGGCGGGGTGGAGATAGAGAAGGTCGCGGCCCGACGGCCAGGGGCGGTGCGGCGGGCGCATCTGGACCCACTGGCCGGGATGGACAGGGTCCTGGCCGGGGAGCTGACGGCAGGGCTGGAGGCGCCGGGGGTTGCCGAGGTGCTCTGCCGGCTCCACGGGATCTTTTCTGCTGACGAAGCGCTCATCGCCGAGATCAATCCCCTGGCCCTGCTGCCCGACGGACGCCTGGTGGCCCTGGACGCGGTGGTGGAGATCGACGACGCGGCGCTCTTCGCGCCCGGCCCGCCAACTTCCTGGAGACCGGCGGCGGCATCACCCGCGAACTGATGGCCCAGGCCCTGCACCTGGTGCTGGAAAAACCCGGCCTGCAGGGGGTGCTGATCAACATCTACGGCGGGATCAACCCCATCCACGAGGGCGCCCTGGGCGTAGCCGAGGTCATGGCCGCCGGGGTGCCGGTGCCGGTGGTGGCCAAGGCCCTGGGCAACCACCAGGAGGAGACCTGGGCCATCCTGGAGCGGGCCGGGGTCGAGGTGATCCGCGCTGTGGAGACGGAGAAAGCCGTGGCGGCGCTGCTGCGCCGGGTGGGGAAGGGGGACTGAGATGGCCATCCTGGTGGACGCCCAGACGCGGGTGTGCGTGCAGGGCATCACCGGCCGGGCCGGCCGCATGCAGGCGCGTTACATGTTGGAGGCCGGCACCCGGATCGTCTCTGGAGTCACCCCGGGCAAGGGCGGGGAAGAGGTGGAGGGCGTGCCGGTCTTCAACACCATGGCCGAAGCCCAGGCCGCGGCCCCGGCAGAGGTCTCCATCCTCTTTGTGCCCCCGGCAGTGGCCGAGTCCGCTGCCACCCAGGCCCTGGAGGCGGGCATCCGGCTCCTGGTGCTGATCACCGAAGGGGTGCCGGTGCACAGCACCATGCGCCTGCGGGCCCGGGCCCGGGCCGCCGGAGCGCGGCTGATCGGGCCCACCACCCCCGGGATCATCGCCCCCGGGCGCACCAAGATCGGGATCATGCCGGCCCGCTTCTATAGCCCGGGGCCCGTGGGCCTCATCTCCCGCAGCGGCACCCTCAGCTACGAGATCGGCGCCGAATTGTCCGCCGCCGGCCTGGGGCAGAGCACCGTGGTGGGGCTGGGGGCCGACCCGGTGGTGGGCACGGGTATGGCCGAATTGCTGCAGCTCTTCGCCGCTGATCCAGAGACCGAGGCCGTGGTGCTGGTGGGGGAGGTGGGCGGCACCCAGGAGGAAGGGGCTGCCCGTTTTGCCGCCACCATGGACAAACCGGTGGTGGCCTACATCGCCGGCCACAGCGTGCCGCCGGGGGTGCGGATGGGGCACGCCGGGGCCATTGTCCAGGGAGGTACGGGGAGCGCGGCCGAGAAGCTGCGGGCCCTGGAGGCTGCCGGGGTGCGCACGGCCAGGCAGCCGGGGCAGGTGGCCGGGCTGGTGCGGGAAGCGTTGAGAAGCCGGCGCAAGAGGGCATAACGAAGGCGGAGACGGCTTCTGAGAAGGAGGATTGAAATGGCCAAGCGACAGGTCGCGCGCCTGGAGATCGACCCGCGGCTGTGCAAGGGCACCGAGGGCTGCAGCATCTGCCTGGACCAGTGCGGCGAGGGGGTGTTGGGCATTGCGCCGGGCTTCTCGCCCAGGGGCGTGCATCCGGCGGTGGTGGTGGAACTGGCCAAATGCACGGGCTGTGAACTGTGCGTCATCCACTGCCCGGACCTGGCGGTCAATCTAGTGCTGAGCGAGGCGGTGTGAGATGGCGAATCCTGTCGAAATAAGATCAGGAAGGCATTTCATGCAGGGCAACGTGGCCTGCGCCGAGGGGGCGCTGGCGGCCGGCTGCCGTTTTTTTGCCGGCTATCCCATCACCCCGGCCACCGAGATCGCCGAACACCTGGCCAGGCGCCTGCCTGAACTGGGCGGAGTCTGCATCCAGATGGAGGACGAGATCAGTTCCATCGGCTCGGTGATCGGGGCCTCCTGGACCGGCACCAGGGCGATGACCGCCACCTCGGGACCGGGCATGAGCCTGATGCAGGAGAACATCGGGTACGCCGTGGCCACCGAGACCCCCTGCGTGATCGTGGACGTGCAGCGGGGCGGCCCTTCCACCGGAATTCCGGCCGTGCCCTCCCAGGGCGATATGGTGCAGGCCAGGCACGGCTCCCACGGCGACTGCGAGACCGTGGCCCTGGCCCCTGGCTCGGCCCAGGAGATGTTCGACCTGACGGTGCGGGCCTTCAATATCGCCGAGCGCCTGCGGGTGCCCGTATTCGTGCTGGCCGATGCGGCCGTGGGGCACATGCGCGAGGTGATCCACATCCCGCCCGAGGAGGGGTTGCAGCGGGCGGAGCGCCGGCTGCCCGAGCCGGGAGCCGATCCCTTTGCCCTCTGCGGCTTCCTGGGCGAGGAGGTGGCGCCCATGCCCGTCTTCGGGCGCGGGCACAAGGCCCACGTCACTGGCTCCTGCCACGACGAGCGCGGGATGCGCAACGTGGTGGACGCCGAGGCCCTGGACCACTTTGTCCGCTGTCTGGCCGGCAAGGTGGGGCGGATGCGGGACGAGCTGGTGCAGGTGGAGGCCGAGGGCATCGAGGCGGCGCAGGTGGTGCTGCTGGGATACGGGATCGTGGGCCGGGCCGCCCGCGCCATCGCCCGGGAAGCCCGGGAGCAGGGGTTGCGGGTGGGGAGTGTGCGGCCCCTGACCGTGTGGCCCTTTGCCGACCGGGAACTGAATGAATTGTGCGGCCAGGCGCGGCGGGTGCTGGTCATGGAGAACAACCTGGGACAGATGCTGCCCTACGTGCGGGCGGCCATCGGCCATCAGGTCGAGGTGGAAGGGTTGCAGCCCCAGGTGCTGGGCACCCTGCACCGGCCGGCAGCGGTGCTGGCCAGAATCAAGGAGGTGCTGCGATGAGCGCCATAGCCCACCCAATGGGGAAGTATCTGCGCCCCGGGTGCGAGGTGACCACCTTCTGCCCTGGCTGCGGCGACGGCACCATCGCCCAGAGCCTGCTGCGGGCCATCGACCAGCTCGGCCTGGACCTGGACGAATTCGTCTTTGTCTGCGGCATCGGTTGTGCCGGCTGGATCCCCAGCCCGTACCTGGCGGCCGACACCCTGCACACCACCCACGGCCGGCCCCTGGCCTTTGCCACCGGGGTGAAGCTGGCCCGGCCCGACCGCCGGGTGGTGGTGATCAGCGGCGACGGGGATCTGGCGGCCATCGGCGGCAACCACCTCATCCACGCGGCCCGCCGCGACCTGGACCTGATGGTGCTGTGTGTCAATAACCGCATCTACGGGATGACCGGCGGCCAGGTGGCCCCCACCACCCCGCCGGGGGTGCGCACCACCACCACGCCCCAGGGTAACCTGGAGCGCCCCTTTGATCTGTGCCGGCTGGTCGAGGCGGCCGGGGCCACTTTTGTGGCCCGCTGGACCACGGCCCAACCCCGTTTCATCACCCGCTCGGTGGTCCGCGCCCTGCAGCACCGCGGCTTCGCCTTCATCGAACTGATCAGCCAGTGCCCGGTCCACTTCGGCAAGATGAGCGGGGAGGGCAGCGCGGTGGAGATGCTGCACGGCTTCGAGGAACACTCGGTGCCGGTCCGCAAGGCCGGCCAACTCAGTCCCGAGGAACTGGCCGGCAAGTGGGTAGTGGGGGAACTGGTGGGGGGCGGCAAGCGAGAGGAGTAGCCTTATGGAACGCACCGAGGTGCGGATCGCCGGTTTTGGCGGCCAGGGCGTGGTCCTGGCCGGGGTGCTGCTGGGCCGGGCGGCCCTGGAGGACGGGCGCTACGCGGTGCAGACCCAGTCCTACGGGGCCGAGGCCCGGGGTGGGGCTGCGCGGTCGGAGGTGATCATCACCGACCAGCCCGCCCTGTACCCGGAGGTGGTGGCCCCCCACGTCCTGGTGGCCCTCTCCCAGGCGGCTTTGGACCGCTATCTGGCGGATCTGCGCCCGGACGGCCTGTTGATCGCCGACGCCGAACTGGTTTCCCGGCTGCCAGAGCGGCCCGCAGGGAGCATCCTGCGGGAGCGCTTCACTGAGGTGGCCGGCGTGGAACTGGGCCGGCCCATCGTCGCCAACATGGTGATGCTGGGTTTCCTGGTGCAGGCCACCGGGCTGGTGGGCCTGGACAGCCTGCGCGAGGCCGTGAAGAAGGGGGTGCCTCCCGGCACCGAGGTGCTGAATCTGAAGGCCGTGGAGCGCGGCATCGAGCTGGCGACCGGCCAGGGACGCCATTGTCCCGGCATTCGGGGTTATTTATGTTTTGAGGTAATACTAGTATATAGGCTTGGGCTGTGGCATCTGGCAGAGTTTTTGCCAATAGGTGAACGGAAGTACGCGGAGAACCGAGGTGCGGCGGGCTTACCCATCGCGGGAGCGGGGAGATGCAGATGCGGAGAGTGATCCTGAGCGCAATCCTGCTGGCCGGAATCAGCGCGCCGGCAGCGGCGCTAGTGGTGGACGGACGGCTGAGCACCTCCGTCTATAATTACGAGGCCCTGAAGGACAGCGCGGCCACGGCTACCTTCCTGCGCGCCAATCAGGGCCTGCGCCTGGATCTGGCGCACCTGGGCACGGGCGCCCTCTCTTTCCACACCTACATGCAGGGCAGCACCGATTTCCGGGAGGAAGCCACCAACGATCCGCGCCTGCGGCTCTACCACGCCTACTTCGCCTGGAAAAACGAAAAAACCGAATTGCAGCTGGGCCGGCAGCGGGTAATCAGCGGTGCCGGCCTGGGGCGCATCGACGGGACCCGGGTTACCCTGCGCGGCAAGGGCTGGGACCTCGATCTCTATGCCGGGGCGTTGGCCCCCCTGGACAGGGGGGCTGGGTTGGGCTCATGGTCAGAGGGTAACCTGTGGGGGACGCGGGTGCGCACTAGTCGCCTGCTAGGCGCTGACCTGGGTCTGAGCTTCGCCCGCCGCCAGCGCGAACTGGCCTCCGGCAATAATCTGGTGCGGAAATTCATCAGCCTGGATGGCTGCCGGCGCTTCCGCAGCAAACACAGCCTCTATGCCCGCCTCGATTACGACCAGCAGGAAACCAAGTTAGAACGCGCCGAGGTGGAAACCCGGCTGGCCCTTGCCTCGCGCCTGAACCTGCAGGCCAACTGGTTGCACCGGTTGCCGGTTATTTACGACGGTTCCTTCTTCAACATGTTCCCGCAGGACGCCTACGAAGAGGTTGGCACCAGCCTCTACTTGAGGGCAACAGAGCAGATGCAGCTGGGGGCCAGCTTTGCCCATGTCATCTATGCCGACGACAATGCCCAGCGCTTGGGCCTGAGTCTCAACGCCGGATCCCACTATCGACTGGGCTACTACCGGACCATGGGTTATGCCCGGGCCAGCGATGGGTTGGCGGGAACTTTTTACTACCGCCTGGGCAGCAGGTTGGCCGTCAACGGCTTTCTCGACCTGGCCACCTTTGAGCGCTATGAGGAAGCGGAGAACCGTGACGGCCTGGCCTCCGGCGAGCTGGGCCTGAGCTGGAAGCCGGTACCCGATGGCCTGATCGAGGCCCAGGTGCAGGGGCTGCGCAACCCGGTCTACAATTCTGACCTGCGACTCCTGCTGCGGGGCAGTTGGCACTTCTTCAAGGGCGAGGGAGAGAAGTGATGCGCATCCTGAGGTTGCTGGCCATCGGCGTCTGGGCCGCCCTGCTGTGGCAGGGAGCGGGCGAAGCGGCGGTGTTCTCGCACCGGCGCCACGTCGAGAAGGAAGAACTCAAGTGCAAGGACTGCCACGCGCCGGCCTGGACCAGCGCCAAGTCCGGAGACGACCTCCTGCCTAGTCCCGCTGTCTGCGCCGACTGTCACGATGCGGGGCAGGTGTCCACCAACTTCTCGGCCCCCCCTCGCGCTATCAAGTTCTCCCATCAACACCATGTCGAGACCCTCAAGTTGGCCTGTCTGGACTGCCACGTGGGCGTGGACCAGATGGAGGCGCCGGCGCCGGTCACGGCCTTGCCCGGTATGAGCACCTGCAGGAACTGTCACACCGGAGAGATGGCGCTCGAAGCGCACGCCGCGTCATCACATCCGGGCCCGACCGCAAAGGAGACCGGCTTCAGGGCCTACTTCGGCAGTCTGTCCAGGAGGTTCAGGCAGATCGTCGGCAACCAGGTTTTCGATTTGGCAGGAGCGCCGCGCGAATGTGAGACCTGCCACAGCCAGTCCCGAACCGAGATGAAACCGGAGTCCCACCAGGGCAGTTGGGTGGGAAATCATGGCCCCGAGGCTAGAGTCCACGACTCCTCATGCCTCCGCTGCCACCGGGTCAGCGAGTGCCAGGAATGCCACGAGGGAGCCCAGCTAAGTAAATTACCCAGCGGCCTTCACGAGATTCCTTTTGCCTCCCGCATGGAGAGCGCCAAAGGGCTGGTGATCCAGAGTGTACACGGCCTGAACTTCCGCTTCCTGCACGGCCTCGAGGCGCGGGGTAAGAGCCGCGAGTGTGCCACCTGCCACGAGCTGGAAGCGGGCAATTACTGCGCCCAGTGCCACAATCCCGGCGGTGATCCGGGGCTCAGGCCAGTCTGGCATGGCGGCCCCGACTGGGTCCCCCTGCAGGGCGGCGGCCGGCACGCCCGGCTGGCCCGCCAGGACCTGGAAAACTGCATCAGCTGCCACGACCTGGAGGGCCGTGACCCCACCTGCCAGAGGTGCCACCGGTCGGGAGAGGAAGAAGAGGAGGGTGAGTGATGAGGGCCATGATGAAAAGAGGCGCTCTGGTGCTGGCCCTGCTGCTGGGCTGGTGCTGGTGGAGCGGCTGCAGCGAGGTGCGCGAGGATGCCGCCCTGCCCACCGGGCCGGCGGCCAAGGTCCACGTGGATGGCTGGGCCGATCTGAGCACCGGCCGTTTCCTCCACGCCGAGGAGATTGAGGAGAACCAGGGCAACACCACCTCCTGCCAGCGCTGCCACGGGGCCGACTACCAGGGCAAGGGGGAGGAGGCGCTCTCGTGCCTGAATTGCCATGCTGACCCGGCCAAGGGGGTGATCCACCCGGCGGGTTGGGCCGATCTGCAGACCGGCCAGTTCCTGCACGCCCAGCAGCTCCGCCAGAACGGGGGCAGCACCGCCTCCTGTCAGGGCTGCCACGGTCAGAACTACGCCGGGGGCGTCGCTGCCAAGACCTCCTGCCTGACCTGCCACGCCGACCCGGCCAAAGGAGTGATCCACCCGGAGGGCTGGCTCAACCCGGCGGCTAAAGAGACCTTCCACGGCGAGGCCATCCGCACCCGGAACTGGGACATGAGCGGCTGCCAGAGCTGCCACGGGGCCGACTACGCCGGCGGCATCGTCCAGAATTCCTGCCTGACCTGTCACGCCGGCACCCCGGAGAGCTGCACCACTTGTCACGGCAGCAGCGAGGGGATCGCCCCGCCCGAAGACACCCAGGGCAACCGCGAGACCAGCTTTTACGGCGTGGGCGCCCACCAGGCCCACCTGGGGCAGGGGAGCCTGAGTGCCGCCCTCAATTGCATCGACTGCCACCACTTCCCTCAGGGCTTCGCCGATCCGGCCCATATCGACGGCGACGGGCGGGCTGAATTGAGCTTCGGCGCCCGGGCCAGCGCCAATGGCAGCGTGCCGGCCTACGACCCGCAGGCCAATACCTGTGCCGGCACCTACTGCCACAGCGGCGGCAAGATGGGCAGCCAGGCCGTGCCGGTGTGGACCGAGGTGGGCAGCGGCCAGGCGGCCTGCGGCACCTGCCATGGCCTGCCCCCGGCCCAGGAAACCGGCCATCCGCCGGTGGTGGCACCCCTGACCTGCGCCACCTGTCACAGCCGGGTGGTGGACGCGGACAACATCATCATCGACGCTACCTTGCACCTCAACGGCCAGACTGACTTTTGAAGTGGTAGCTAGAAAAAGCGACTTCATCGATCAGATTTTGCACCTCAACGGCCAGACCGATTTCTGAATGGGGTAGGGTGACACAGGGAAGGGGGATCACATGAGGGCTTCAGGCGAGGGCTGCGATCCGCGAGGGTCGCAGCCCTCTTTGCTGTGAGGATAACCGATCAATGGTTGCCCTGGGACTGCTTTCGCTAGTGTGCTGGCTCTGGTCCGCCGCGCTTGCCAATGACCAGGCCTGCCTGGAATGCCATGCTGATCCGGACCTGAAGCGGGAGACCGCCTATAAAAAGGGCAGCCCGGTGTTTGTGGACCAGGCGCTCATCTGCGACCTGGGGTTGGTGCTGCGGCAGAACCTGGGAGGGAAGGGGGCGTCGCCGCGTTTCGGGCGCTTTGACTTCAGGCAGAAGTTCCAGTACTGGGCCGTGGCCCTGGGGGTCACGGCGATGGTGCCCACCGGGCTGGTGCTGTGGTTCGAGAACCAGGCCATGGCCGCGCTGCCCAAGTGGGTCATGGACCTGGCGCGCGTGGTCCACAGCGGCGAGGGTCTAGTGATCTTCCTGGTCCTCTTCCTCTGGCATCTCTACGACACCCACCTGCGCCCTGAGGTCTTCCCCATGGACCGCACCTGGCTGAGGGGCCGGATGACCAGGAAGCAGTGGCGGGAGCGCCATGCGCGCGAATACGAAGAGGCTGCCGGGCGGGAGGAGGAGACTTCGTGAAGGCCCTGCTGGTCATCCTGGTTCTCGCCGCTCCGGCCTTGGGGGCCAACTGCCAGATCTGCCACGGCCGGCCCGACTTCAAGCGCGTCCTCCCCCACGGCCGCACCCAGTCCCTCTTTGTGAACCCGGCGGAACTGGCCGGTTCAGTGCACGAGGGCAAGGCCTGCGGCGACTGCCACGCCGACATCACCGAGATCCCCCACCCGCCCCACACCCGGCCGGTGGACTGCACCCAGTGCCACTTCGAGCAGAACACCGTCGGCGCGCCCAAGGGCGCACTCTACAAGCAGTACCGGGAGAGCGTGCACGGGCGGGGGGCCACTGCCGGCAATCCGCACGCCCCCGTCTGCCAGGACTGCCACGGCAGCCATCACATCGGCAGCCATAAAGACTCCACCTCCCAGGTCTCGCGGGTCAAGGTGTCGCGCACCTGCGGCCGCTGCCACCTGGAGATCTTCGCCGCCTTTCAGACCAGCATCCACGGGGTGGAACTGGAGGCGGGCAACCCCGACGTGCCCACCTGCACGGGCTGCCACAGCGAGCACGACATCCGGGCCCACGGCGATCCCGCCTCCCAGACCCACGCCGAAAACGTCGCCGCCACCTGCTCGGTCTGCCACGCCGCCGAGGGGCTGATGGGCAAGTACGGCATAGCCCAGGGGCAGGTGGAGACCTACACCAAGAGCTTCCACGGCATCGCCATCCGCTTCGGGATGCGCACGGTGGCCAATTGCGCCAGCTGTCACGGGGTGCACGACATCCGGCCGCCAGAGGATCCGACCTCCTCGGTGCACCTGGCCAACATCCCCAAAACCTGTGGGAAATGCCACCCCGGGGCCAACGTCAACTTCGCCCAGGGCAAGATCCACCTCAAACCCCAGGACCCCGAGTCGGGGATCGTCTACTACGTGAGCACCTTTTTCAAGTGGTTGACCATCTCGGTGATCTGCGGCCTGATCGGGCACATCCTGCTCGATCTGTTCAGGCAGTTCAGGCGGCGGCAGACGGAACGGTGAGTATGGCAGAGGAAGAGCGCAAAGATCAGGGACAGACGCAGAACGAGGCCGAGGCCCGCCTGCAACTCGAAAGATTGCTGGATGCCCTGGTGGGCCAGTCCCTGCCCCAGGGCGGGCGCCAGGAACTGGTGCGGCAGGTGCTGGAGGAGCGCCGGCCCGGCATGGCCGCCGACCTGGAGGCCCTGGCCAGCCGGCTGCGGGAGGAGGTGGCGCAGGAGGTAGAGCGGCGGGCCCAGGGCGAGTCGGCGCCGCCGCGGCAGTACCTGCGCTTCAGCCTGAATTTCCGCATCCAGCACGCCGTGCTCTTCTCCAGTTGCATCGCGCTGATCCTGACCGGGCTGCCCATCAAGTTCCACGACACCGGCTGGGCGGCCTCTATGTTCTCGCTGATGGGCGGCATCCAGACCAGCGCCCTCATCCACCGCATCGGCGCGGTGGGCCTGATCGGCGTGGGCCTCTACCACCTGCTCTACACCGGCGTCCTGGCCGAGGGCCGGCGCAATTTCCTGGCGTTGATCCCCGGCCCCAAGGATCTGCGCGACTGTTGGCTGATGATCCGCTTCTTCCTGGGCCGCACCGAGGAGCGGCCCAGGTTCGGGCGCTTCAGCTACGTGGAGAAGTTCGACTACTGGGCGGTGTACTGGGGCATGATCATCATGTGCGGCTCCGGGCTGATGCTCTGGTTCGAGAACCAGACCATGCGGCTCTTTCCCAAGTACATCTTCGACATCGCCAAGGAGGCCCACAGCGACGAAGCGCTGCTGGCCACCCTGGCGATCATCATCTGGCATTTCTACAACGTCCACTTCAATCCGCACAAATTTCCAATGAATAAAGCGTGGCTCACCGGGCGCCTCAGCGAGGAGGAGATGCGCCACGAGCATCCCCTGGAGCTGGAGGAGATCCAAGGCCGGGGGCAGGCTGAGGAGGAGCGATGAGCAGTGGCTGGAAGCGCTGGGGGACGACGCTGCTGGCAGTGGCCGGGGCCGGGATCGGTCTTGGCCTGCTGGGGACCGGTGGGGGGTACGTGGCCTCGCAGGACCCCGACTTCTGCCGCAGCTGCCACTACATGGAGCCGTATTACCGGCAGTGGCAGCAGTCGGCCCACGCCTCGGCGTCCTGCGTCTCCTGCCACCCCTTCTGGCCGGTGCAGGCGGCGGTGTCGGGACTGCGCTACTTCACCGGCACCTACGACACCCGGCCCCGCGCCGAGGTCGCCAGCGCCAGCTGCCTGCAGGAGGGCTGCCACCAGACCCGGCTGCTGGAGGGGCAGGCCCTGTACCAGGAGCACATCCCCTTCGACCACACCGCGCACCTGAGCCAGGAGCGGCGCGGCCAGCACCTGGTGTGCACCAGCTGCCACGCCCACATGGTGCAGGGCGAACACATCGCCGTGTCCCCGGAGGTCTGCTTCCTCTGCCACTTCAAGGGCACGGGTCAGGCCCAGGCCCTCAGCGGCTGCACCTCCTGCCACGCCTCACCCGGCAAGGCCGTACACGCGGGCCGGGTGGTTTTCGACCACGACACCTATCTCAAGAAGGGCGCGGCCTGCCAGCAGTGCCACATCCAGGTGGTCGAGGGGGTGGGCGGGGTGCCCCAGGACCGCTGCTTCTCCTGCCACGTGGAGCGCCTGGAGCACTACAGCGATCCCGAGTGGCTGCACGCGCGCCACACCTCGGAGCACGGGGTGGACTGCCTGCGCTGTCACGAGCGCATCCGCCACGGCAAGGTGCGCATGATCCAGGCCCTTGAGGAGGACTGCCGCACCTGTCACGAGGCGCTGCACTCCCCCCAGAAATCCATGTACCTGGGCCGCGGGGGCCGCGGGGTCGCTGACCGTCCCAGCGGGATGTTCAACGCCCAGGTCAGTTGCGCCGGCTGCCACCCGACGGGCCACGCCGTCAGCGACACCCAGGAGGACCGCCGGCAGGCCCAGCGCCAGGCCTGCGTCGAGTGCCACGGACCCGGGTACGACCGGATGGCCGAGGACTGGCGGCGGGAGCTGGGGGCGCTGGTGGGGGAACTGGGCGGGGAACTGGAGCGCGGGGAGGCCGAACTGCGCCGCCGGCCCCACGCCGAGCCACAGCAGTGGCTGGAGCAGGCCAGGCACAATTACGACCTGGTGCACACCGGCAAGGGCGCCCACAACGTCGAGTACGCCCTGACCCTATTGCAGGCGGTGACGCGCGACGTGGACCGGTCCATGGAGCGGCTGCGGCCCGGCTACCGCCCACCGGTCCGCTCCCCGCTGTTGACCACCCCGGACGGGGGCTGCGGGCCCCTGTGCCATACCAGCATAGGCATGCCCGAGCAGGTACCCCTGAAAACCATGACCCTGCCCCACCGGCGGCACCTGGAAAAGGGCGTGGGCTGCGCCAAGTGCCATGGGGCCGACCCCCATGACGGGACGCCGGTCAGCCGGGCCGAATGCAGTACCTGCCACCACCAGCTCAAGGAGACCAATTGCACCGCCTGCCACGCCCAGCAAGCCGCCCTCTACACCGGCAAGGCCGAGGCCTGGGGCGCCGAGGGCGCCCCCGACCCGATGGCCGCCGAGGAGGTGGGTTGCCGCGAGTGCCACGACCCGGCCAAGCCCCTGTCCATAGAGGCAGTGGGCCGGGCCTGTGTGGGCTGCCACGAGGAGGGGTACGAGCGCATGCTGGTCACCTGGCGCGACCAGGTGGCCGCAGAACTGGAGCGGCTGGCGGCCCTGGCAGCGCAGGCCCGCGCCAAGGGGGCTGCCGGGGAAGGACTGGCCCGGGCCGAGGGGTGGGTTGAACTGGTGACCGAGGGCAAGGGCGCGCACAACCAGGCCTTTGCCCTGGAGTTGCTGGGCAAGGCCGAAAAGGAATTGCAGCAGGTGGCGGCCGCGGGGGTGGCCCGGTGAGCGGTGGCGGTGGCGGAGCAGTGGTCGCATATTACCTGACATTCACCGTCTAGCGAGGCAGGGCATGGAAGAAAAGCTGCCTACAGAGGGCCCGCAGGGGCGGCGCCGGTTCTTCAAGGGCCTGCTGGCTGGCCTGGCCGGCCTGTGGGGGGTGGGGCTGGTGTCGAGCCTGGTCCTGTACCTGAAGGCCCCGCAGCGCCACGGCAGCGGGCTGGACAGCGCTGTGGCCGTGGGATTGCTGGACGAACTGCCCTCCGGCCAGGGCCGCATGGTCAAGGGCGCCCACCGGCCTTTCTGGGTGGTGCGCTCCAGGGCGGGCGAGCTGGTGGCCCTGCCGGCGGTGTGCACCCACCGCCGCTGCATCCTGCAATGGGACGGGGACAACCAGCTGCTCTGCCCCTGCCATCAGGGGATCTTCGACCTCAACGGCAACGTGCTGGGCGGCCCTCCGCCCCGGGCCCTCGAAAAACTGGCGGTGACCGTGAAGGGAGGCAGGATCTATGTCTACCCTTAGCCGCCGGCTGCTGGGTTGGCTGGAGCAGCGCCTCAATCTGACCGAGATCTTCTCCTTCATCAGCACCTTCGGCCTGGCCTACGGCGACATCGACACCCGCAAGCCGCTGAGAGAAGCGGTGGACGAGGCCTTCAAGAAGCCGCTGCCGGCGTACGCGCAATGGCCCCAGGTCCTGGGCCTGCTCACCTTGGTGCTCTTCCTCTTCCAGATGGCCACCGGGGTGCTGCTGGCCTTCTACTACCAGCCGGCCCCAGCCACGGCCTACGACAGCGTGCGGACCATCGTCCAGGAAGCCACCCTCGGCTGGTACATCCACCAGATGCACTACTGGGGCAGCAACATCCTGATCGGCCTGCTGATGCTGCGCATGCTCCGCCTCTTCCTGCACGGGGTGTACCGGGCCCCGCGCGAGCTGATCTGGGTGCTGGGGGGCCTGCTGGTGGGGCTGTCGGTGTACGCCGGCCTGAGCGGCGCCCTGCTGCCCTGGGACCAGCAGGCGTACTGGTCCTCGATCCGCAGCCTCGAGGTGCTGGCCGAATTGCCCTTCTTCGGGTGGCTGGCCGATTTCCTGGTGGGCAGCCTGGAGGTGCAGGGCCTCACCCTGACCCGCTTCTACATCCTCCACGTCATCTGCCTGCCCCTGGCGATGTTCGTGCTCTTCTACCTGCACTTCGCCGCGGTGCGGCGGGTGGGCCTGAGCCGCTCCAAGGTCTCGGACCAGCCCCGGCCCCTCTATCCCGACCATCTGGCTGATCTGTGCACCCTGCTCTTCCTGATCTTCGGGGCCATCCTCAGCCTGGCGGTGCTGGCGCCGGCCACGGTGCAGAGCGAGGCCGATCCCTTTTCCAGTCCGGCGGGCATCCATCCCCCCTGGTATCTGTTACCTGCTTATGGGTTGATTGAGGTGCTGCCCCCGGGAGTGGGCGGGGGTTTGATCTCGGCGGCCCTGCTGGTCTTTTTGGCCCTGCCTTTCCTGGACCGCAATCCGGGCCAGTCCCCCTCGCGCCGGCCGCTGGCCTTGCTGCTCTTGGCCGCCCTCTTGGTGGCCCTGGGCTGGCTGGGGTACACCGGGTACGCGCTGAGGGGATGAGGGTATGAAGACGATAAGCGCGCTGCTGGCGATGCTCGCCCTCGATCTGCTGGGAAGCGCGGCCCAGGCCCAGAACTACTGCAAGATCTGCCACAGCGAGCAGGAGGTGGAATTCAGGGACAGCGTCCACCGCGAGGAACTGAGCTGCGTCAGCTGCCACGGCGGCGACGCCTCCACCTCCGAGCTGCCCCAGGCCCACACCAAGGGGTTCAGGGGGAAGATCACCCGCACCCAGATCCCCGCCTTCTGCGCCGGGTGCCACGCCGACCGGGAACAGATGCGGCCCTACGGCCTGTCCACCGACCAGTACGCCCTGTACCAGACCTCGGGACACGGGCGCAAGTTCGCCCAGGGGGATGCGGAGGTGGCCATCTGCACCGACTGCCACCAGAGCCACCGCATCCTCTCGCGGGACCATCCCCAGAGTCCCATCCACCGCCAGCACATCGCCGCCACCTGCGGCCACTGCCACGCCGACGCCGAGCGCATGCGGCCCTACGGCCTGTCGGTGGGGGTGGTCGCCGACTACGAGGCCAGTGTGCACGCCCAGGCCCAGCGCCAGGGCAGCGCCGCCCGGCTGCCCTCCTGTGCCGACTGCCACGGCAGCCACGGGGCCGCCCCGCCCGGAGTGGGGGACGTCAGCAAGGTCTGCATGCACTGCCACCGCCAGACCCGGGAATTCTTCCACCTCAGTCCCCACTTCAAGACCCTGGCCGCCAGCGGGTACGGCGAATGCGCCGCCTGTCACAGCAATCACCGCATCCTCGAGCCGGGGCCAGAGCTGTGGGCTTCCACCTGCTCCACCTGCCACGAGGCCGGCTCGGAGGCGGCCCGCACCGGCGAGCAGATCCTGGCCCTGTTCAGCCAGGCGCAGGCCGATGTCGCCCAGGCCAGGGAGACCATTGCCCAGGCCCGCCAGGTGCCCCTGGCGGTGGAGGACTACGAGCAGCGGCTGCGCACGGCCTCCACCTACCTGATGGAGGCCGGCCCCCTGAGCCACACCCTGGATGCGGCGGCCGTCGAGGAACTGACCCGCAAATCCCGCTCGGTGGCCCAGGAGCTGGAGACGGAGATCCACGAGAAGATGGAGGTGTTCGAGGGGCGCCGGCTGGTGGTGGCCCTCATCTGGCTCTATCTGCTGATCACCATCCTGGCGCTCCAGTACTACAAGCGCTGGTCGAGGTAGGCAGTGGCCGGCCGGTGGCGCAGTCTGAGGGAGAAGGGCCTCAACTGGCGGCTGTGGGGCTTCCTCACCCTCTTCCTGGCCGGCTTCGGCATCCTGGCCACCCTCATGACCGTGGAGGCCACCTCGCAGCCTGAGTTCTGCGGCAGCTGCCACGTCATGGAGCCCTATTACCAATCGTGGCTGACCTCCTCCCACAAGGAGGTGGCCTGCGTGGACTGCCACATCCCGCCGGGCATCTACTCGGAGATCCAGAAGAAGAAGGAGGCCATCTCGATGGTGGCCAGCTACTTCACCGGCACCTACGGCACCAATCCCTGGGCCGAGGTGGACGACGCGGCCTGCCTGCAGTGCCACCAGCGGCGGCTGCTGGCCGGCAGGGAGGTGTACAAGGGCGTGCTCTTCGACCACGAGCCGCACCTGAGCGAACTGCGGCGCGAGAAGAAGCTGCGCTGCACCTCCTGCCACTCCCAGATCGTCCAGGGCAGCCACATCTCGGTCGAAGTCTCCACCTGCGTGTTGTGCCACTTCAAGGACCAGCCCACCGGCCAGGGCACGGCCCGCTGCACCCTGTGCCACGCCGTGCCCGACCAGGTGATCCAGAAGGGCACCCTCTCCTTCGACCACGGCGAGGTCAAGCGTTTCGACATGCAGTGCGAATGGTGCCATTCGCACGTCACCACGGGAGAGGGCAGCGCGCCCAAGCAGCGCTGCTACGTGTGCCACAACGACGTCTCGCGGCTGGAGAAGTACGGCGACCATCCGCAGCTGCACCGCATCCACGTCTCGGACCACAAGGTGGAGTGCCTGCACTGCCACACCGAGATCCTGCACGGCCAGGACGCCGGCCCGCCCTCCCCAGCCGGGAGCGCGTGCAGTGCCTGCCACGCCGACGGGCATTCGCCCCAGCGCGACCTGTACGCCGGCCAGGGCGGCAAGGGGGTGAAGCCCCGGCCCAGCGCCATGTACCTGGCCGGCATCCACTGCGAGGGCTGCCATTTCGTGCCCAGACAGCAGGGCGCCGACCAGATCCAGTCAGCCAGCGCGCTCAGCTGCATGGCCTGCCACGGCCCGCGCTACCACAAGATGCTGGAGCGCTGGAAGGGGGTGCTGGACCAGCGGCTGGCCCTGGCCCGCCGGGAGCTGGACCAGGCCCGGGGCGTGGGCGCCGGGGCCCAGGCGCTGAGCGACGCCGAGGCGAATCTGCTGCTGGTGGAGCGGGGCCGCGGGGTGCACAACGTGGACTACGCCCTGGACATCCTGGCGGCCAACCACACCCTGCTGAACACCGCCCTCAAGCGGGCCACCCGCCCGGGGCTGCCGGACGAAGGTTGGGCACCACCCCCGTACGAGAACGACTGCCTGCGCTGCCACCAGGGCCAGGAATCGCGGACCGGGACCTTCGAAGGCGAGGGCTTTGACCACCGGCCCCACGTGGTCGGGGAAAAGCTGGAGTGCACCCGCTGCCACCGGCCCCACGAAGAGCGGGAGCGCAGCGAGGTGGTCAGCATGGCACCGGGGGAGTGCGCCCCCTGCCATCACACCCCCTCGGCCAAGGCCGAGTGCACCCACTGCCACGCCGGGATCAGTGGGCAGACCCTGGTGTACCAGGGGAAGAAGTTCTCGCACCAGTACCATCTGGAGGAAGAGGAGTTGAAGTGCCTCGACTGCCACACCCTCCAGGAGCGCCCCGGCCTCAAGGCCAAGGCCTGCGCCGACTGCCACGAGGACGAGGAATAGTCCCGGGCGCGGCGGAGTCGCTCCCCGCCGCGCCCGTCATCGCCCCCAGGGCTTTTGGTAACTCCTTCCTTTTATTACATTTTTGACCATCACCGAAACCTGCGCGTACCTTTTTGTCCTGTGGGTGAGATGCGTACATATAGATTGAGTTTGCTGCTAGTTTTCGCGCTTGGGGGCCTGTTGTTGGAGGGTCGGGTGGCCAGAGCCGCCGAGGCGCGCCCCCGCCTGGCCTGGCTCTCGGCCGAGGTGCGCTATTTCTACGGCAGGTGGCAGTGGGGGGATTTCGAGATGGCGCCCCAGGCGGGCATGGCCGGCCCCGAACTGCGGCTGGAAGTGCTGGGCGGGAAGGTGGCTGCCGGTGCCTCCTATCTGTCGGGGAATTTTGTCGGAGTGGGAGCCACCCCCCTGGACGATGCGCGCTACCACAGCCGCAAGGATTTCGACCTGGCCGACAACCGGGAGGAGTTCACCTTCAGCCTGGAGTACTGCCCCTGGCCGTACGGGGGGGCAGTGGCGGTCTGGCGCTTGGCCCGCTACGACCTCGACGCCCAGGTGGAACTCAATTCGGACCAGCGGCGCTACGGGACCGGGCGCGAGCAGGCCCACAACGAGGCCCGGGGTTTTGGCTTTGGCCTGCGGCCCCGGGTGCCCCTGGGCAGCCGCCTTGGGCTGAACGGCGAATTCCTCTACTTCCCCGGGCTCCACAGCGAGGCGGCGGGCCGGTACCAGTACCAGGTGGTGTACCGCGAGGAGGGCCTGGACGAGCGCTGGTTCGGCGAGCGCCAGGTGCGCGGCTTTTCCGGCTGGGGGGAACTGTGCTATGGGCTGCGGGCCGTGCCGGTCACGGTGGCCGCCGGGTTCTTCTACCAGCGCCTCAGCGCCCGCCAGCTGCCGCCCGAAGGGTGGCTGGAGGAGTACCTGGGCGGCCAGACCCGGGACCGCAGCTGGCTGCGGGACCGCTTTTACGGGTTTACGGCCAGGGCCGGTTTCCGGTTTTGAGGCAGA
Source organism: Candidatus Latescibacterota bacterium (assembly GCA_016187725.1). Classification (GTDB taxonomy): domain Bacteria; phylum Latescibacterota; class UBA2968; order UBA8231; family UBA8231; genus SICG01. The sequence continues at coordinate 36,433 of JACPJE010000061.1, forward strand.
GGGTGTCCCGCTTCGCCCTGGTGTCCCTGTTGCTGGGCGCCCTCGGCGCCGGCAGGGCGGGGACCGACCAGTATCTGTTGTACAAAGAGGCGAATCTGGCGGCCTTCTACTCCCCCCGCGCCGGGGGCCTGCATTCCTCGCCAGAGGCGCCCTTGAGCGCGCTGGGTTTCGAGTACTTCTGGAAGTCTTTGGAAAGCGTCCCCGGCCAATGGCGGGCCTCGGTCCTCGATCTCTATTTCCAGCTGGCCTACGACCCGGGGAAACGGCACCTGGTCCTGCGGGCCCGGGATATCTGGCTGCGCTTTGAGGAGCCGCGCACCGGCGCCCAGGTGCGCCTGGGACATTTCGACCTGCCCTTCGGGCTGACCTCCCCCCTGGCCTTGCGCGGCCAGGCCCTGCGACCCTTGAGCGAACTCAGCCTGGGTTTCGCCCAGGACTGGGGGCTGAGCGCGCACGGCAGGTGGGGTCACTTCGAATACGAGGCAGCGGCCACCCTGGGCAGCGGGGAGGAGCTGCGCCTGCGGCCCGGCGCGGCATTGTGGACCGGGCGCCTGGGGCTGCCCTCCTACCGGAAGGTCCAGTACGGCATCTCCCTGCTCTACGGCAATCCCTTCAGGCCCGGACAGCAGGGGACGGCCCCGGCCAGCTGGCGGGTGGCCGTCGACGGGCTTTTCATCTACCACGAGCCCTTCACCTCGCTCAAGGGCGAGGTGGATCTGGGCGCTGACCAGGGCCGCCTGGCCGGTGGTTTGCTCCTGGGCCTGACCCAGATCCTGCCCGCTGACCCGCACTGGGGCCTCGAAGGGCAGGTGCGCCTGTGGCGATCTGCGGGCACCCGCGGCGAGCTGGTCGCCGGGCTCCTGCGTTCCCTGCCCGGGCTCTTCACTTTCAGATTTCACTGGCGGTACCGCAGCGCCGCCCTCGGCGGCAGCGGCTTGTTCGCCCAACTCTACTACTACGGACCTTGAGTGCGATGAAGGAGCGAAGATTGATCGGCAGTACGCTGCTGGGGCTGCTGGCCTGCCTGCTGCACCTGGGATGCCAGACTGAGGTGCCCACCTGGGGCGAAGAGGTGTGGGGGCGCGACGACGGGGCCCTGGAGGTGATCCCCATCGGCTCGGCCCTGGCCGAGATCCTCGTGGACCCGCGCCGGCCCTACGTCTACCTGAGCGATTTCGACGCCAACCGGCTCTATTTCATCTCGCGGGAGACCAGGCGGATCGAGAAGGAGATGGTGATCGGCACCCGCCCCGCGGACCTGGGTTTCAGCATGGATGGTGCACGGCTCTACGTGGCCCTGGCCGGGGGCAGCCAGATCGCGGTGCTCGATCTGGATCTCCAGGTGGCGGCGGCCCCTATCCAGCTCAACTTCTCCCCGGCCTACCTGGCCGCTGGCCGGCCCCCGTACCTGTACGCCTCCTCGGTGCTGGAGCGCTGGGAGGGCTTCCAGCCCCAGGGCCAGAGCTACCTGATCAATGCCCAGACCAGGGCCCAGACGGCCCTGCCGCAGGTGCGCCTGCTGGAGATCGACCCGCAGCGCCGCGCCCTCTACGTGGCCCTCAACCGCCAGCTCTTCCACTTCCTCATCGACCAGACCGACGGCACCCTGAATCTGCAGACCACGCTCAACGCCGAAGGGCACGTGGTCGAACTCTTCCTCAGCGAGGACGGCAGGCGGCTCTACACGATCAGCACCGGCTTCCTGACCACGCCCGAGATGATCGTCATCCGCGGCCTGGTCGACAGCCGCACCAACATTGAGACCGACATGGTCGAGGTCTACAGCACCGACCCGCTGCTCAAGGTGGGCGAATTGCACACCGGGGCCTTCCCCCGGGCAGTGGCCCACGGCGGCGAGTACCTGGCGGTGGCCGCCGCCGACTCGGCCTCCACCCCCAAGCGCGCCGGCTTTGTGGTGCGCTACGACCAGGAGACCCTGGCCCCGCTGCAGACCTACCGCCTGGCCGGCTCGCCCACCAGCTGCGCCGCGGTGGACAGCGCCACCGGGATGTTCTACGTGGCCATCGACAACCCCTACGACCTGCGCGAGCGCTTCGGCGAGCGCCAGGACCTGCAGGTGGTCGACCTGCGCCGACCCTCAGCGCCGGCGGTCGAGGAGGAATAGGCCCTGTCCCGCGCACTGGCAATCGCCCTCTGCCTGGCGCTGGTTCTGGCCTCCGGGGCCCAGGCCAAATTGCCGGCCCTCAGCGGCCAGGTGGTGGACGCCCAGACGGGCGCGCCCCTGTCCGGGGCCAATCTCAGGATCTCGGCCACCCTGGGCACCTACTGCGACGCGGAGGGGCGATTTGCCCTGGAAGCGGCGCCGGGGAACTACACGGTGGCGGTGAGCATGATCGGCTATGCCGTGGCCAGCGTCCAGGTGCACCTCACCCCGGCCGGGCAGCAGGGGCTGGTCTTCCGCCTGGAGCCGGCGGTCATCCCCCTGGGCGAGACCCTGGTCGAGGGCCTGCGGCCGCAACTGCCGCATTTTGTCGAGGTGGCCGCCGAATCCGGCATCCACTTCCAGCACGTGTACGGCGAGCCCCCCATCACCGACATTCTCGAGAGCACCGGGGCCGGGGCCGGCTTCTTCGACAGCGATGACGACGGGGACCTGGACCTCTACCTGGTCAACGGCCTGGTGCTGGGCGGTGATCCGCGCACCCAGCCCAGCGACGCGCTCTACCGCAACGAGGGGCAGGGCAGGTTTGCCGAAGTGACCGCCGCGGCGGGCATCGCCGACACCGGCTACGGGATGGGGTGTGCCGCCGCCGACTACGACAACGACGGGGACCAGGATCTGTACGTGACCAACTACGGCCCCAACGCGCTCTACCGCAATGAGGGCCGGGGCCGCTTCTCCGAGGTGGCCGGCCGTGCCGGGGTGGCCGATCCTCGCTGGAGCGTGGCCGCCTCCTGGCTCGACTACGACAACGATGGGATGCTCGACCTCTTCGTGGCCAACTACCTCGCCTTCGACCACCGGGTGTCCCCGGAGCGCAGCCTGGCCTCGCTGCACGAGGGGTACCGCAGCTATCCGGGACCGCGCGACTACCAGGCTCAGCCCGATGCCCTGTACCGAAATCTGGGCGACGGGGCCTTTGCCGAGGTCACGGCCCGGGCGGGGATCAACCCCCAGGGGATCGAAGGCAAGGGCATGAGCAGCCTGGCCACCGACTTCGACGGGGACGGCGACCTGGACCTCTTCGTCTCCAACGACCGCACCCCCAAGCAGCTCTACCGCAACGACGGGGGGCATTTCTCCGAGGTGGCGCTGTGGGCGGGGGTGGCCTACGACGAGTCGGGCAACGCCACGGGGGCCATGGGGGTGGATGCGGGCGACTGTGACGGGGACGGTCGGCTGGACCTTTTTGTCACCAATTTCGTCTTCGAGTACAATTCGCTGTACCGCAACCTGGGCGACGGCACCTTTGCCGATGTCACCAATGCCGCCGGCCTGGCCCTGCCCAGCTACAATTACGTGGGCTGGGGCACCGGCTTCTTCGATTACGACAACGACGGTTGGCTCGACATCTTCGTGGCCAACGGGCACGTGCACGAGGACATGGACCTGCTCAACGAGAGCGTCAGTTTCGGCCAGCCCAACCAGCTCTTCCACAACGAGGGGCAGGGGGTGTTCAGCGAGGTATCGGCCCAGTCGGGGCCGCCCTTCCTGATCGCCCGTTCGAGCCGGGGGGCGGCCTTCGGCGACTGCGACGGCGACGGCGACCTCGACGTCGCGGTGCTCAACGTCGGCGGGCCGGCCGAACTGCTGCGCAACGAGGGGGGCAACCGCGAGCACTGGCTGGGCCTGCGCCTGGAGGGCAAGGCCGGCAACCGCGACGCGGTCGGGGCCAGGGTGCGGGTGCGGGCCGGTTCGCTGAACATGATCCGCGAGGTGCACGCCGGCTCCAGCTACAGTTCGCAGAGCGACCTGCGGCTCTACTTTGGCCTGGGCGGGCAGACCCGGGTCGACAGCCTGGAGGTCCGCTGGCCCGGCGGCCGGGTCGAGACCTTCGCCAACCTGCCGGTCAACTGCCAGCTCAGGTTCGAGGAAGGGCGCGGCTACCTCCCCTAGGTGCGAGATGAAAAAGATCCCGACAGCGCGGCAGCTGGCAGCCTGGGGAGCCTTGCTCCTGGTGGCCTCTGGGTGCCAGACCGAGGTGCCCACCTGGGGCCGGGAGGTGTGGGGGCGCGACCAGGGGGGGCAGGAGGTGATCCCTCTGGGGTCGGCCCTCTCCGAGATCGTCCTGGACCCGCGCCGGCCCTACCTCTACCTGGCCGACTTCGACGCCAATCAGGTCTACTTCGTCTCGCGCACCACCCGCCAGCTCGAGCGCCAGGTGGTGGTGGGCCCACGCCCCTCGGACCTGAATATCAGCATGGACGGAACCCGGCTCTACGCGGCGCTTTCGGGGGGGACCGAGATCGCGGTGGTGGATCTGGACCGCCAGGAACAACTCCCTTCCATCCCGCTCTCCTTCTCTCCCGCGTACCTGGTGGCCGGGCGCCCTCCCTATCTGTACTCCACCTCGGTGCTCGAATTCTGGAAGGGGTTCACCTCCTACGGACAGACCTACCTGCTCGATGCCCAGGCCCGCACCCAGACCCAGCTGCCGCAGGTGGGGCTCTTGGAGATCGATCCCCCCCGCCGCCGCCTGTACGTGGCCACCCACCGCCAGGTGCTCCAGTACCGCATCGGCCTGGCCGACGGGCAGGTCGAACTCGAAGGAGAGGCCGACACCGAGGGCCCGGTGCTCGAACTGCAGCTGAGCGCCGACGGGAGCCGGCTCTACACCATCAGCGCCGGGTACTTCGCCACCCCTGAGATGATCGTCACCCACAGCCTGATCGACAGCCGCAAGAACACCGAAGTGGACATGGTCGAGGTCTTTGGCACCGATCCGCTGATCAAGGTGGGGGAACTCTACACCGGCGCCTTTCCCCGGGCAGTGGCCCACGGCGGCGATTACCTGGTGGTGGCCGCCGCCGACTCGGCCGGCCCCTCCCTGGGCGCCGGCTTTGCCATCCGCTACGATCCCCTCACCCTCAAGCCCCTGGAAACCTACCGCCTGGTGGGCGCCCCCAGCGGCTGCGCCGCGGTGGACAGCAGCACCGGGCTCTTCTACGTGGCGGTGGAAAATCCCTACGATCTGCGCGAGCGCTTCGGCGACCGCCAGGACCTGCAGGTGGTGCCCCTGGGCCGGAGCGCTTCCAGCCAGGCCGCCGTGCCCGTAGAGCGCCAGCCCCAGACATTTGTCCCGACCGACAACTTGCCGCCCAGCGTTCCGGCGGTCGCAGACAGCGCGGTGGAGTTCGCCGGGCGCAGCCAGGTGCTGGTGCCGGCAGGCTCTTTCATCATGGGATCGACGGAGGGCAGTGCAGCCGAGGCGCCGGCCCACCTGGTAGCCCTGGAGGCCTACTACATCGATCAGTACGAGGTCACCGTGGGCCAGTACCGCGCCTGCGTGGAGGAGGGGGCCTGCGAGGAGCCGGTGGACGCCAGTCTGTGCAACTGGCAGGGCGCCGTGGGGGACAACCACCCCATCAACTGCATCCGCTGGGCCCAGGCCCAGGCTTACTGCGAGTGGGCCGGGCTGCGCCTGCCCACCGAGGCCGAGTGGGAGAAGGCCGCCCGCGGCGCGGACGGGCGCACCTACCCGTGGGGGGAGGACTTCGACCGCGACAAGGCCAATTACGCTGACAACGGCTTCATGCAGCGGACCCGGCCGGTGGGCAGCTATCCGGATGGGCGCTCCCCGTACGGGGCCTACGACCTGGCCGGCAACGTGTACGAATGGGTGGCCGACTGGTACGAGCCCAACTATTACCCCACTAGCCCCTCAAGCGACCCCCAGGGACCGGACAGCGGGTCGCAGCGGGTGCTGCGGGGCGGTTCGTGGTGGTTCGAGCCCCATCAGATGCGCAGCTTCCACCGCGAGCCCTACCACCCGGCGGACACGGATATCGACATCGGCTTCCGCTGCGCCCGCAGCGCGGATCAGTGAACCGCTGCAGTGGGGGGGGCAGGCTGATAGCAAAAGCACGCGGAATTCCTGAAGGATGGCTATGCAGCGACCAGACCATTACTTCAAAGACCTTGCCAATCCGGGCAAGATGTCCTACACCTTATTTGCCGGCGATGCCATCCCAAAGGGAGTGATTGTCGCGGTCGTCAAGTTCGGTGCGCTGGAAGATTCGGAAAGAGGAATCCAGCCCAACAACTTTGTTTTGACCGCCTACCAGGTTTTCATCTACGGAGGCCGATGAAATCTGTTCGTTTCTCCTATGACGCTGAAGGGGATATCCTCGAAGCCACTTTTACTCTGGGAGAGGTCGGTCAGCGCACCGGGATCGAACTGTGCGATAATATCGTGGTATTCACCGACCATGCACTGTCCAGGGTCACAGGGTTGACACTCCTTACCGGGGTGGGGATCGCCCCAGAGGACCTGCCCAAGGTCATGGAACCCTTCTTCACCACCAAGCCCGAGGGCAAGGGCACGGGGCTGGGGTTGGCCATCTGCCGGCGGGTTATGCAGGAGCACGGCGGGACTATCAACATCGAGAGCCAGGTGGGGAGGGGGACCACCGTGCGCCTGGAACTGCCGGTGGCCAACGGCGAGAATGCCGCGCAGTTGCGAGGGGAATAGTCATGCCGAGAAGGGAGGGCATACCATGCTGACGCCTGAGCTGGGGCGGGTGATGGTGGTGGACGATGAGCCCGAGTTGTTGAAGGCGCTGTGCAAGATCCTGAGGGAACAGGGCTATGAGACGGTGGGATTCGCGGCGGGCCGGGAGGCCCTGGAAGCCCTGGAACAACAAGACTTCGACCTGCTGCTGACTGACCTGATGATGCCGGGGATGGACGGGATCGCGCTGCTGCGGGCCGCCCTGGAGATCGACCGGCACCTGGTAGGGGTCATCATGACCGGCCAGGGAACGATCCAGACCGCGGTGGAGGCGATGAAGCTCGGGGCGTTTGACTATGTGCTCAAGCCCTTCAAGATGCGCGAGCTGCTGCCGGTGCTGTCGCGGGCCATGGGGGTGCGGCGATTGCGGCTGGAGAATATGGAGTTGCGCCAGACCGTGGCCATCTACGATCTGACGGCGATGGCGGCCTTCACCCTGGATTTGAACCTGATCCTGGATAAGACCGCCGAGGCCGCCTTGCAGCAGTGCCAGGCGGACGAGGTCTCAATCCTGCTGCCCACCCCGGCGGGCAATGAGTTCTACGTGGCGGCGGTGAGGGGGGCACAACGGGCCCATATCCTGGGGGAGCGGGCGCCAATGGACCAGGGCATTGCCAGCTGGGTGGCCCGCCACCGCGAACCATTGGTGCTGCACGGCCAGGTAGATGATCCGCGCTTTGCGCCCGTCAATCCTCGCGCGGACATCTGCACCGCCATCTCGCTGCCGATGGTGGTGGGCGGCAAGCTGGTGGGGGTGCTCAATGTCAATGCCACCCGTCCACGGCGGCCCTTCACGCCGGGGGAACTGAAGGCCCTGCGCCTGTTGACCAGCATCGCCGCATCGGCCCTGGAGAGCGCCCGGCTCTATGCGCAGGTGAAGGCCGCGCAGGAGTACAGCCGGAATATCATCGGCAGCTCCCTGGACATGATCATCGCCGTAGATATGGAGCGGCGGATCATCGAGTTCAATAGCGCCGCCCAGGAAACCTTCGGGTACCGCCGGGAAGAGGTACTGGGGAAGCACATCGACCTGCTCTACGCCGATCCGGAGGAGAGCGCAGAGGTCCACAACACGATATCTATCAGTGGCAAGTGCGTCCAGGAGGTCCGCAACCGGCGCAAGAATGGGGGGGTCTTCCCGAGCTTTCTCGCTGCCTCGGTGCTGTGCGACGTGCAGGGTGAGGCCGTGGGGTTCATGGGGATCTCGCGCGACATCACCGAGCGCAAGAAAACCGAAGAAGCACTCCAGCTCTTTCGCACCCTGATCGATCGGTCGAATGACATCATTGAAGTCGTCGATCCGGAAACGGGCCGGTTGTTCGATGTCAATGAGAAGGGTTGTCTGGATCTCGGCTACAGTCGTGAGGAATTGTTGGCGCTGAGCATTTTCGATATCGATCCCACGGTCGATCCTTCTTCGTTCACCCGGGCCGCGGAGGAACTCCGGAAATCAGGTTCCCTGTTGTGGGAAGGTCTCCACCGCCGGAAGGACGATTCAACCTTCCCTATCGAGGTCAACATATCGTATATTGATCTCGATCGAGAGTACGCCCTAGCGGTGGTTCGCGACATCACCGCGCGCAAGCGGCAGGAACTGGAGGAGCAGGCCGTGCAGCAGGTGCGGGAGCAGGTGTGGGAGCTGCGCAGTGCCGGGGACATCGATGCGGTGCTGACCGTGATGAAGGACAGCCTGAAGGCCATGGGGGTACCCTTCCACAGGTGCGGGACCAACGTGGTAGACGATCCCGGCGATCCTCCGGCCGTGCGCTCGCACACCCTTGACAAGGAGGGGCAATGGATTCCACCCAAGTCCCAGGAGGGGAAAGACCTCATCGTCCGCTTCTGGCGCAAGGGAGTCTCGGCGTACCGGCGGGACCTGCACCAGGAGGACCTCTATGGAGAGCGGAAACGTCTGGAGGGTCATTTCGGGGCCCCGGTCCGCTCGGTCCTGGACATCCCTTTCTCCCACGGCACCCTGGCGGTCAACAGCACTGAGCCGGATGCCTTCTCCGCCCAGGACGTTGCCTTCCTGGAGAAACTGGCCGGGGTGCTCTCTGAGGGCTTTCACCGATTGGACGACCTGAAGACCATAGAACTGACCCAGGCCCAGTTGTACCAGGCGCAGAAGGTGGAGATCCTGGGCCAGGTGGCCGGGGGGGTGGCCCACGATTTCAACAACCTGCTGGCCATCATCTCGGGCTATACCGAGACCTTGCTGCGGAAACGGGAACTGGACGCCACCCAGCGGGAACTGCTCACCGAGGTCCAGCAGGCCGGGGAGCGCGGCCAGGGCCTGGTGCGCCAGTTGCTGGTGTTCAGCCGCAAGCAGAAGGTGCAGGTGGGGGAGGTGGACCTCAACCAGGTGGTGCGGGGGATGGAGAGGATGATGGGCCGGCTGATCGGCAAAGGTATTGAGTTGAGGGTGGACCTGACCCCGGAGTTGGGCCGGATCAAGGCAGATGTGGGGCAGATGGAACAGGTGCTGATGAACCTGGTGGTCAATGCCCGCGATGCCATGCCCCAGGGCGGCAGCCTGGTGGTCGAGACGGCCAATGCGGGGAGGGAGGGTGGCCAATCACAGGTCGTGCTGGCGGTGCGCGACACCGGGATCGGGATGGAGGAGGAGGTGCAGCAGCGCATCTTCGAGCCCTTCTTCACCACCAAGGAGGAAGGCAAGGGCACTGGACTGGGGCTGGCCGTGGTGCAGCGGATCGTGGGGCAGGCCGGCGGGCACATCGCGGTCCACAGCCGGCCAGGGCAGGGGACGCGTTTCGAGGTCTACTGGCCGTGTCTGGAGGAGGGGAGGAGGACGATACTGGTGGTGGATGACGAGGAGAAGGTGGTGCAGATAGTGGCTTTGATGCTGCAGGGACAGGGGTATGAGGTGCTGGCGGCCACCGGCGGGGAGGAGGCGCTGGAGCGGTGCGGCCAGCACTCGGGGAAGATCGACCTGCTGCTGGCCGATGTGGAGATGGAGGGGAGAAAGGGCTGGGAGGTGGCCGCGCAGGTGAAAGGGTTGTATCCTGGGGTACAGGTGGTCTATATCTCTGGGTACCAGCATCACCCGGAGGTGGAGCGGCAGGTGCGGGAGGGCAAGGCAGGGTTTCTGGCCAAACCGTTTTCGGCTGAGTCGCTGCTGCCCAAGGTGCGCGAGGTGCTGAATGCGACGGTGGACACGAGATAATCAACCGCGCGGGCAGGCGCTCGACCGGGTGAAGAAATACGAGATGCGCTTGTCGATCACCAAACAGATCGCCCTCCTGCTATCCCTGTCCGTCTGCGGCGCCCTGCTGAGCGTCGGCGTCTTCTACGCTTTTCTCTCGCGCACAGAGACCGACGCCCGTTTCGTGAATATCGCCGGCCGCCAGCGCCTGCTCGCCGAACAGCTTCACGATTATGCCCACATGGTGCACATCGGCCAGGAAGAAGGCCGGGAAGGCCTGCGCAAGCTAGTAGATAAATTTGACCAGGCCCTCAGCCTGCTAGAAGGGCAGGGCACCACGGTAGAGGACGAAGTGCTCTTTTCTCCCCAGGAGTTAGCGGATGAACTCGCCAGGATGAGACAATTGTGGAGCGAGTACAAAGTATCCCTGCGCCTGATCGCTGTGCGTCCGGCGGGCGACCCACCAGCGGTGCGCGCTTATGCTTTTATAGAACCCACGACTCTTTTGCTGATAGAGGCGGCGGATCAGGTGGTCGCTGAGTTTATCAGGGTGAACCGGCGATTGAGGCAGCAGGTATTCCTCTTCCTGAATGTGGTCGCCGGCCTGGATGTCCTTCTCCTCCTCACCGGTATCTGGACCATCAGGAACTACGTCACTGAGCGCCGGCAGGCCGAGGAACGGGTGCGCTCGATCGCCGAGGGAGCCCACGATAGCTTCATCATGATGGACTCTGCTGGGCGGGTCATCGACTGGAACTCCCGGGCCACCGCCACTTTCGGCTGGTCCCGCGAGGAGATGCTGGGGCGGCCAGTGGCTGAGCTGGTCATCCCGCCGCACTCCCGCCAGGCGCACCAGGAAGGGCTCCAGCGCTTCCTGGCCACGGGCGAGGGGCCGGTACTGAACCAGCGGATCGAGATCAATGCGCTACACCGGGATGGCCACGAGTTCCCGGTTGAATTGGCTATCACCCCGCTCCGCTGGGGGGATAGCTATATCTTCAGTGCCTTTCTGCACGACATCACTGAGCGCAAGCGAAGGGAGGAGGCTCTCAAGATCGACCTGGCCGTACAGCGGGTGCGCGAGCAGATCCTGCAGATGCGCGGGGTGGAGGATTGGCGAAAGGTGGTGGTCGTCTTTGAGCATGAACTCAGGGAGGTGATAGAGTTCAAAGACTGCGGCATCAACCTCCTCGACCGCCAGCGCCACAGCTATCTGGATTACGAGACCGATGCCGAAACAATAATCGAGAAAAAGTATGATGCCTTGCCCCGTGCCCTGACCCAGGCCTTGGATACCGGCAAGCCGGTGTATCGGCGCAATCGGGCGGAGATAGACCAATTTGAAGATCCGATAAAGGCGGGGACGAACTGCGTGCTCGACGTGCCCTTTGCAGGAGGTACGGTAGCGATCAACAGCAGTGAGGAAAACGCCTTCAGTGCCCAGGACATCCAGATCCTGGAGCGCTTTGCGCAGGTGATGAACGAGGCGCACCACCGGCTGGAGGATCTGAGGAACCTGGCGCTGCAGGAGGAGCAGCTGCACCAGGCGCAGAAGCTGGAAGCCATCGGCCAGCTGGCCACCGGGGTGGCCCACGAGATCAACAACCCGCTGACCTCGGTGCTGGGGTATGGCGAACTCCTGCTGCGCCGTCCGCTGGACCCGCAGGTGCGGCAGCATGTGGAGACCATCTACCAGGAGGGGCAGCGGGCCCGGGAGATCGCCGAGCGGCTGCTGCAGTTCGTGCGCCGGCAGCAGGCCAGCACGCAGCCCTTGTCCCTCAACCTGCTGGTGCAAGAGGTGCTGGAGTTGGTCCGCCAGCAGTTCGAGCTGGATCACGTGCAATTGAGTTCAGCGCTGGCCCCGGACCTGCCGCTGGTGCCGGCGCACCCGGGGCAACTTCAGCAACTGCTGCTGGCCTTGCTCCAGAACAGCCGCGAGGCGATCAAAAAAAGCGGTGACGCCGGGGCCATCAAAGTGGGCACCAGGAGGCAGGGCCATCAGGTCCAGTTGGTGGTGGAGGACGACGGACCGGGGATCCCGGAGGGGCTGCGAGAGCGGATCTTCGAGCCTTTCTTCACCACCAAGGAGGTGGGCGCCGCCGCTGGGGCGGGCATGGGGCTGAGTCTGTGCTACGCCATCGCCCGGGAGCACAGCGGACACTTGTGGGCCGAGCCGCGCACGGCGGGCGCCTGTCTGGTGCTGGAACTGCCGGCCGGGGCCGGCGCCGGGGAATCTATATCTATGGAGGCATTGGAAGATGAACGCTGAACAACAACCCAAGGGGCGGGTGCTGGTGGTGGACGACGAAGAGCCGGTGGGCCGGCTCTTGGAACTGTGGCTGGCCGAAGAAGGCTATCAGGTGCGCCGGGCGACCAGCTTCGAAAAAGCGAGCGAATGGATGGGCAAAGAGCCCTTCGATCTGGTGACCCTGGACATCATGATGCCGGTGGTGGATGGGCTGCAGGCCTTGCGTTGGTTCCGCGAATACCACCCGGAGGTAGGCGTGGTGATGGCCACGGCGCTGGGGGAAATGGACCTGATCATCGAGGCCATGCGCCTGGGGGCGTACAGCTATGTGGTCAAGCCCTTCAAGATGGACATGGTGACGCACGAGATCGCGCGGGCCATGGAGCGGCAGCGATTGGTGGCCGAGAATCTTTCCTACCAGCGCGAACTGGAGCAGAAGGTGGAGGGACAGACCCGGCAGTTGCAGCAGGCCAATGAGCGCCTGGCCCAGCAAGTGAAGGAGCTGGAGGGGCGGGACCGGCTGGTGCGCTGCCAGTTGGAGGGGCCGACCATCCAGCAGGCCTGCAAGGAGATCATGGAGGTTTTGCACCAGGTGTTGGGGGTGGAGGCCGCGGTGCTGTACAGGTCCGGGGGAGAGGGGCAAGAGCTGGAGGCCATAGCGGTCCTTGACGAAGCGGGGCAGGTGATTGTCAAAGGGGTGGAAGAGGATTCCAGGGAGTGGGTGAAAAAGAATGCGCTGGCGGTGCAGGTGTTTCGCAACCGCCAGCCCTGTCGACAGCCAGGGGAGGGCACGGCGCTGCCTCTGATGTACCAGGAGGAGGTGCTGGGGGTGCTGTGGGCCCGGGGACTGGATGGAGACGATCAGAAGGAACAGCGCAATACCCTGTGGCGGCTGGGGCAGGCGGCGGTTCTGGCCTTGTGGGCGGCCCAGGTGAAAGCGCAACTGGACAGCGGCCAGCTCCAGGTCGATGAGCTGCTGAAGCTGGAGTAGAGGTGCAGGCATGGCCAAGAAGAGCCAGCGAAAACCAGTGAAAGCCGCTCCTGGCGGGACGGGCGAGGCGCCTGAAGGGGGAGGCGATGAGGTCCTGCAGGATGTGGAGCGTTTCCTGGACGAGATGGAGGGATTGGCTTCCCCTCTGGCCGACGTGGATGCAGTGGCCGGCGAACTCGCAGGCAAAGAGACCGAGGCCGAAAAACTGCAGGCGCGCTGGATCGCCGAGGGCCTGGGCCGGCCTGTGGCGGACCTCAAGCGGGTGGTGGCCGGCCCGGAGGCCGGCGAGGACAGCGGCCAGGTATTCTACGGGGTGCAGGTGGAGGGGGGGGAGTTGCTGGTCAGGGCCGATGGCTTGCGGACCTACCTGCGAAACGTGTCGCTGGAAAAGGCCAGGGAGGCCCAGACGGCCAAAGTGCTGGCAGACCTCAACCTGGTCAGTATCGCCGTCGAGGCACCCGGGAAGGGCCATGAACTCCAGGCCCCCTGGGTCAGGGTGGCCCAGGGCCAATCCCCGGCAGCCGGCAAGGCCAGCCAGATCGAGTTTTACTGTCCCAACCAGCCAGAGGAGCGGCTGTCGTTTCAGGCCCTGAGCCTGCTGTCCGCGGAGCTGCACCAGCTCTTCGGCGACCGTGGTTTCGACCAGCATTCCCTGCCCAGCCTCCGCGGCATGGCCGTGGCGACCGGCCAGGTGCTGGCGCGGGTGAGCGGTGGCCAGGCCGGACAGGCGGGACAGGATGTGTTCGGTCGGAGCCTGGCCCCCCCGCTCGAATCGCCCCAGGGCCGGGTGGAGACGGGCTGGCAGGTGAGCCTTTCGGAAGCGGGGGAGTACCGGGCGGAGCGGAGCGGGTACCTCTGCCTGGCCGACGGCCGGCTCTCGGTGCTGCCGCCGATCTGGCTGGACAAAGACGAGATGCACGCGTACTGGGTGCTGCTGGACGAGCATCCCCATCCCCTGACGGTGGAGATGGTGCATCAGTGCCTCAGCGACGCGGGCGTGGTAGCGGGTATCCAGGAAGAGTCGATCGTCCAACTGGTCTTCCAAGTGCAGAGCGGCCAGCATCAGGTGGGGCTTTGCCTGCTGGCTCAGGGGAGGGGTCCGGTGAATGGCCAAGACGCGCGGGTGGAAATTCTGGTGGATCTGCAGCGGCGGGCCGGCACGGAAAAGCCGGATGGTTCCATCGACTTCCGCGAGGTGAACTTCGCCCCCAGCGTCGGGGTGGGGCAGGTGATCGCGCGGCGCCGGCCCCCGGTGGTGGGCACGCCGGGGCACGATGTGAGGGGCAATCCCCTGGAAGCCAGGGAGGGCAAGGACCAACCGCTCCAAGCCGGGTCCAATGTGGAAGTGCGTCTCACAGAGGGGGTGGAGGTGTACGCGGCCACCATCGAGGGGGTGGTCAAGCAGATCGGCGACGAGTTGCGGGTGATCCGGCAGCTGGCGTTGAAGGGGGACATCGACTTCGGCACCGGGAATCTGGATTTCAGAGGGGAGGTCTACATCGACGGCTCGGTGGTGCAGGGTTTTTCGGTGAAGGCCACCGGCACCATCACCATCACCAACACGGTGGAGAACGGCAGCACGGTGCTGTCGGCGGGGGACATCGTGGTGGGCAGGGGTATCCTGGGCCGGCGGACCCGGGTGCAGGCTGGGGGCAGTGTGCGGGCGCAGTTCATCCAGGAGGCCAGGGTGGAGGCGGGGGGGGATATCACGGTCGGCAACTATGTGTATCACGCCCTGCTGCGCGCCGAGGGCAAGGTGGTGGTCCACAAAGGGGCCGGGAGCCGGGGCGGAGGCATCCTGGGGGGAGAGGCTTGGGGACGGGAAGGGGTGGAGGCCTTCCAGTTAGGCTCACCCAACGGGGTGACCGGCACCATCGTGGTCGGGCTGCAGCCAGGGCAGGCCCAGCAGTTGGACCGGATCAAGGCCAGCGCCGGCACCTGCCAGGAGCATATCCAGAAGCTGTTGCACAGGTTCAACCTCAGCCGCATCGACCTGGCCCAGATCCGCAACATGGTGGCGGCGGCCACCGGTCCGCACCGCAAGGTGCTGGTGCACCACGCCCAACAACTGGGGCAACTGGTGCAGCTCTACCAGAAGCTGCAGGGCGAGCAGGCCGCGCTGGAAGACCGGATCAGGACCGCGGTCAAAGGGGCGGCGGTCAAGGTGCATGACCTGGCCTTCTTGGGGGTGACCATCCGCATCGGCGAGTACCAGCGCAAGCTGCGCGAGGACGTGAAGAGCCCGCGCTTCCACATCCACGAAGGCCGGCTGGTGGAGAGGTAGGGGGGCGGAAGCTCACTCGTCCTGCCAGTGCTGCCACCGGCCCTGGCGTGCCACCCAGCGTTGCACCATACACAGACTCACCCTATAACGACGGGCGACGGCACGCTGAGAAACCCCCCTTGATCGACCTGATTCTGCAACCGCAGAGGCTGATTGCGCCGTTGCAGGCCCGGGTGGTTGAACTGGAAGCCAAGGTTCAAGTGAACAAATTATAGAGGAGGCCTGTGTGACCCCCGAAGAAGCCCTCGCTCTGCACCGCGAAGCCTTGGTCATTGATTCCCACAACGACAGCACGGTCGCCCACATCCGCCGCGGCAACCTCGGCCTGGGAGGCGAGCGGGGCCCCGAGCGGGCCAGCCGCGCCGGGGCCGTGGCCTATCTGCGCCAGTACCTCTCCCCCCTGGGCGAGGGCAGCCAGATCGCCCGGCGCGCCGCCGCCCTGGTGCGGGAGCTGGCCGGAGAGGAGGTGCTGGAACCCCTGCGCGAAGAGGCGAAAACATCCGGCAGGAACTGATCTGTGGCCCGGCTGCATCCACCTAGACAACCTCTGGCTGATTATCCAACATCGCGCGGCTCCAGAACCAACCGGATGCCATCGAGGATCTGCCGCATCCGCCTTGGCGAAAGCGTGCCGATCTGTTCGACCAGACCCCCCTTATCCACGGTGAACAAGATGCGCCTCGCCCTTTTCCAGCAGGACGTTGCCCGGCACCGCAGTCCTTTTCAGATTCGAGGTGAGCGCGCAGACTAGGGTCGTGTTGATGCGGCTGCGGTTGAAGAGGTCGTTCTGGATCACCACATAAGGATGTCGGTACCCTGGCTCTGACCCGGGTCGATGGTTTCCAGGATGCCTTTGGCGAGGTCTTCTTCGACGGGCGCCGGGAGTTTCGGAATCAGGAAGTTCAGGAAGAGGGAGAGTTTCTCCCAGTCGGGCACTCCGTAGGGCAGGATCGTGGCGAGAAACTCATAGGTGCGCGCGAAGGCTTTGGCCTTGCCTTTGAAATCCACCTGCCCGTCTTCGTCGAGGTCGGCGACGTAGACCGCCACGCAAGCGTCGAGAATGGGGTCTAGCTGGTTGCGGTCAGCCCCATCGAGGTAGAGAGATACCAGCGACTCGACCTGTTCAGGGGTGTAAACCTGGTAGGCGTCGAGTTCTGCTTTGAGGGTGTGGAGTTTGTTGGGATCGGTCTCCGCACTGAGGATGGTGGTGCGGTAGTAGTCGGCAAACGCGCGCTCGATGGTCTCGGTGTTGTTCTGGAAATCGAGGACAAAGACGTCGCGTTTCTTCGGGTGGGCGCGGTTCAGGCGGGAGAGGGTCTGCACCGCTTTGATGCCGGAGAGCACCTTGTCCACGTACATGGTGTGGAGCAGCGG
>JACPJE010000154.1 GCA_016187725.1 Candidatus Latescibacterota bacterium
CCCACTCCGCTGGGCATCATCCAGCCCGAACACGCCCAGCGCCTGCGCGGGGTGGGGAAATGGCTGCAGGCCAACGGCGAATCCATCTACAACACCCGCCCCCTGCCCAAGGCCCGCTCCGATTGGGGCTACGCCGTCCACAACCCCGCCACCGGCAAGGCGTACCTGCATATCCTCAACTGGCCCGGCACTTCGCTGAACGTGGAGGTGCCCAAGGCCGCCTCCGCCGCCCTCCTGGCCAGCGGCAAATCCCTGCCGGCCCGGCGCGCAGGTGACAACCTGATCCTCACCCTGCCCGCTGCTGCCCCAGATCCAGCGGACACGGTGGTGGTGCTGAGCTGAGAGATACCTTGCGACAGGAGGAATGGGTAAACCGGAGCCAACAGCGCTGTCGCTCCAGGTATGCTTGACCTGGATAAACGATGTTTCTACCCTGAGGGGAAGAGTATGTCTGCTCTAGATTGAAGAGGAGGGCTCACTTATGCGTCGCTTTGTCGGATCAACAGGAGTAGGCCTCCTCTTATTGCTGGGTGGACTTGAGAGCAGTTATGGGTTTGAAGAGGTGAAGGAGTGGAAGCAGGTATGGCAAAGACCATCTCCATCCACGCCACCCTATCAGGATGCGAACGGAGACCTGTGGATTGTATCCGGGGACAGCTTGTACCATATGGTAGGCGAAGCCATAGAAAAAAGAGATGATATAATACCTTTCGTAAATGAGCTTAGAGAACTCGTCGTAGTTGGGCCCAGCAAAGGATGGGCAATAACAACGAATAGAATACTGGAATACGATGGGGTATTCTGGAATGTGGTTCCGGCGATAGCAGGGGCTGGAAGTAACCCAGGGTATCCATTGATAAGCGTTGTCAATGAGAATGAGGTCTGGTTCGGAAATGGGTATAGGTACATTGATGGCCACTATGAGAAATTCTCAGATACGAGCTTTCGGTCTATCGAGATGTGGGACAGTCAGAATGGGGTTGCTATAAGAGATAGTGGCCTATTAGCTGCTTACTCAAATGGCAAATGGATTGATACGAACTTTTATGGCGTTCAAGTAGCAGAGGATAGCAGTGGCAATATTTGGTTTACGAGTCCAAAAGCCATAGGGCGATTCAGCCGTGTCAATCGTGTTAAAAGAGTTTCTCTTCCAGGAGGACCGCCAGATATTATTGAGGTCGGTGCCTATGATGATGGGGAAATACAGCTTGATCCAGAAGGTGATGTCTGGCGTATCAGTCCTGAAGGACCACGTGCTTGGGCGGACCCAATATGGCGAATAAACCATAGCACTCTGGAAGTAGAAGCCGTTTCTGGTCCTATAAATTATTCTAATCACAGCGGAGTAGCATTATTGCCACTGAAATTCATCTTTGCTGCTTCCAGCAGTACCTTATGGGTATGGACTAGTGATGGGAGTGACGCTCTCTTTACCAGTCCTTTTGTATTTCCCTCCCTCACCCCCATCCAGGACCTCCACCTTGATGCGGTTCCTGCCAGCGAACTCCCAGAGGTCAACACCCAGACCCGCCGGGAACTTTTCATCAAGAATACCGGAGACGGGACCCTGAAGATCTCGAACATGAGCATCAGTTCGGGTATGTTTCGATTTCAGGCAGAACAATTCACCCGAAGAGATCGCACAGAGTTCGATGTTACCCTGAACAAAGGGAGGATTCCATCTGGAGACAGCCTCCGTGTAGTGGTAGTCTACTACCCGACCGAGCCAGGACAACACAATGGTAGGATTGTGATTGAGAGCAATGACCGCACGAACCCCACCTATACCATCAACCTGTCTGGTGCCACGTTAGGCAGCGCCGGCCCCCGGATTTTCGTACCCTCTTCGTTGCAGTTCGACAGTACCTTTGCCGATCAGGCCCAGCGTTCCACCCTGAGGATCAGAAACAGCGGTCGAGGTTACCTCGCGGTCAGCTCCATATCCTCCAATAATCCGGCCTTCACGGTCTCGGGGGATACCCTCCTCATCCCTCCGCTCACTTCACGCTCAGTAGAGGTGGTCTTTGCTCCTGCGGTCGGTGGAGAAAATTCGGGGCAACTCACGATTTTGAGCGATGATCCAGTCAGCCCCGAAGTAAAGGTCGCCTTGATCGGCACTGGGGTGGTAGTCCCTGAAGGGCCGATCTCACTCGATTCCTATTTGGCAGCCGGAGATCAGGGGCGGCGAGTAGTTGGTAACGCCGTCCCTGGCAAGGTCTACACCTTCCAACTGAACGTGGCGGATGCCCCGGAGATACAGGGATGGAGTGCCACCATTGAATATGACCCTACGCAGGTGCGCTATGTGAAGGACAGTTTCCAGGGCAGCCGTTTCATCCCTGGGTTGGTGACGCTGGTCGATGAAAACGCAGGCGGTATCAGCATAGGGGGTACGGTGCTCGGGTCAGATGCCAGGAAATCGGGGGATGGCGCGCTGGGGACCCTGAGCTTTGAAGTGCAGGAAGGGTTCAGAGATAGCACCTATCTGGTGATCAGGGAGGTGAGTTTTCATCGCACAGATGGAGTGGACGACAAGCGCGCCGTCTGGTCCGTGGCGACAATTACCTGGGAACCAGTGGCCGGCCCTTTGCGCGGCGATTTCGACGGCGACGACGCGGTGAGCTTCGACGATTTCTTTCTCTTCGCCGATGGGTTCGGCAGCGCAGATCCCCTCCTGGATCTGAATGGCAGCGGGACAGTGGATTTCGACGATTTCTTCTTGTTTGCAGACAACTTCGGTACGGAAGCTCGCGCCAAACTCATGGTTCTGGCTCAGCAGTACCTGGGGCTTCCCAAAGCTCCTCGGCTCGAAGGAAACTATCCCAACCCCTTCAACTCTTCTACCCTGATTCAATACTACCTGGAGAAATCAGGATTGGTCGAGCTACAAGTGTTCAGCCTGACTGGGCAAAGGGTCACGTCGCTGGTCAAAACACAACAGGAGGCAGGTGCCTACCGGGTTTCCTGGGATGGCAGAGACGAACAGGGGATGGAGGTTTCTACTGGGGCCTATCTGGCGCGCTTGCAGATGGATGGGGTGGGGCAGGTGCGCAAGTTGATGCTGGTGAAATAAAGGAAGGATCAGATGGAAATCACTCTGAGCCAGTTTAAAGCCAAGTGCCTGGAGATTATGGACAAGATCCAGAAAACCCACGAGGAAGTCGTTATCACCAAGCGGGGGAAACCAGTGGCCAAGTTGATTCCCATCGGTGAGCAGGCCTCCAAATCTCCGATGGGCTTCTTAAAGGGGACCGTGGTGATCAAGGGGGATATTGTAGAGCCGCTCGGCGAAGTATGGGAAGCAGATGAATAACGGCACCTGGCATTTCTCTGGCGCCCCTCACTCCGGAGATCGCCTTGGCGAGCAGCAGGCTGCCCGGCGAACTGCCCGGCGACCCGGCAGACCGGATCATCGTGGCCACGGCGCGGATCTTGAATGCCACTCTGGTCACCAGAGACAAAAAGATCATCGCCTACAGCAAGCAGGGCCATGTTTCAGTGCTGACGATATGAAAAGGACCGAAGCCGGCTACTCCCCGATGCGTCTGAGAAAGGACCGGGGGTGCCCTGAAGGTGGAGTCGATATGTATACCCCTGCGGCGGGGAGATGACCCCAGCCGGGCGGGCCGCGAGGGTTAGCGCAGCGGCAGGCGGGGGGGGCTTTTCTCGGGGAGGGGAGGGGAAGGGAAGTCCGCGTGGCGCAACGCCCCAACGTATGGGGCGTTGTGGGGGTAGGGTCTTGGGGGAGGGCCGCCAGTGTTACGCCGCACCCCATACGTTGGGGTGCGGTGGGACGCGCCTGGGGAAACACCGGAAGGGTATCCCCGGCCCGACAAGTCCGCGCCTTGAGAAAAGCCGAAGCGGGTCACTCCCCGACGCCACCGACCACCTGAGGAAACCAACAATGGCCGCCGAGGAAGAACTCTCCAGCTTCGTGCGCGAAGCCCTGACCAAGGGGCTGCCGCGGACCCAAATCGAGGAAGTGCTGCTCAAGGCCGGCTGGGAACCCGCACAGGTGCGCGGGGCCCTGGCCGCCTACGCCGACCTCGACTTCCCCCTGCCCGTGCCCAGGCCCAAACCCTACCTCTCGGCCCGCGAAGCCTTCCTGTGCCTGGTGCTCTTCACCGCCCTGTACCTGAGCATCTACCACCTGGGCAGCCTGCTCTTCCAGTTCGTCGAGCGCGTCCTGCCCGACCCGGCCGACGTTGGCCTGCACTTCCGCGAGGCCATCCGCTGGTCCGTCTCCTTCCTGATCATCGCCTTTCCCCTCTTCCTCTACACCGCCCGCGCCCTGGCCCGGTCCGCGGCGCGCGACCCGGCTAAACAGCTCTCCAAGGTGCGCAAATGGCTCACCTACCTGACCCTCTTTCTGGCCGCCGGCACCCTGGTGGGCGACTGTACCGCCCTGGTCTTCAATCTGTTGGGCGGGGAACTGACCCTGCGTTTCATCCTCAAGGTGCTAATCGTGGGCACCCTCGCCGGAGGAATCTTCGGCCATTATCTGGGTGAACTGCGCCGCGAGGAGCAGGAGGGTCACCCCGGCCAGCAGACCGGCGGGCGGCTCTTCACCTGGGTTGCCAGTGGAGCGGTAGTCCTCGCCCTGATCGGCAGCTTTCTGGTGCTCGACTCCCCCTCCCAGGAACGGGTGAGAAGGCTGGACGCCCGCCGGGTGGAAAACCTGCGCATGCTGGCCGGCGCCGTGGACCTGCACTGGTCGCGGGGCGGCACGCTGCCTGAGGCACTCGACGCCCTGGCCCAGGAACAGGGTTTCGCGCCCCAGGTCGCCGACCCCGAAACCGGCCGCCCCTACGAGTACCGGCCCCTGGGGCCCAGTACCTACGAGTTGTGCGCCCAGTTCGACCGCGGCACCGAGGAGGAGGGTCTGGCCAGGCCCGGCGATTTCTGGTCCCACGGGGCGGGCCGGCAGTGCTTCCAATTGGAAGCGAAGAAACCCGCGCGATGATCCCTCTCCGGTTGCCGGGAATCAGCAGGCTGGCCAGCGCCCTGGCGCTGCTCAAGCTGGCCCTGCACCTGGGGGCCAATGCGCTGGGGGGATACGGGTACTTCCGCGACGAGTTGTACTATATCGCCTGCAGCGAGCACCTGGACTGGGGCTACGTGGACCACCCGCCCCTCTCCATCCTGTTCTTGCGCCTGAGCCGCTGGGGGCTGGGGGACTCCCTC
Organism: Candidatus Latescibacterota bacterium; assembly: GCA_016187725.1. Lineage (GTDB taxonomy): Bacteria > Latescibacterota > UBA2968 > UBA8231 > UBA8231 > SICG01. Next base: position 5,185 of record JACPJE010000154.1, read on the forward strand.
TTTGCCCTGCGCCTGCTCCCGGCCCTGGCCGGTGCCGCCCTGGTCTGGCTGACTGCCCTGCTGGCGCGCGAATTGGGCGGCGGGGAGCGGGCCCAGGCCCTGGCCGCCCTGGGAGTGCTCATCGCCCCGATCTGCCTGGGCCTGCACGATTTCTATTCCATGAATGCCTTTGAGCCCCTGTGCTGGATGGGCTGTGCCCTCCTGCTCCTGCGCCTGTTGCAGGGAGGCGATGCCCGGCTCTGGCTCTGGCTGGGGGCGCTGGCCTGCCTGGGCCTGCAGAACAAACACAGCATGGCCTTCTTCGGGGTGGCGCTGATCCTGGGCCTGCTGCTCACCCCGCAGCGCCGGCTGCTCTACACGCCCTGGTGCTGGCTGGGCGGGAGCCTGGCGCTGCTGCTTTTGCTGCCCAACCTGCTCTGGCAGCAGGCCCACGACTGGCCCACCCTCGAATTTTTGCGCAATGCCCAGGAGCAGAAGAACTACCTGCTCTCGCCCCAGGAGTACCTCTCGGCGCAGCTGCTCTACCAGCACCCCTTCACCCTGCCCCTGTGGGCCGGCGGGGCTCTGGCTCTCCTCTTCCACCCGCGCCTGAGGGAGTGCCGCTGCTTCGGCATCGCCTTTGTCGCCCTGCTGGCTTTCTTTGTGATTCAACGGGGCAAGCCCTATTACCTGTCGCCCATCTTTCCGCTGCTGCTGGCCGCCGGCGCGGTACTCGGCGAGCACCACCTGCCCCGGCGCTGGTTTGCCGGCTACGCCCTGCTGCTGGCCCTGGGCGGGGCCCTCGTCCTGCCCCTGGCCCTGTCCCTGCTCCCGCCCCAGCATTTCATCCGCTACGCCGCTGCCCTGGGCCTGGGTGAGGTGAAAACAGAAAAACACCAAGCCGCTGCCCTGCCCCAGCACCTGGCCGACCGCTTCGGCTGGCCCGAGTTGGCAGCGCAGGTGGCCCAGGTGTACCGCGCCCTCCCTTCCGAAGACCAGGCCCAGGTTTCTCTCTACACCCAAAACTACGGCGAGGCCGGTGCCCTCGACTTCTTTGGCCGACAGCACGGCCTGCCCCCGGCCTTGTGCGGCCACAACAGCTATTGGCTCTGGGGCACGCACGGCCAGAGCGGCCAGGTGCTCATCGCCGTGGGCGGCCACCCAGACGACTACCGGGCCTTTTTCGCGTCAGTGGAACAGGTCGCCGTCCACACCCACGAGTACGCCATGCCCTACGAGCGCAACCTGCCCATCTTCCTGTGCCGCGGCCCCACGGTTCCCCTGGCCGAGATCTGGCCGGCTGCGAAGAGGTATATCTGAGCCCATGGCCAACAAGATCCGCACCTACTTCGCCCGCGAGGTCGAGGCCCTGCTGCCCCTGCTGCACGAGACCTACCGCTGCATCGGCGCGTACCAGAAGAAACGCTCGGCGCGCAACCAGGAACGCCTCCTCGCACAGCTCTCCCTGACCGGCCAGGCCCTGCAGTTCTTCAAGCAGGTGGTCCAGCCCAGGAAGCAGCCCTACTTCGACGCCCTGCTCGACGAGCAGCTGCCCGTCTCGGACCGGATCATCGCCCTGGACACTGCCGTGGGGGTCATGCACATCGAGTTCGCCGTGGAGCGCGCCTACGTCCACCGCGAAACCGCGCATTTGCGCCGCGTCCTCGAAGAGAGCCGGCGCCACCCTGAGGACGACCAGCACCTGCCGGCGCCCGCCTCTCAGGACGAGGACCTGCTGGTCCGCGGCCTGCCCGCCTCGCCGGGCCGGGCCTCGGGCAAGGCCGTGATCATCGCCAAAAACTCCGACTACCGCCTGGTCCACACCGGCTGCATCCTGGTCGCCCCCATGACCCGCCCGGAACTGGTTTCCCACTTCGACCGGGTGGCCGGGGCGGCACCCTCTGCCACGCCGCCATCATCGCCCGCGAACGGGGCATCCCCTGCGTGGTAGGCACCGGCGAGGCCACCCGCCGCATCCGCCCCCGGATGCTGGTGGAGGTGGACGGCACCGCAGGAGTAGTGAAAAAGCTGCGTTAGTAGTAAACAGAATAATTCATGATCCTCAGTTCCCGGCCCGCCAACCGAGATCATCTCCTCGGCGCATTTCTCCTCCGCAAGCTCCCCGGATTGCCTCCTCCTCCGGGTATGCAGCCCAGGAATTCGCCCTGCCCACTTCTGTGAAGTACACGGCACAACACCTAACTTCGCTGCACTACAAGCAGTTGTGGCCTTACACCCTGGCCAGCCAGGGCCTGCGTGTTACCAGAGGGTGACAGCCGCAGCGATCCACATGGCCACCTGATGTTCCCCCATCTTTTTCCTGCGCATGAAGTTACCTAGTTTCCCCGAGATCGGGCACGCATTGTGCTGTCTGGCGCCTCATGGCCCGGAGCGGCTGGGATTCCTGGATGGCGTGATCCCAGGAGCTGACCACTATGGGCGTAGCCGTTCCGCGACACCCGGAGGTATCCGACATGGCGATGCATGTACAGACAGCTACCCAGCGCTGGAAGTCGATCGCGGGAATCGCACTCCTCCTGAGTGTGCTTTCCCCAGGCCAGCCGCTGGCCCATCCCATAATCCAGGAGGTCCTGTACGACGGCCCTGGCACGGATGCGGACGATGTCTTCACCGAGATCGCCGGTCCGCCTGGCGATTCTCTGGACGGATGGACCCTGATAGGCATCAATGGTGGCGACGGCGCCATCTACCGGACCGTGAACCTGACCGGTGCGGTCATTCCGGTGGATGGGGTCCTGGTGATCGCCACCAGCGTGGCGGTCGGCGACCTGCTCGCGCAGCGGGACTTCGTCGGCGAGGTGGACTGGCAGAATGGCCCCGACGCCGTGCAACTGCGCGACCCGCAGGGGAACATCGTCGATGCGCTGCAGTACGGAGACGCGGGCATCTTCAACGCCGGGGAAGGGGCGCCCGCGGCCACTGTGCCCGCGGGCCAAAGCCTGTCGCGCGACAGCGCGGGCACGGACACGGACAACAACAGCGCGGACTTTGCCCCCCTTGACCCGCCCACCCCAGGGATCGGCCCCGTGACCGGGCCACCTGCCGGGCCGACAGGACTGGTGGTCTCCGTGCCCGACACCGCGGCCAAGTACGGATACAGCTTGGTAATCCCCGTGCGCCTGGCCGGCCCCCATGAGCCCAGCATCGCGGCGCTCGAGGTCTTCCTGAGTTTTGACGGCGACCTGCTGAGCGCGGACTCCACGGTAGTCCCGGCGGCACCCACGCCTGATTGGACCTTGGCTACCAACGTCACCCAGGGGATCGGCACCTCCATCGATACCCTGAAGGTCGTCATGGCTGCCAGCGGCGAACTCCTGGCAGGCACCGACACCCTCTTCTGCGTCCGCTTTGCCGTGGCCGACCACCGGCGGCCTGGCCGCTCGCCGCTAGGCCTGGAGCACGTTCTGTTCAACGCCGGCGCTCCGGCCTGCCAGGTCGTCCACGGCGCATTCGTGGTGACCGGGACCAACGGCGCGCTGACCATCCATCCGGAGCCAGTCGTGCCGCCCGCGGTTCTCGAGGTGCAGGTGACCGACGCGGATGAAGACCGCGATCCAGCGAGCCAGGACCGTGTTGCGGTGCGCATCGCGGCAGGGGCGCAGACCGAGGTGCTGGCCCTGGTAGAAACCGGGGCCAGCACCGGTGTCTTCACCGGCTCAATCAGCACCCTCATCGCGGCGCCAGTCCCTGGCAATGGCGAACTCGAAATCGCCCCCGGCACCGTGCTCGCGGTTTGCTACGACGACTCCCTGGATGCGGCCGGCCACACCACCGCGCGCTGCGCCTCCACCCAGGTCAGTGGCGGGCGCGATGGCCGCCTGGACGCGAGCGTGGTGGTCCAGCCCGGAGATTCCCTGCGCGTGCGCCTGGTGGACCCGGACCTGAACGCCGACCCGGGCCTCCAGGAGACCGTTGTCGCGACTGCGAGCAACGGCGCTACCGGCGACTCCGCAGCCATCACCCTTGTGGAGGTCAGCACGGACGACAGTGTCTTCTTCGGGTGTCTGGCCACCACCCTGGCCAGCGGTGGTTCCGGTGACAGCGCGCTGACCATCGCCAGAGCGGATACGCTCCAGGTGATCTACGCCGACGCGCAGACCGCCTCAGGGAGTCCCGGCGAGGTCAGGGACACCTGTCTGGTCGTAGGTTTGTTCGGGGATGTCGACGCGGACGGCCTGGTGCTGGCCTTCGACGCTTCCAAGGTACTGGCCCATGTGCTGTCTCCGGCGCTGGCCGGGTTGGATTCCCTGGCGGCCAACCTGGATTCACTAGCCCCAGAGAGCGCCATCACTCCCTACGACGCGGCTCTGATCCTGCAACACCGGGTAGGTCTGCGCCGCTACTTTCCGGTACAGGAGCCCGGCGCGCACAACCACCCGCAGCCGGCCACGGCGCCGGCTGCGGCCAGATCAGCGCCCGGGGAGCGGTTCCTGGCCCTGCGGACAGAGGATAGGTACCTGTCCATCTGGCTGAGCGAGCGAGCGGACATCGTCGCCGGAGACCTGGTGATCGAGGGCCTCGCCAGTCCGCTGGCCGTGGAGAGCGGGCTGCCTGGTTTCCTGGTGGCCTGGCACACCGGATCAGAGGGCCTGCGCATCGCCCTGGCTGGGGCAGTACCGCTCTCTGGTCCAGGAGATCTGGTCCGCATCTACCCCGCAGAGAACTGGAGGGCCGCGCGGCTGACCCGGGCCCAGTTCAATGACGGCCAAGTCCGTGCCGCGGAAGCGGCCATTGCCCTGGCCACAGTGCCCGCGGACTTTGCCCTGCACCCGAACTTCCCGAACCCCTTTAACCCGCAGACCACGATCCGCTTCGACCTCCCCTACGACAGCGAAGTGGAGCTACAGGTCCTCGACTTGCTGGGGCAGCAGGTGCGCAGCCTAGTCTCCGCGCACCTGCCAGCCGGCGCGCACCACGTGGTCTGGGACGGCTGCGACGCGCGCGGGATGAGCGCGGGTAGCAGTTTGTTCTTCTATCGCCTGAAGGCGGGCTCGTTCAATCAGACGCGGTCGATGCTGCTAGTGAGATAGCACTCCGGTCACCCCGGAAAAAAAGAGGGGCGCCCGCTGCTGCAGGCCGCCCCCCGGTATTGCGTGTCGCCGTCTACTTCAGCAGTAGCAGCTTGCGCACCTGGGTGAATTCCCCGGCCTGCAGCCGGTAGAAGTACACCCCGCCGGCCACCGCCCGGCCCCCCTCATCCCTGCCATCCCACATCACCCGGTGGAAACCCGCCTCTTCGCTCCCGGCCACCAGGATCCGCACCTTCTGGCCGAGCACATCGTAGACCTCGAGGCGCACCGCCGCGGCGGCCGGCAGTTGGTAGCGGATCACCGTGGCCGGGTTGAAGGGATTGGGGTAGTTGGGCTGCAGGGCGAAGGTCTGCGGCACCCAGCGCGCCTCCACCTGGCCCAGGTGCTGCGGCTGCTTCAGCAAACCGCCGGCGTCGCGCACCGTGGCCTCCCGCACCTGGAATAGCCCGGTGGCTTCTGGCACCAGCGGCTCGAAGTAGAGTTCAGCCAGCAGGCCCTCCACCGCTCCTTCGCCGCCCGTGCGGCCCAGGCCCACCAACACCTGCCCGGGCTGCTCCTGTTTCTGCAGCAGGAGCGGGGCTTCCCGGCCAGCCAGGGCGCTGGCTTCGCTGCCGACCCGGATCAGGCGGAAGGCGGCCGGATCGTACTCCACCACCGCGCCCAGGCCGCGCAGCGGCAGCGCCTGGGTCTGCAGGGCCAGGACCAGGCCTTCGTCGGTGGAGCGGGGGACCAGCTGCAGACCTCCAGCCACCACGGGCCACTGGGGGACCGCCATCGGCTTACCCACTGACTTGCCGAAGAGATCGGCAAAGACGAAAAAGTCGTCAAAGCCGATGCTGCCGTCGCCGTCCAGGTCGTAGGCCGCCCCAGCGGTGGCCGCTGACTTGCCGAAAGCGTCGGCGAAGAGGAAAAAGTCATCGAAGCCGATGCTGCCGTCCCCGTCGAAGTCGGACTGGGCCAACTGGGCTTCAGTCCCGGCGCCCCCGCTGCCGCCACCCCCCGCCAGGGAGCCGGTCAGCTTGATCTCGCCGGTGCTCATCCGGGCGAAGATCAGGCTGGAGACTTCCTGCTGGGTCCCGCCCACCTTTTTCAGGGAGTAGGTGGTGACG
>JACPJE010000155.1 GCA_016187725.1 Candidatus Latescibacterota bacterium
CATTTTGTGGTGCACCCAGAGGGACTCGAACCCCCAACCTTCTGATCCGTAGTCAGATGCTCTATCCAATTGAGCTATGGGTGCAACGGGTCACAAAAATAGCCGCTGCCGCCCCATCCGTCAAGGGAGCGAAAAGGCTTCGAGGTACTTGTAGCCGCTGCCGGTGTTGAAGAGGGCGATGCGTTCGCCGGCGCCCACCAGCCCGCGCTCCTTGAGCGCCAGCAGGCCGGCCAGGGCGGCCCCGCCCTCGGGGGCGGGCAGGATGCCGGTGCAGCGGGCAAAGTGGCGGCAGGCGTCCATGATTTCCTCGTCGGAGACGGCCACCGCCGCCCCGCCGCTTTGCCGGATGGCGCGCAGCATGAGGAAGTCGCCCACTGCGCCGGGGACCCGCAGTCCGGCCGCCACGGTGTGGGCCTTTTCCCAGGGCACCGCCCGCTCCTCCCCCTGCTCGAAGGCGCGGACAATCGGGGCGCACCCGGCGGCCTGCACTGAGAACATCCGCGGCCGGCGTGCCCCGATCCAGCCCAGTTGCTCCATCTCCGCAAAGGCCTTCCACATCCCGATCAACCCCGTGCCCCCGCCCGTGGGATAGATCACCGCCTCGGGCAGTTCCCAGCCCAGTTGCTCAGCCAGCTCGTAGCCCATGGTCTTCTTGCCCTCCACCCGGTACGGCTCCTTGAGGGTGGAGACCTCGAACCAGCCTTCGGCCTCCTTGCGCTGGGCCACCACCCGCCCGCAGTCGCTGATCAAGCCCTCGATCAGTTCCACCTGCGCCCCGCAGGCACGGCATTCCACCTGAAAGGCCAGGGGCACGTCGCGGGGCATGAACACAAAGGCCTCCAGGCCGGCGGCCGCCGCGTACGCCGCCAGGGCCCCCCCGGCGTTGCCCGCCGAGGGCACCGCCAGCCTGCGCGCCCCTCGGGCCCGGGCGGCGCTCACCGCCGTTGCCATGCCGCGCGCCTTGAAAGAGCCGGTGGGGTTGAGGGATTCGTCCTTGATGTACAGGTGGGAGCAACCGGCCCAGGCCCCCAGCCGCTCCGCCCGGTGCAGCGGGGTGTATCCCTCCCCCAGGGAGACGATTTCCTCAGGGCTGCCCACCGGCAGCACCTCGTGATAGCGCCACATGTGGGGGGGACGCTGCTGCAGGTCGCTTTTCTTCAGGGAGCCGGCCACCCGCTCCAGGTCGTAGCGGGCTAAAAGCGGCGCGCCATCCGCCGAGAGGTTGTGGAGCTGGCGCGGGTCGTACTGCTGCCCGGTGCGGCTGCACTCCAGGTGGGTGAGGAAGCTCATCGCGCCTGGTACAGCCCCCGCCGACGGATGTACTCCTCGACCTTTTCGGGAACCAGGTAGCGGATGGGCAGCCCCTGGCTCAGGCGCTGGCGGATCTGGGTGGAGGAGAACTGCACCACCGGGGTGTCGATGAGGACCAGGTGTTTTTCCAGTTCGGGATCCGCCTCCTCGCGGGGGCTCAACCGGGTGCCGGCTACCACCGTGCACAGTTCGAGGATGCCCTTGGGATTGTGCCAGGTGGAGAGCGGCGCCACGTTGTCGGCGCCGATGATCAGGTAGAGCTGGACTTCGGGGTGGACCTGGCGCAGATGCCTGAGAGTGTCGATGGTGTAGGATTTGCCGGGCCGTTCCAGCTCGAGGCGGGAGGCGGCGAAGGAGGGAAAACCTTCGATGGCCAGCTCGACCATGGCCCAGCGGTCCTCGGCCGGGGCGGCGCACTGTCCCTTGTGCGGCGGATCGGCGGCCGGGACGAAGAGCACCCGGTCCAGCCCGAGCCTTTCGCCGGCGAACTGGGCCAGCAGCACATGGCCGGTGTGGACGGGGTCAAAGGTGCCGCCGAGGACCCCCAGACGCTGCATGCACCCTCACTCCCCTGCCGGCTTCCCGATCTGGTCCAGGCGCTGCTGCACCCGGAGCTTCAGCTTTTCGTCCTGACTCTCGCGCAGCACTTCCTCCCAGCGGGCACGGGCCTCCGGCAGATTCTTCTTCCTGACGGCCAGCTCTCCCAACTCGGCCAGCGCCTCGCAGTACCAGGGGGTGTCCGGGAAATCCTGCACCACCTTCTGGTAGAGGGCAGCGGCGGCATCCAGGTGGTCCTGCCGCTGGTAGAGCTGGCCGCTGAGAAAGAGCTTGTGCGCCAGCAGACTGCGGCAGTCGTCGATGCGCTGGCGGGCCTGATCGACCAGCGGGCTCTGCGGATTGTCGTCGATGAAGAGCCGGAAGTGAACCAGGGCGTCGTTGGTCTCCTTCTGGTCCAGCTCGGGGCGGCGGCGCTGCCGGTAATAGGATTCGGCGATCTGGAATTGGGCCTGGTCCAGCCACTGGCTGGAGGGGTAGGAGTCCACCAGGCGCTGGTACTCGAAGACGGCGTTGACGTAGTCGGCGTTGCGGAAATAGGCCTCGGCCAGCAGGTACTGGGCATCGGCCACCAGCGGCGACCCCGGATAGCTGCCGACCAGTTGCTGGAACTTCTCCACGGCCTCCAGGTAGCGCTTTTTGTCCAGGGCCTTCTTGCCCTCTGTAAAATAGACCTCATCTGCCTTGAGCGTGGTGGCCTGCTTGCTGCTGCAACCCACCATCACTACGGCGGCGATCAGCGCCGCCTGCCATCGCACTCCCCGCACCAGCTTCCTTTCAACGGTTGGAGAAGAACAGGTGAATCAGCCCCCCTAGCACGGCGGAGACGATCACGGGTTCGACGAACTTGCCCCAGCTCTGCCGCTGCACCTCGACCTTGGCAAAATCGTAGGCAGTATCTTGTAGTAAGGGCAGCCGATCCTTGGGCACCTGATCGGCCTGGTGCCCGGAGACCTCTCCCTGCCAGTCCAGCGGTGCCCCCTTGGCGCTGCCGCTCAGTTGCAGGACCAGGGAGACCCGGCTTTCCCGGTGAAACTGGCTGCTCCACAGGCTGGCCCGCCCGGCGACTCCCAGGTCGAGGATGCGATAGCTCAGCCGGGGCGTCCCGGCGGGGGCGGCGACCGAGTCCAGGGTGACGGCGAAGCCGCGGGCCAGCAGGCCTTCGGCCAGCAAGTGATCGACCAGCCAGGTGGCCGCGTGTTTGCCCTGGGGCACCACCAGCAGCAACTGGTCGCGCTCCACGGCCTGGGTTTCCAACTGGCCCAGGGCCTGGTCCACAGCCTGCTCCACCGTGCCGACCACCAGGTCCATGTTGGTGAGCACTGGGACGGCCGGAACCGGCGCCGCCAGGCCCAATAACAAGAAAGGCAGCCAAGGACAGATTCTTCTGAGGTTCACGTGTTTTCCTTCGGCAGCGGCGGGCAGGATGGGCGCGGCACAGAACTGGGGTCAATGCTCCAGATCTTGCAGTCCCCTGCGGGCTGTGGGCGCGTACTGGCTGTCCGGGTACTCATCCAGCAGCTTCTGGTAGGCGGCCCGGGCCTTGTCGGGCTCCTCGAGGGCCAGATGGCAGCGGGCGATCTTGAGCTGGGCGTCGGCGGCCTTTTCGGTCTTGGCGTACACAAAAATCTTGGCAAAGGCGGTCAGGGCCTGGCGGTACTTGCCCAGCCCGTAGTAACACTCGCCGATCCAGTACTGGGCGTTGTCGGCCAGATCATCCTCAGGGGCGGCCTCCAACAGCTGGGTGAACTGGGCGATGGCCCGGTCGTAGTGGCGGGTTTCATAGCTTTCGCGGCCCGCCCGGTAGAGGGAGAATACCTCCGGAGGGGCAGGCGGCTCCGCCCCGGCCGGCTGCGGGGCGGCCAGCTGCCGGCGCAGCAGGTCGAGCTGGCTCTGCATCAGATGCAGGTCCTCGCGCAGTTGGGCGCCGCCTTCCTCGGCCTGGCGCAATCGCTCGGCCATGGCCTTTTCCCGGTCGTAGGAGGCCTCCACCGCCTGTTTGAGGGCTTCGAGGTCATCGCGGACCTCGCCCTGGGATTGCTCCACCTGGGCGGCCAGCTGCTGGTTGTGACCGGCGCAGGCCGCCAGGCCGGCGACCAGCAGCAGGGAAATCAGTTTGAGCGGCGGTTTCATCGGCAGCGATTAGGACGAAAAACATCCGGAAAAGTTTCAAAAAATATACGCACTTCCTGTCCCCCCGGCCAGCAGCCCTACTTGCTCTGCGCCCGGTAGACCAGATCCTTGGGTGGGTTGAGGGCGAACTCCTCGCAGCGGTCGGCGTAGAGCAGGGAGGGACCATCGTGGGGATCGAGCTGCAGGGCCTGCTCGAAGAGCTTGCGGGCCTCGGCAAAGTCGAACTGGTCGTAGCGCTCCATCGCCCGGGCGTAGCAATCGAGCACCTCGTATTGCTGAGGGCTCAGCTTGCCCTTGCGATCCAGCACCTCATAGGCAGTGACCGGTTCCTCCTTGCCCATCACCTGGATCAGGTCCAGGCGGCGGGTCTCGACCAGGTCCTTGACCTGGTCATAGACCTGGTCGTTGACCATGATGTTGGTGCCGTAGATCTTCTGGCCGCTCTCGAAGCGGGCCGCCAGATTGACCACGTCCCCCATCATGGTGTAGTCGGTGCGCCGCCGTGACCCCATGTTGCCCACCACCATCGGCCCGCAGGTGAGCCCCATGCGCACCTTGGTGAAGAGACGGCCCTGTCGCTCCCAGCGCTGGCGCAGTTCGTGCAGGCGCGGGGGCAGGGTCTGGTCCTCCTTCCAGCGCTGGCGCAGGGCCACCAGTCCGTGCTGCTGGTCGATGCAGGCCATGCAGCCGCGCACCGTGTGGTCCTCGTAACGGATGGGGGCCCCGAAGAAGGCGACGATGGCGTCTCCCTCGAACTTGTCGATGGTGCCCCCGTAGTTTTCGATGATGTCGCACATCTCGCTGAGGTATTCGTTGATGAAGCGCACCAACTCGCTGGCGGTGAGGCACTCGGAGATGGTGGAGAAGCTGGCGATGTCGGAGAAGAAAGCGGTCATCACCCGCTCCTCGCCGCCCAGCTGGTCGATCATGCCCGGGTTCTTCATGATCTCGTCGACCACCGCCGGCGACAGGTAATGGCCAAAAGCGCTCTGCACGAACTCCTTCTCCTTCTCCTTGAGGAGATAGCCGTAGATGGTCATGGCCAGGTAGCCGATGATCAGCGCCGACACCGGCCCCAGCACCTCCAGCCAGAAGTTGGCGTGGGTGAAGGCCACCAGGGCCACCAGGACATAGGCGCCCAGCAATCCGGCCACCAGCAGGGCCCCGTGCAGCACCCTGAAACGGGGGATCACCAGGGAGAGCAGCACCCCGATACCCAGGATCAACAGGGCGTTGAGCCAGACCGGAATGCGGTGGATGAAACTGTGCGAGAGGATGGTGTTGAGCACGTTGGGATAGATGCCCACCATCGGGTAGCTGCCCTGAAAGGGGGTGACGCTCAAGTCGGTGGTGCCGGCGGCGGTGAGGCCGTAGAAGAGGATCTTGCCCTTCAGGTCGGAGGGCAGCAGCGGCTGTCCCTGGTAGATCACATAAGGATAGAAAAAGAGGGGCCGCGCCGTCGCGGGCAGCCGGCCCTCCACCAGCAGGCCAAGTGCGAACTGGGCGCTCTGCCGCAGCCCCTCGGCGTCCCACTGGGGCAGGGCGGCCTGCAACTCAGGCAGCGAGGCCTGGGGATGGGCCTCCAGGAAGGCGGCCACCTGATCAGTACGCTGGATGCCGGAGAAGAGTTCCGTCTGGGCCGGGGAGGGCCTCTCCACCCCCTTGGCCTTCCAGAACTCGGCGGCGCTCAGCTGGGGCTTCTGGCGCAGGGCCTGCTCGATACTTCCGGCCTGCAGGTAGGTGATCACCGCGGCGCGCGCGGCGCCCTGGTCGCCCACCCCGGCCGCGGCCAGGGCGGCGGGGATCTCCCCGGGGCTGGCCCGCAGAGCCGGGTTGGCGGCCACCAGTTCCTTGAGTTTGTCGAAGACCTGCTGCCGCTCCTCGCGCCGGGCGGACTGGCGCAACCCGTAGTGCGAGTAGTGGGTGAAGGTCTCGTCCCATTTGCCCGCCCAGTTGACGTACATGTTGCCGCGCCGGTCGATGGGCACCTCGACGGCCTCGATCCGCCCGTCGGCGAAGTGGGCATTCGGCAAACGGACATAGTGGCCGGGCCGCACCTCCACGGTCTCGATGGGCACCTGCAGGTAGTCGCAGATCATCAGCAGGGCGATGGAGGGGAAGACGACACCTTCGTACTGATACACCAGCGGATAGCGGCGCCGGGCCCCGTCCGGGTCGGCCACGGTCTGGGCGTAGGCGAAACCCCGGGACACCTCGCGCAGCAGCTTGAGCGGCGGTTCGAAATCCACCCCCTGCCACAGCGAACCAGCTTCGCCCACTAAGCGGGGGGAATGCTGGCGGATGAAGGCCAAGGCCGCTTCCTGGTCGGGGGAACGGGCCTCGATCTTGCCGGGGGTAGCCTGGGGCTGGTCTGGATCGGGCACCACCACGAACTGGGCCAGGTACACGTTGCCGGCCTCGGCGATGGCCCGGCTGAAGTTCTGGTCGTAGTCGGCCTGATCTAGCAGATTCATGACCGCGGTCGAATCGACGGCCTTGAGCGAGCGCAGCTGCTGCTCGGACAGGGAGCGGGCGCTGGGCTCGATGAAGTACACGTCGAAGCCCACCATGCGGGCGCCGTAGCGGTGCAGGATGCGCACCACGTCGGTGTACTTGTCGCGCGTCCAGTCCTGGTACCGGCCCTCCACCTCCACGCTGCGGTTGTCGATGTCGATGGTCCCCAGGCGGGGATCCATGGGCGGGAGGCCGAAGAGCAGGTTGCGCAGGTGGAAGCGCCAGTCGTAGGTCACCAGCTCGGCCCGCTGGTAGGCCTGGGTGAAGGAGAGCAGAAAGGTCAGCGCCGCCACCAGAAAGCCCAGGACCATCTGGAACCGGCGGGAACTGCGGGTGGTCTCGGCCATGGCTGTCCTCGTCAGCGGATGGAGGTGCCGGAGCGCTGCCTAATATATAAAAAAAAAGGCCGGGGTTCGCGCCCCGGCCCTCTGTGCGGTGAAGGGATGGACTTATTTGGCCGCCGCCAGCTCGTTGAGCCGGCTCTGGGCCTTGGTGGCCCAGGCGGTTTTGGCGTGCTCCTTGGCCACCTGGGCATAGGCCTCCCGGGCCTCCTTGAGCTGGCCGAGCTTTTCGTAGCACTGGGCGACGTAGAACCTCTGCTGCGGCACTGACTCGGCCTTGGGATTCTTGGCGATGCTCTGCTGCAGGGTCTCGATGGCCTTCTTCAGCTTGTCCTGGCTGGGATAGCGTTTGGCCCCCTTGTAGTAGAGCTTGTCGAGGACCTGGTCCTCGGCCTCGGCGCCGCGCACCCCTGCGACCGTGACCGTCTGCTGGAGTTTGAGGTCCTCCTTCTTGACCATGTCGTCCACCTGGGTCCAGACCGTGTTCAGCCATTCCTCGTCTTCCTTGGTGGCGGCCTTGGCGGTATCGGTCTGGGCGGCCTCCTCGGCGCCGGCAGTGGACACCTGGCCGGCTAGCAGCAGGGCCAGGGGCAGCGCGTAAATCCAGCGAAACTTGCTCATGGTACAACCCTCCTCCTGGGAGTGATGGGGAGCGATATTCAGATAATCGTCATTTTTCCGGGGCCAGGATATGACCGGCATCACATCGGGGCATCTTTCTATTGGGACGCCCTTGGCCGGGCGGGGTTCCGCAAAGGGCTAGTGCTGCCCTCCGAGCATATCCAGCAAGCCCTCGTAGCGGCTGTCCTGTTCGACTACCTTCCGGTAGAGTTCGGCGGCCTCCTCCCGGCGGCCCTGCACATAGAGCATGATGGCCATGTTCAGCTGCATGCCCGGGTTGGCCGGCTCCAGTTGGGCGGCGCGGGCAAAGGCGGCATAGGCCTCCTCGTACTGTCCCTTCCTGGCCAGGACCACCCCCTTGAGGTTGAGGGCGTCGACCATCTCCGGGGCCAGCTGGAGCACCTGCTCCAGGTGTTCCAGGGCCTTGTCGAGCTGGTCCTGCTGCACATAACCCACGGCGCTGCGATAACTCTCCTCGGAGGTTTCGGCGCCGGCCAAAAAGTCGAAGAGCCCGGCGTAGGTCTCATCCTGGGCGGCCAGTTGCTTGAAGAGCACGTCCGCCTTGGCCCGGTCCCCCTGCAGGTGGTAGGCCAGGGCCACATTGAGACGGAAACCGGACTGGTCGGGCACCAGGGCTGCGGCCTGCTCGAAGAGGGCGCGCGCCTCCCCGTACTCCCCCTTGCGGGTGAGCACCACCCCCTTGCCGTTGAGGGCGTCGGCGTACTGGGGATCGGCGCCCAGGGCCAGTTCAAACTGTTCCTGGGCCTGGTCCAAGTGCAGCTGGCGCAGGTAGTTCACCCCGATCTCGTAGTACTCCTGGGCATCGCCCACGGTGGCCAGAAAGTCGAAGAGTTCGCCGTAGCGCGCATCCAGGGCCTTGACCTGCTCGAAGAGCCGGTCGGCCTGCTCGCGCTCGCCCTTGAGGTAATAGGTGAGGGCGATGTTCATGCGGATGCCGTTGTCCTCGGACAGTTCCAGGGCGCGGTCGTAGAGTTCCAGGGCTTCCTCGTAACGTCCCTGGTGGGTGAGCACCACCCCCTTGCCGTTGAGCGCGTCGGCGTGGTCTGCCTTGAGGGTCAGGGCGCGGTCGAACATGCGCAGGGCTTTTTCGAGGTGGTTGACGCGCAGATAGGCCACCCCCGCCTCGTACGCCCCCTCGGGAGTGTCCAGGGAGGTCACCGACCCCAGGGCGATCTGGTCGGTGCGCTGGTCGAAGAAGTCCAGGTCCTTGGCCAGCAGGCTGTCCAGGGAAGCGCTTTCCGGCAGATCCACCTGCACCGGGGGCAGGGTGGGCGCCTTGTAGGTCTGCATCCACTGCTGGGTGTAGACCTCGTCGACCAGCTTGCGGATCTTGAGCAGCTTGTACTCGGAGACCCCGTTGCGCCAGGCGTCGGCAAAGCTGAAACCGAACATGGTGGTCTCTACCGGAATCCAGGTCCGCCCCTGCCACTCGACGTATTCGGCCGAACTGGCGAAGTGGTCGGCGGCCCGGTCGGGCGGGATGCCGCTGTCGAACATCATGTAGATGTGGCCCTTGCCCGGATCATTGGCCTCCAGGAAGGCGGTGTCGATGCTCAGGTTCTCCAAAAGCGAGACATAGAGCACGGTCAGGTCGTCGCAGTCGCCGATCTTGGTGTCCACCCCGGCGGGCCTGGCCAGCAGTTCGCTGGGGTACTGCACCGTGTCGAAGATGGTCTTGTCCGCGGCAATGCTGGCAAAGGGCAGCTTCTGGTCGGCCTGGTAGCGGATCTTGTACACCCCCATGGCGTCGAAGAGCAGGGTGGCCTTGCCGATGTTGCCGCGGTTGAACTTGGCGGCCAGCATCCCGTCGTAGCGCTGCACCAGGCCGCGGGCCAGCCCGGCCACGGCCAGATCCGCCGGGGTGACGAAGGCGGCGGCCATGCCCGGCTCGTTCCAGCTCAACTTGCCCCGGCCGGCCACGTACACCCGGTCCAGGGCTTTCTCGACCACCTGCTCCTGGCGGTTGCGCGAGTAGCGCACCTGGACCACCGGGTTGACGAAATTGTCGTAGGCCGCCTCGGGCTGGTTGAACAAGTCCGGATCGAAGGTGACCTTGAAGGTGTACTTCTCGGCGCTCTGCGGCGGCAGCACCACCTCTTCCTGATGGGGCGTGCTCATCATCCTGGGCAGGAAGAGGCTCACCGTGGCCCGCACCGGTTCCTGGGCCGAGTTGCCCAGCACCACGTCGAAGAAATCGCTTTCCTGGTAGTGCGGGTACAGGGAGCGGAAGACGGGCGAGGGCCGGATGGTGGCGTCCTTGATGCTCACCACCTTGGGATTGTAGGACAGGCTCAACGAGGTGTAGTGGGTGGCGTCGAGGATGGGGTGGCGCTCATACGCGTACTCTAACTGGACAAAACGGTACTTGAGCCCCAGGCCAAAGGAGGCGGTAGTGGCGTCGGCAAAGGGGTCGGGGGATTTGAGTTCGGTCTTGACTCCGGCGCGCAGGGCCAGCTGCCCGGCCAGCCAGTACTCGGCCCCCAGGCGGAAGTAATCGTCCACCTCGGAGGCCAGCATCAGCCCTTCGAGGGGCCGGTACGCCAGACCGAGCCGGTAGTGGGCCGGGTAGAGTTCCTCGCTCAGGCCGCTGTCGTGCTTGAGCGAGGTGCCGCCCAGGTCCTGGGCCACCAATCCCAATCTCAGATTTCCCGGCAGGGGCACCAGCAGGCCCAGGTCCACTCCCAGCCCGGTGGCGCTCATGGCCGAAGCCCCATCTAAGTCGGTGCTCTGGGAGAGGTACTTGCCGCTCACCCCGATGGAGGCGTTGCCCACCCAGCGGCGCAGGCGCTGGATGCCGTTGCGGTACCCGTAGGCAAAGCCGAACTGGTTCTGGGTGTTCTTCAGCCCCAGGCCGGCCCGCACGTCGTCGAAGCCGCGGTAGGACCAGTCCAGGCCCAGGGCGTGGTTGTCGGCCATAGGCAGGACGTAGCTCAGATAGGAATCTTTTAAACCGAGGCCAAAGCGGTCGGCATAGGCGAAATCGACCTCCTGGCGCTGCAGCGCGGCGATGGCCGCCGGGTTCCAGCGCACGGCCGTGGCGTCGTTGGCCACGGCCACAAAAGCCCCGCCCATGCCGATGGCCCGCACCCCGGCCTCCACCTGCTTGGGGGTGATTGCCGCAGCCGGCCCCCACAGCAGCGCCAGCACCAGGACTATGGATGGGATCGCGCGCACGCTCAGGGCTCCTCGATGTCCACTTGATCGCCCGCCTGGACCGCATCCCTCAGCACCGCAGTGGCGCTGCCGGGGAAGCGCACCTCCACCCGGTAGGGGCCGGCCGGGGCGCCGAAGATCAACTCAGAGCCGCCGGAGAGCACCTGCCGGTAGCCCTGCAGGGCGCCGGTGGCCGCGTCGATCAATTGTACCCGCGCCCCGATGCCCTCGCGGTGGGTCTTGCCCCGCACCCGCACCTTGATGAAGCGCTGGCTCTCGGCGCTGTTCTGGAAGAGCTGGCTGCCCTGGGTGGCCCCGTTGGTCAGATAGAAGTCAGGGGCGCCATTGCCGTCGTAGTCAGCCCAGCCCACCCCGGTGTAGTACCCGCGCGCCGCGGAAAGGCCGGCATCGGAGGTGGCGTTGCTGAAGGTGCCGTCTCCCTGGTTGGCCAGGAGCACCACTGGCTGCGACTGGCGGTCAGCGCCATTGGCCAGGAAGAGGTCCAGGTACCCATTGCCGTCCCAGTCGGCCCAGCCCACCCCGGCGGTGAGCCAGCCCACCCCGTTGTTCTGCCGCACCCCGGCCTGGGCCCCCACCTCGACAAAGGTGTCGCTGCCCTCGTTGCGGTACAGGGCATTGGCCCCCACGTTGCCCACGTAGAGGTCGAGGTCCCCGTCGTTGTCAAAGTCGCCCCAGGCCGCGCTCTGGCCGATGCCCTTGTCGGCCACGGGGCTGGTGGCGAGGGGCACAAAGGCGGAGGTGCCGGCGTTCAGGTCGTTGCGGTACAGGGCATTCTCCTGTTCGCGGTTGACCACGTAGAGATCCAGGTCCCCGTCATTGTCGTAGTCGGCCCAGGAGACCTCGTCGGCATCGCGCCGGTCGTTCACCCCCAGGTCCAGCCTCTGGTCAAAGGTGCGGTTGCCGGTGTTCTGGTACAGCTCGTCGTCGTAGTAGTACTCGCCCAGGTAGAAATCCAGCCAGCCGTCGTTGTCGTAATCCCCCCAGGCCACTGAGGTGGTGCTGCCGCGGCGCTCCACGTCGATGCCGGCCTGGGCGCGGCCCACCTCGACAAAGGTGTCCGTGCGGTTTTCGTAGAGGTAGTCCTGGTCGAAGAAATCAGCCACGTACAGGTCCAGATCCCCGTCGTTGTCGTAATCCCCCCAGGCCGCTGCCGAGCTGTTGCCGACCACGTCCACCCCCAGGGCCGTGGCCAGGTCGGCAAAAACGCCATTGCCCTCGTTGCGGTACAGGGCGTTCCTGGGCACCGAAACCGCCGTGCCCCAGTTGGTCACGTACAGATCCGGGTCCCCGTCGCTGTCGAAGTCGCCCCAGGCCAGCCCCGTGCTGTAGAGGCCACTGTTGAGGGTGCCGCTGGCCTCGGTCCGGTTCTGAAAGGACTGGGCCGCCAGCCCCAGGGGCCAGGCCAGCAGCGCGGCGTAGAGCAGCATGGTCTTGGCAGGTTTCATCTGACCACCGCCACCACTTGTTCGCGCCGCACGCTGCCGGCATTCACCACCACGATGTACAGGCCGCTGGCCACCACCCGGTGGTCCTCGTCCTTGCCGTCCCAACTCAGCGAGATGCTGCCCGGGGCCATGGGGGCGTCTCTCAGCAGCACCTTCTCCAGCCGGCCCGAGGCGTTGTAGATGCGCACGGTCACATCCGCCGGCCCCGAGAGCCCAAAGGAGATGTCGGTCTGGTTTCTCAGATCGCCGCCCGCCGGGGCAAAGGCCCGGGGCTGGCAATCGAGGGATTCGATGGCCAGGCTGCCCACCTGGGTGCGCAGGTCCTCGAAGAGGGCGTAGATCCCCAACTGCTCCACGGCGGTGCGCACCTGGCGGCCGGCCAGATCTGCCATGCCGCCCACCCGCTGCCACTGGCTCCCCTCCAGGCGGAAGAGCCCCAGCCGGGCGGCGCTGTGGCTGCCCAGCTGGGTGGCACTGTAGCGCCAGTTCAGGGTGGCGGGCTTGCGCAGGATTGCCCCGCCGGCGTCCAACTCATAGGCGAGCCCGATCTGGCTGAGGCCCGCCTCCTGGACTGCGGGTTTGGCCGCGGTGGCCTCCCAGGGCCGGATGGTGATCTCGCCGCTACCCCCCTGCAGCGCATTTGGGGGGAAGTAGAGTTCGATGTCCTGGGAGGCATTGCTGACCAGCCCGCCCTGGGCCGGGCTGGCCAGCCGGGCGGCGGTGCTGAATTTCCAGGTATAATCCGCTTCGACCAGCTCGCCCAGCACCTGGCGGTCCACCACCACCTCGTACTCGGTGAAGGGCCGCAGGCCGCTCCGGGGGGCAAAACTGATCAGGGTGCCGCTGGCGTCTTTGGTGGGACTGATGAGAGGCACCACCTCGGGAGCGGCGTCGGGCGTGTCCAGGGAACGGGCGCGCAGTTGGAAAAAGTCAGCGCCCAGACTGGCCACCGGCCCGGAAAAGGCCACCTGCAAGGTGGGCAGCGCCGTGGAGACGCCCTCGGCGCCGGCTGCCGGCAGGGTGGAGACCACGGTGGGCACCTCGGTGCTGAAGGGCCACTGCACATCGGGCTGATCCGCGCCCAGAGGACCTCGCACCCGGGAGCTGATCAGGGCCTGGTACGCGCTGCCGGCCACAAAATCGACAAAGGGAAAACTCAGGGTGCGGGTGGCCGGATCGTACTGGAACTCGTTCCTTTCGAGGGAGATCTCCTCCCCTCCCTTGCTCAGGCGGAAATTCTGCGGGGTGATCTGGGCCGTATCGAGGGGGCTGGAGAAGACCACCTGCAGGCGCCGCCGGCCGGCCGGGATGGTGCCCCCCGCCGGAGGCAGGGTGCGCTCGATGGCGGGGATGCGGGTGCTGAAGTTCCAGGCGTAATCCCCCTGGTCCTGCCTGAGGGGGCCGCCCAGGGCAGCGGCCAGGCGCACCTGGTAGGAGGTGCCCGCCTGCAGGGGCTGGGCCAGCACCAGGCGCAACTCCTGCCCTTCGTAGCGCAGTTCGCTCAGGGGCACCTGCTCGCCCTTGGCCCGCACCTCGGCGTTCTCCAGCTTCAGGGCCACCTCGTCCAGGGCCTCGGTGAACTGCGCCTGCAACTCCGCAGTGCCGGGGGTGACGCTCGTGTCGCCGGCCGCGGGCAGGGCCTGGACCAGCTGCGGTACCGGGGTGCGGAAAGTCCAGCGGAAGTCCTCGGTGCGCAGCGGACCGGCCACGCTGCGCGAGACCACCACCTCGTAGCGCGAGCCCGGGCGGAAGCCCTCTGCCAACTCAAAACTCAGGGTGCGGGTGCCCGCGTCGAAACGCGGCGCTTCCCGCAGGGCGGCCTCCTCCCCTTCCCGCAGCACCTCCACTGCCCCTTCCAGTTGCCCGGTCTCGATCCCGCTGTCGAAGGACACCGCCACCACCCCGTCTCCCGGGGCGGCGGTCGAACCGGCGGCCGGCGAGACCTCGACTGTGTCGGGGGCCAGGGTCTGGAAAGACCAACTCACCCCCTGACTCGCCCCCAGGGGGCCCAGGGCTCCGGCCGCCACCGCCACCCCATAGGTGCTGCCCACCTGCCAGCCTTCGGCCGGCGCCAATCCGTACTGTCCCTGGCCCCGGGCTACCGGGTCGCCGGGTCGCAGGGCCACTGGCTTGCCCTCCTGCTGCAGGGTGAAATTCGCCACCTTCACCTGCGCCGAATCCAGCGGCATGTCGAAACTCACCACTGCCTCCTCCAGGGCGCCGGCCTCTACCCCGGCCGCCCCGGCCGCCGGGCTGACCCCGACCAGGCGGGGCACCGCGGTGCTGAAATTCCACAGATAGTCCGCTGCCCTCAAGGGGCCGCCCAGGGCCGCGGCCAGCCGCACCTGATAGGAGGTGCCCGCCTGCAGCGGCTCCTCCAGCACGATGCGCAGCTCCTCCTCTCCATAGAGCAGATCCGCCACCCCCACGGCCTCGCCGCCGCGGAACACCCCCACCTTTTCCTCGCCCAACAACCCCGCATTCAGGGGGTCGCTGAAGGAGGCCGACAGTTCCCTGAGCCCGGCGGCCACGGCCGTGTTGCCGTCCGCCGGCTGGGTGCCCTCCAACTGAGGCACCGGCGTGCGGAAGCTCCACAGGTAATCCGTCGTCCTGAGCGGACCGCCCAGGGCGGCGGCCAGCCGCACCTGATAGGAGGTGCCTGCCTGCAGCGGCTCCTCCAGCACGATGCGCAGCTCCTCCTCTCCATAGAGCAGATCCGCCACCCCCACGGCCTCGCCGCCGCGGAACACCTCCACGTTTTCCTCCTCCACCTGGGCGGCATCGAGGGGGTCGCTGAAGGAGGCCGACAGCTCCCTGAGCCCGGCGGCCACGGCCGTGTCGCCCTCTGCCGGCTGGGTGCCCTCCAACTGGGGCACCGGCGTGCGGAAGCTCCAGCGGAAATCCTCTCCCTGCAGGGCGCCGGCCAGGGCGCGGGAAAGCACCACCTCGTAGCGCGAGCCCGGGCGCAAACCGCCCTGGATCGCCGCGGTCAATTCGTTGCGGGCCGGATCGAAGCGGGCTGGCTCCAGTTCCACCTCTTCCCCTTCGCGCAGCACGTGCACCATCTCCGGGTCGGCGAGCAATTCCGCATTGAGGGGGATATCGAAGAGCGCGGCGATCTGGCCGCTGCCGGCCACCGCCGTGTCGCCGGCGGCCGGGACCGTGCTCTGCAGCTGCGGCACCTGGGTGGAGAAACTCAGGGTGAGGGCATTGGCCAGCCGGTTGCCCGCCGAGTCCTGGAGGGCGGCGGAGACCTCTAGCCGGTACTGGGAACCCGGCGCCAGCCCTTCGCCCAGGAGCAGGTGCACGGCGCGGGCCTGGGCATCGTAGGCGGGCGGGGCGATCAGGTCCAGATGGCTGTTGTCGACCTCGACCTCGAAGTGATCGGCCGTGAGCACCCCTTCGTCCATAGGCTCGGAAAAGCTCAGCACCACTTCTCCCGAGGCGATGGACACCGCGGTGGCGCCGTCCGCCGGGATGCTGGCCACCAGGCGCGGGACTTCGGTGTCGATCGCAAAGGCGCCGGCCGAATCGAAGGGGACCAATTCGTTCTGCTTGCGGTCCCGCAGGCCCCGCACCGCGATTCCCCCCTCGCCCGAAGGCATCTGGGCACTGATGGTGAGTTCGCCGCTCCAGGTGTCCCCGGTGAACTGCACGGTCTGGAAAGCGAACTCCTGGCCCCCGAGCAGGGCACTGACCTGGGGGACCTGGCCGGCATCCACCCCGGCGTGCTCGTCGGCGAAACTGAGGACCAGGGAGATGGTCTGGCCAATGCCGGCCTGGCGGCGGCCCAGGCGCAGGCCACTCACCTGGGGTGGCACGGTGTCGATGACAAACTCCTGGGGGGATGACCACGCCGAGGAGGAAAAACCGGCATCCACAGTCTGCACCGACCAGTAGTAGGTACCGCTGGCCAGTCCCTGCAGGCGGTGGGCCAGCCCCTGGCCGGCGTTGGCAGCGGCCAGGGACCCGCTGCCCGAGAGCACGTCCCCCTGTCCGGGAGCGGTCCCCACCCGCAGGTTGTACCTGAGGCTGGGGGCAGGTGGATCACCGTCGTCGGCCGCCGCACTCCAACTGAGGACCACGGTGCTGGCCGAATCTAGGGCGGCCACGCCGCTAGGTACCGCGGGCGCGCGGTTGGGGTTGAACTGCTGGGCGGCCAGGTTGTCGTTGACCGCGGCGCTGGGGGCAAAGGAGGCGTCCCGGCCGGTGGAGACCAGATCCAGATCGCCGTCCCCCTCGATGTCGGCCAGGGCCACGGCGCTGAAGTCCACCCCCTGGAGCAGGGGCAATTGGGCAGCGGCAAAAGCGCTGTCGGCAGCGGCGCGGCCGATGGTGTTCTCGTACACCCTCAGGAAGGGCGCCTGGCCGTTGTTGCCGGCGATGGCCAGGTCGAGGTCCTGGTCGTTGTCGTAGTCGCCCCAGACCAGATCCCCGCCCTGGATGCCTGGCAACAAGATATCGGCCCGGGCGCTGAGTTGGCCGCCCTGGTTCTCGTACAGGGCGGTGCTCGGCCCGGCATCGCCGATGCCTCCGGCGGCCAGGTCCGGGTCGCCGTCTCGGTCGAAATCACCCCAGGCCAGGTCGCTGGATTCGAGACCGGGCAGCTCTAACCCGGCATCGACCAGGGCGCCCTCGTTGCGGTACAGACGGAACTGGCGGGTGCCCTCGCTGCTGCTGCCGTTGAGCGCCAGGTCCAGATCCCCGTCGCCATCCACGTCGGCCCAGGCCAGCTCGCCGTTGTTCAGCCCGATCAGGTCGAAGCCGGCATCGGCAAAGCCCCCCTCGCCCTCGTTGCGGAAGACCTGGGTGAAGGACTGCTGCAGGCCGCCGGTGATCTGGTCGCTCTGCCCCATGAGGGCCAGGTCCAGGTCGCCGTCGTTGTCGTAATCGCCCCAATCCGCCTCGCTCTTGGACAGCTTGGGGAAAGACCCGGCCAGTTCGAGGGTATAGCCATCGGCGCCGGGGACCGCGCGGTAGAGCAGGCTGTTGCGGTTCTCGAAGATGTCCTCGCCGGTGATGAGCAGATCCAGGTCGCCGTCGCTGTCGTAATCGCCCCAGGCCGCATCCCCGTTGCGCAGCCCGGACAATTCCACGTCCTGCCGCAGCTGCAGGGTGCCGGTGGCATTCTCGTACAGCAGGCTCTGCGCCTCGCCGCTGCGGTTCTGGCCCATGATGACCAGGTCCTGGTCCCCGTCCTGATCGAAGTCGCCCCAGGACATGGCCGCCTCCTTGAGCGCCCGCAGGCGCTGGTCGGAGGAGACGAACTGCTGCACCACCACCTGGCTCTCCTGGGACCAGGCGGAGCGGGCCAGGGCCCCGTCCACCGCGCGCACGCTCCAGTAGTAAGTGTCGGGCGGCAGGAAGCGCTGGAGGGCGAAGCTGGTCTTGGCCCCTGCGCTCCCGGGCCCCACGGCCACGGCGCCGGAGAAGATATCGCCGCTGCCCGGCTCAGTGCCGAAGCGCAGGTCGTAGGTGAGGGTATTGCTCTCTGCATCACTGCCGGGCGCCCAACTGAAGAGGGCCTGGCCGCTGCTCACCTGGACCGGGTTGAGGCGGGAGGGCGGCTCAGGCAGGGTATTGGCCACCGGGGTGCCCAGATTGCTGTAGAGGATGGTGCGCGGGGTCCCGGCCGCATCGGCACCGCTCACCAGCAGGTCCACCCGGCCGTCGCTGTCGTGATCGGCCCAGGCCACGGCCCCGCCCGCCAGACCGGGAAACTCCTCGGCCGGGGCGCCGCTGAGGGCACCGCTGCGGTTGGGGAAGACCAGGGTTTTGTAATCCGAGAGGATGGAGGTGCCCGAGGCCGCCAGGTCCGGGTCCCCGTCGTTGTCGTAGTCCACCCAGGCCAGGCGGGCGCTGAGACGCCGGCTGGTGTTGAGGGTGAAGCTCTCGTCCAGGGTGAGCACCCCGGTGGGGCGGTTGCGGTAGATGCCCAGCGCCGCATTCCAGGATCCGTCGCGGCCGGAGATGGCCAGATCCAGATTGCCGTCCCCGTCGTAGTCGGCCCAGGCCAGGCCGCCGCCCTTGAGCTTGTTGTCCACCACCAGCGAAGGATCGAGGTTCAGGGTGCCGGTGGGATCGTTCTTGTAGAACTCGCTCACCGGCCCCAGGCCGCCGGTGGTGGTGACGTTCTCCCCGGCGGCGCTCAGGTCCAGATCCCCATCCCCGTCGTAATCGGCCCAGGCCAGGGCGCCGTTGTGCATATTGACCACGGCTCCGCTGTTGGCCTCGTCCACCGCCAGGACCCCGTCCTGATTGTGGTAGAGCTGGGTCAGGGAGGTGCCGTTGTGCTCCAGGCCGGCCACCGCCAAATCCAGATCCCCGTCCCCGTCGTAGTCGCCCCAGGCCTGGGAAGCGTAGCGCACCCCCTCCAGCGCTCCCTGCCCCAGATCCAGGCTCAACAGGCGCTCTTCGGAGCTGGCGCCCGCCTCGTTGTGGTACAGGCGCAGACTCTCCTCTCCCCCCTGGTCCCAGCCCACGAGGCTCAGGTCCAGATCCCCGTCCCCGTCGTAGTCGGCCCAGGCCACCTCGCCAAAATAAACCCCACTCAGCCGCTCCCGCTGGGCCTCGTCCTCGACCAGGCCCACTTGGTCATAGCGGAAGATGCGGGCGATGCGGGACACCTGGCCGTTCTCGGCGGTCTCCCCGATCAGCGCCAGGTCCGGATCGCCGTCCCCGTCGTAGTCTCCCCAGGCCGCCTGGCCGGCCCACACCCCGGGCAGGGCCTGGCCCGAATCCGCCAGGTTCTGCGCCTGCGCAATGCCGGCGGCGAGCAGAAGTACGAAGAGCAGTGGCCTGGTCATGTCATGGACGCGGCAAAAATAATGAGGGCCAGATGAGCACTTCTCAGGGAAAATCAGCATTAAGATAGTAAACCCCTAGGCATTCGCCAAGCAGAAGAAAGGCCCATTACTATTCGGCTTCTACCGTGGCCATGTCCACCTCCACGGCCACGGCGCTGCCCAGGATGGAGACATTGAGGACCAGGCGAAACCCCTCGTCCTTGCGCGCCGAGATCCGCCCGCTCAGCCCGGCCAAGGGGCCGGAGATCACCCGCACCCAACGCCCCTTTTTGAGCAGGGGATACAGGGTCAGGGCTGCCCCCAGCTCGCTGGCCAGATATATATTGTAGAGTTCCCCGCGCAGCTGCTCCTGATCGACCACCTCGATGGTGCGCACCAGACAATCGGTCTGCAGCAGGTCGTAGCGGTGTTGCCGGGTGCAGACAGCGAACATATAGCCCGTAAAAAGAGGCACCTCGAAATGGTAGCGGCGCTGGCCCCGGCGGCCCGATCCGGCGGGCTCGCTGCGGCGCAGGGGCAGATAGTGCCGGATGCCCAGCTGCAGGCAGTGCCTGGCCGCCTGTTTTTCGGCCCGGGGCCGGGTGTGCAGCACAAACCAGGGCGCCCCTTCTTCCTGGCGGAAGAGCCGGGCGGCTTCCTCTTCCAGGGCGTTCCGCAGCGCAGCGGCAGCCCTGCCGGTGCCGGCAGCAGACCCTTTGCTCATCGGCTACTCAACAAGATGGCCTCCCAGGCAAAACCGCCGCGGAAGGCCAGATAAAAAATGGGGTGAGTGACGGGGCTCGAACCCGCGGCCTCCTGGGCCACAACCAGGTGCTCTGACCAGCTGAGCTACACCCACCATATGATTTTGAGTGATAGAATATAACCACCCCTTCTCCGCCAGGCAACAATCACCGCCAGTCCGGGATCTCCACCGGTTGTCCCCCCTGGCGGATGCTCTCCTGGGCGCACAGGCCCGGCAGACTCATGTCCAGGGCCCGGTGGATGTCGATGGGCGAGGGAGCGCCCCGGCGCAGGGCATCGAGGAAATCCCGGATCATGCAGTACTCGGCCGTGCCGTGGCCCCCGGCCCGGGCCTGGGCCGGCGCGCCGGGCACGTCGTAGCCCAGGGGCAGTTCCATCATGGCCGACAGATGGGGAATCTGCTCCAGGTACGCGTGGGTGCGCAGGGGGACGGGAGGCCGCGAGGTCTCCAGGCAGCCCCGGGTGCCGTAGAGCGAGTAGTAATGGAAGGAGGGCTCGCGCACCAGCTTTTCGGCGCGCAGGATCTTGATCACCGCGCCGCTGGCGGTCTGGAAGATGCCCACCCCAAAGTCATACTGCCCGTATTCGGGATCGAGCTTGTTGGAGGTAGCCATGGCAGTGACCCGCACGCAGCGCTCCCCGGTGATCTTGAGGAGGGGCCCCAGGCTGTGGGTGCAGTAGGTGAGGGGCTGGCGGAAGGAGCGCCAGGTGGGGGTGCCGTCGGGGTTGCGGTGCAGGGCGCGCACGTCGTGCACGTACTCGGCCTCGGCGTAGACCAGTTCACCCAGCATCCCCTGGTCCCACATCTCCTTCCAGGAAAGCAGGTGCCCCCAGTAACAGCAGTTCTCGGCCAGCATGAAGAGCTGTTGCGGGTAGCGCCGCACCGCTTCCAGCAGTTGGGCGCACTCCTCGATGGTGGCGGCCAGGATCACCTCCTGGAGCACATGGCAACCGGCCTCCAGCGCCGCGATGCTCTGGTCCTTGTGGTCGGGGATGGGAGAGGCCACCACCACCGCGTCGAGGCCGGCCTTCAGCAGCTCGTCATAGGTGGCGCAAAGGCGGGCCTGGGGGAACTGCTGGCCAAAGCGCTCCAGGGTCTGGGAGTCTGGGTCGCAGGCCGCGGCGACTTGGCAGTCGGAGAAAAGGGGAAAGACCCGCGCCAGGCTCAGACCGCGGCGCAGGCCGGAGATGCCGACGCGGTAAACCCTGCTCATCAAAAACCTCCGCTCAGGTTGACGGGGATCAGAAAATACAGCTTTCTAGAGAAAAGGGAAAAAGGTGACCCGCATCGGATCGGAAAGGAGCCGGCGATGAGCAGCGAAGAGAGAATGGCCATACTCAAGCTACTGGAGCAGGGCAAGATCACCGCCCAGGAGGCCGAGCGGCTGCTGCGCGCCGTGGGCAGCCAACCCCGGGGCGAGGGGCCCGGCCTCGACGAGCTGGGCAAGAAGATCGGCCAGGTCATGCAGGATGCCGGGCGGACCATCAGCGAAGCCGTGGGCGCGGCGCGGCACTCGGCCGCGGGCCGGACCTTTGGCGACCTGGTCGACGACGTGGTCTCCGAGTTCTCCGGCTCGGGAGAGGAAATCGAGGAAACGCGCGAGTGGACCCTGGAGGGGGCCGGGGTGGCCCTGCTGCAGGCCGACACCAGCAACGGCGCCATCGCCGTGGAGGGTGTTGACCTGGAAGAGATCTCGGTGCGCGCCACCAAGAAGGTGAAGGCGCGCACCCGCCAGCAGGCCGAGGAGTGCGCCGCCCAGGTGGAGGTGCACGCGCAGCGCGAAGGGGACACCGTGCGCATCCGGGAGGAGCGCCCCCGCAACCTGAGCGGCATCCGGGTCGAGGTGAGCTACCTGGTGCGCTGCCCCCGCCAACTGGCCCTGCGCCTCAGCACCCTCAACGGCGCGGTGACCACCCAGGGGACCAGGGCCGGCGTCGAAGCCTCCACCCTCAACGGCAAGGTGGAGGTTGTGGACAGCCAGGGACCGATGAAGCTGCACAGCAAGAACGGCAAGGTGGCCGCCCACCTCGACCTGCTCTCCGGCCGGGGCGAGTTCGAAACCGCCAACGGCAAGGTGGAGGTGGTGGTGCGCGCCGGCCAGGCCCCCATCGACGCCAAGACCCTCAACGGGGCGGTAGAACTGAGCCTGCCCGCTGACTTTGCCGCCCGCCTGGACGCCAGCACCGTGCACGGCCACGTGCACTCCGAATTCCCCATCCCAGTGGTGGGCAAGCCGGACAAGAGCCACCTCGAAGGGGATATCGGCCCCGGCGGAGAACACCTGGTGCGGCTGCGCACCCTCAACGGGGCCATCTCGCTGAAGAAATTCGCCGCCCAGGGGTAAATCGAGGCCGCATGGGCGCGAGCCGGTTCCAGGTGCTGAGCCAGGTCCAGGTGCAGCAGTTCCTCGACCAGGGATACACCGCCGTGGAAGGCTGCTTCACCGAAGATTTCGCCCGCCCTCTGCGCGAGCAGGCCTGCAGGCGGCTGGGGTGCGACCCAGACGACCCGGCCACCTGGAAGCAGGAGATCGCTTACCTGGACCACCACACCCGGTTCCGGGTGAAGGAACTCTCCCCCAGGGCCTGGGCAGCCATCTGCGAGGTGGTGGGCGGGGAGGAACGGATCGAGTTCAGCCCCACCCTCATCCAGCCCTCCCCCCACTTCACCAGCATCGAGTCGGGCAACTGGTCCGACGCCTTCATCATCAACTTCTCCTATGGCGCCGGCCAACCCTGGGAACCTCCCTCTGCTATCACCAAGGGCTGGCACAAGGACGGGGCTTTCTTCCGCCATTTCCTCGACAGCCCGGACCAGGGGCTGCTCACCGTGATCCTCTGGTCCGAGGTGCGGCCGCGCAGCGGGGGCACCTTCATCGCCTGCGACTCAGTGAGACACGTGGCCCGCTATCTGCTGGAGCATCCTGAAGGCGTGAGCCCAGACAGCTTCAGCCCGCTGATCGGGCAATGCCGGGATTTCGCCGAACTCACCGGCCAACCCGGCGACCTGATCCTGCTCCACCCCTTTGTGCTCCACACCTCCTCTCCCAATCCCTCGGGCCGGCCCCGCTTCATCACCAACCCGCCCATCGTCCTCAGGGAGCCGCTGGTTTTCGACCGCCCCGACCCGGACGATTTCTCGCTGGTGGAGCAGGCGATCCTGCGGGGGTTGGGCGCGGAGCGGCTCGCCTTTGCCCCCACCGCCCCTCGCCAGCGGATCGCCTTGTCTGGCCCTGCGGCAAAAAAATACTGAACACCTGCCCCTCCCCCCTCGTTGTATAAGCAGAGGGAGGCTACCTTGCTGACCCTGGAAGAGCTGTATGGCGAATACGCCGAGGGACTCCAGGCCTACGCCCTCCGGCTGGCGCGCGACTCGCAGGCCGCCGAGGACCTGGTGCAGGAGGCCTTCATCCGCACCCTGGGCCACCTGCAACTGCTGGAGCAACTCAATGCCCATCAGCGCCGCGCCTGGCTCTGCCAGACGGTGAAGCGCCTCTTCCTCGACCGGCGGGCCGCCCGGGCGAGGGAAGCGGCGGCCATCGCCCAGTTGAGCCTGGAGACCGAAGGGTACGTGCCCCCGGTGGAACCGGAACTGATGGGGGTGCTGCTGGCGCGGGTCCCCCAGTCCTGCCGCCAGGTGCTGGAGATGCGTTACAGCCTGGGCATGAACAGCACCCAGATCGGCGAGGAACTGGGCCTCCCCCCGGCCACGGTGCGCTCGCGGCTCCACCTGGCCATCGCGCGACTGCGCGCCGCGCAGGACAAACTTCTATAAGAGGAGGAAGGCATCATGGAAGCGAAACCACAAGAGGGCAAGGTGATCGGCAACGTGGGGGTCCTGGACCTGCGCACCGCCACCGAAGCCTCAGTCGGGGAGATCAGGCGCATCGGCAACGTGGGCACGGTGCTCACTTCCCCGGAGACCACCCACCTGCTGCCCCGGATCAACGCCGGCAATATCGGCAGCACCATCGAAGCGCCGGCCGAGGCCCGGCTGCTCTCCGGCCAGGTGATCATCAACCGCGACTACTTCAAGAACCAGCCTGAACCGCTGCATCTGCTGGTGGCTGGACAGGTGGTCATCGAACCGGAGGTGCAGGCAGAGGATATCGAGAAAGGGCTCGGCGCCCTGCACGTGATGGGCCAGATCTTTTGCCCAGAGCAGCTTTCTGGGACAATTCAGGCCAAGCTCCGCACTCTGCAGGGCCAGTTGCAGACCTACGACGGCGCCCTGCGCCTGGTCCTGGGCGATCTGGTCCTCGACGAGCACACCCTGCCCGCGCTGGAGGACGGCGTCCAGTTCGCAGTGGTCGGCCAGGTGCGCATCCCCAGGGTAGTGGATGACGAGCTGCTGGCCCGCAAGATCGCCAAGCTCCACCTGATCGGCGGCCTGCTGTGCCACGAGGAGAACGCCCAGGTCATCCTCTCTCGGCTCGAGGAAAAGACGGGCATGGCCGAAAAGACCATTATCCCCGCCGGTTTGGAACTGGTGGACCGCCCACTGGTGATCGATGCCGACAATCTGGGAGCCCTACCCAGCAAAGGGCTCTACTGCACCGAGAAGGTGCAGATCGAAGCCAGCGTGGCCGCCGGAGCCCTGGACCAGGCGGTGGAGAAACTGGTAGCCCGAGATCTGCTCCTCTACCCAAAGGCCCTGGCCGAGGTCCTGGCTCGCAAATGCGAACTCTCCAGCACCCAGGCCATCGCCTACGAGGGCGAACTGTGGCTGATGGAGAAAGCTGCGGAGCTACCGGCCTCTCGCTTCGAGTACCTGGAAGGCAAGGCCACCCTGGTGGTGTTGGGCGTGCTGAACATCGACCCCGAGGTGGAACCACAGACCTTGGCCGGACGCCTGGCCAAGGTCCACAACAAAAGGGTGATCAAGTGCACCAAGGCGCAAATGGGCGCCATCCAGGCCCGGCTGGGCCTGAGCAAAGGCGTGCTGGAAGATTCAGAGAAAAAGAAGGAAGAGAGAGAAGAGGGAGGGATAGGCAATGTGGGGCATCTCAAACTCTGAACGGAGCCGCTCTCTGCAATAGTTGAATAAAATCAATACTTTATAAACAGGCCGTGGCGCCGTACCCCAATGTGTGCCACGGCCTGTTCTGTTTGTAGCTAGCAAAAAATGGATTTATTTTTACAATAATTAATTTTTCCCTTGACTTTATTGATAATTTTTGCTTTAATTTTTAAAAAATGGAAAGGCTATGAGAAAAATACTGGAATGTTGCCCGAACTGTGGCCGAGACCTGGAAATCACCCAGCTGAAGTGCACCTCCTGCGAGACCCTGATCAGCGCCCGGTACTCCCCCTGCAGGTTCTGCAAGCTCTCTCAGGAGAGCCTGCGCCTGCTGGAGATCTTCATCAAAAACCGGGGCAACGTCAAGGAGATGGAGCGCGAATTGGGCCTCTCCTATCCCACCGTGCGCAACAAGCTGGACGCGGTCATCAAGGAATTGGGCTTCGAGCCCAACCCGGCCGCGGAAGAGGACTTCAAAACCCAGCGGCGCCAGATCCTGGAACAACTCGAAAAAGGTGAACTCAAAGCCGCGGAAGCAGCCGGGCTGCTGGCAAAGCTGAAAAAGTAGAGGCCGAGATGGACAATAGCAGATTCCAGATCCTCGGGCAACTGGAAAGAGGGGAGCTATCGGTCGATGTGGCCTCGCGCCTGCTGGCCGGCGGCGCTGAGGCCAGTCCCGCAGCACCCGCGCCGGATGCCCCCAGCGCCTCCCCCCCGGTCCTGGCCACCCGCCGCCAGCGCCTGGCCGCCCTGGCCGCACAGGTCCACACCTGGGAACCCGAACGCATGGTCACCCCGCCGGACCAGCCCCCTAGATCGTGGCCCTGGCCCGAGAGCGCCTGGCAGTGGTTCTGGCAGGATTTTGCCCACCCCCTGCACCTGGACCACAGCTTTGAACTGGCGGCTGGCACCCACCTGCACGCCGTGGTCTACGCCGGCGACCTGAACCTGAGCGGGCTGTCCAGCCCGCAACTCACGCTGGGGGCGGCGGCCTTCGATCTGCGCGCCGGCCTTCAGGAACGCGCCCTGCACCTGGCTGCAGCCACCGGCGTGCTGGACCTGGGTGTGCCCGGGGCCGTGACCCAGGCCCAGGTGCAGGCCCTGCCTGGGGACGTGTGTATCCGCGACCTGTGCCTGCAGCGCCTGCAGGTGCGCTGCGAAAGTGGGGATCTGCACTGCGAGCAGGTCCAGGCCGACATCGAGGCCGAACTGGTCGGGGGCGACGCCGACCTTTTCCACACCAAGGGAGACGTGTGCATCACCGCCCACCAGGGCCGCATCCGCCTGCGCGATCCCGAAGCCATGCAGGTAAAGCTAGCGGCTGACGAAGGGGTGGAATTGCGTTTGGGAAGGATCGAAAGCGGCCACTACCGCTGCGAGACCCGGGGGGGAGATATCGAGGTGTGCATCGACGGGGATTCGGCCTGCCAGCTTTCCCTGGAGGCCCGCGAAGGAGGCCAGATCTGCCCGGTCAGGCTGCCCTGGAGCGCCCTGCAGGAGCGCTCGCCCCAGGCCCTCAAAGGCCAGCTCAAGGGCGGAGGCGCCTCCATAGAACTGGTGGCCCGCGGCGGCCGCATCTACCTATCAGGAGAATAAATCATGAACAGCGAAGAACACACCAAGATCCTGGCGATGCTCGCCGAGCACAAGATCAGCGTCGATGAGGCGGCCAGGCTGCTCGACGCCCTGGAGAACACCCCTGGGCAACCAGAGAAGCCGGAAGCGCCAACTGCTCCGGAACACCCGTCTGTGCTGGCCGGCATGGACCTGCGCAAGGTCAAGCTCGCCGGTATGAATCTCCGGGGCGCTGACCTGCGCGGCAGAGACCTGCACGACCTCGACCTGCGCGGTGTCCACCTGGAAGAGGCCGACCTGCGCAAGGCGAATTTCAGCAACGCCGATCTCACGGGCGCCAACTTGCAGGGCGCCAAACTCCAGCACGCCAACCTGAGCCATACCGACCTGTCCGACGCCCATCTAGAAGAGGCCGACCTGCGCGAGGCAAATCTCAGCAACGCCGATCTCACGGACGCCAACTTGCAGGGCGCCAAACTCCAGCACGCCAACCTGAGCAACACCGACCTGTCCGGCGCCCATCTGGAGGAAGCCGATCTGTGCGGTATAAATCTCAGCAATGCCGACCTCACGGACGCCAACTTGCAGGGCGCCGTGTTGCAGGGGGCCAACCTCAGCAACACCGACCTGTCGGGCGCTCACCTGGAAGAAGCCGACCTCAGCGGCATCAACCTCAGCAACGCCGACCTGTCGGGGGCCCACCTCCAGGGCGCCAAAATGCAGGGCGCCAGGCTGCGACAAGCCGACCTGTCCGGCGCGCATCTGGAAGAGGCCGACCTCTCAGGGGCCGACCTGAGGGAAGCGGACCTGTCAGGGGCCAATCTCCAGGGCGCCAAATTGCAGGGGGCCAGGCTGGAGGGGGCGGACCTGGAGGGCGCGAACCTGGAGGAGACCGACGTCTTTGGCACCCTGGCCGAGGCCCCCGGATTCAGGGCGGGGACACCGCGACCGCCCAGACCACCCAGGCCGCCCAGACCACCTGTGCCACCTGTGCCACCCAGACTCAAGAACACGGTTGCCGAAGTGAAGGCGCAGGCCCGCAGCCTGGCGGAAAACGCCGCCCTGTTGGCCAGTGGCGCCGTCGCTGAAGTGAGGGCCCAGGTGCGCGACCTGGCGGAAAACGCCACCCTCATGGCCAAATCCGGCATCGACGCGGACTATATCCGCGCCCTCAGGGAAGCCGGGGTCCAGGACCTCTCTGCCCTCTTTCTGCCTGGACTGATCCAGGCCGGGGTGACACCGGACTACGTCCGCGCGCTCAAAGAAGCCGGCGTTGAGGATCTCTCCGCCGTCCACCTAGCCGATCTGGCAAAAGCCGGCGTCACCCCCGAATACGTCCGCGCCCTCAAGGAAGCCGGGGTCACTGATCTTTCGACCGTCTTCCTGCCCGCCCTGGTCAGGGCCGGCATCACCCCCGAATACGTCCGCCAACTCAAAGACACGGGCATCAGCGACCTCTCCGCCGTCCACCTGCCCGGATTGGCCAGGGCCGGGGTCACCCCGGAGTACGTCCACGCCTTGAAAGAGGCCGGGGTCACGGATCTCTCCGCCGTCTTCCTGCCCGGACTGATCCAGGCCGGCATCACCCCGGAGTATGTGCGGTCGTTAAAGGAAGCGGGATTGGAAGACCTCTCGGCGGTTCATCTGCCGGGTCTTAGGGCGAGAGAAAAGGAAAGAGGCGCGAAATAGCCATTGGGTTTTGCCTTTCGAGAGGAGAATCTGCCATGCGCGAAGAACGGTTGAAGGTCCTGGAGATGCTGGCCGCCGGCAAGCTCAATGTCGAGGAGGCCAGTGCCCTGCTCGATACCTTGCAAGGAGACTCGCCAGAAGGAAAAGACCACACCAAGAGAGAATTCTGGGGCGCCTTTCCCCACTTCGACTTTGCCAGCTTTTTTGAGAAGAGCTTTGGCAAGTCCGTTAACAGCGCCTTTGGCAAAGGCGGTTTCTGGCAGCGGTGACCACATCCCCGGATTGAGGCCGGCGCACTCTCGCGATCCTGCCAACCCTTTGTCCCTGGCCAGTCTCTAATCTTACAACACTGCGCCGAACACTTCTTCCTTCTCCACCGTTGTACAGATCAATGAAAGTGGCCGCCGCTCCGCGGCAGGGAATTTTGCGGCCCTGCCAACCGCCGGCCCGCAGCGCGGCTCTAATTGTGCGTGAGAACCATTCCTATAACACGGCCTTCACCCACCCCTGGAGATAACCGAATGTTCCTGATCACTGCACTCTTTGTCCTCGGCGCCTTGGCGCCGCAGCTGGCCGAGGCCCACAACGGCACCAACGGTGGATTTTTCACCAGTCAATCAGCGATGTACCGAGACCGGAAGGTGGGGTATGTCTTCCTGACCAACAACGACCAGGGCGACCGCTTCCACAAAGCGCTGCGGGCCTTTCTCATCGAGGCACCTCGGCCTGCGCTTCCACCGGGGTGCAGAGCGCCGGCGCCACCCGCTGAAGGGATCTGGCAACTGTGTTGACATTGTTCGATCCAGCCCGGCAGCTTAATCATCGACCTTAACCACGCGAGGACTCCCGTGAGCAAGACCACCACCAGCGCAGCGCTGACCTTTATAGTCCTGGCGGGCGCCCCCCACCTGCTCCAGGCCCAGGAACCCCAGGCCGCCCACCCTGCCAGGACCATGCAGGCAGTGCGCATCAATCCGGCGCCGCCCAAAATAGACGGGGTGCTCGACGACGAGGTCTGGCAAAAGACGCCCATGGCCAGCGACTTCGTCCAGAAGGACCCCACCGAGGGGCAGCCAGCCTCGGAGCGCACCACCGTCCAGATCACCTATGACGAGGAGGCCCTGTACATCGGGGCCCGCTGCTACGACCGCGAGCCGGACAAGATCACCGCGCCCCTGGTCCGGCGCGACCAGTACTTCGAGACCGACCGGGTCTCCGTCAACCTCGACCCCCACCACGACCACCAGACCGGGTACTTCTTCTCGGTCAACCCTTCGGGCTGCCTCATCGACGGCATCCTCTACAACGACACCTCCGAGGACATCACCTGGGACGGGGTCTGGGAGGGCAAAGCCTCCAGAGACGAACAGGGCTGGAGCGCCGAGTACAAGATCCCCTACCATGTCCTGCGCTTCAGCTACAAGGAAGAGTACACCTGGGGCGTCAATGTGCTGCGCTGGATCAGCCGCAAGCAGGAGCGCGACGACTGGGTCATGACCCCCCGGGGCGTCAACGGCTGGGTCGCGCGCTTCGGACACCTCGAAGGGATCAGAGGGATCAGCCCCGCAAAAGCACTGGAGATCTTCCCCTTTGCCCTGGGCCGCTCCTCCTTTGAGTCGGGCGACCAGGACTGGCTCTCCTCCGCGGGCCTGGACCTGCGCTACGGCCTGGCCTCCAACCTCTCCCTCAACGCCACCATCAACCCTGACTTCGGCCAGGTCGAGGCCGATCCGGCGGTGCTGAACCTGAGCGTCTTCGAGACCTTCTATGAAGAGCGGCGGCCTTTCTTCGTCGAGAGCAACACCTTGTTCAGCACCCCGCAACCAGACATCGTGGGGATCAGCAGCCCCTCGCAGCTCTTCTACTCCCGCCGCATCGGCAAACAGCCGGACCGCTTTTCCGCACCAGACAACAGTGAAGTCATCCGCCAGCCCGAGGCCACCACCATCCTGGGGGCGGGCAAGTTCTCGGGCAAGACCGCCTCCCGCACCTCCTTTGGCATCTTCGACGCGGTGACCGCCAGCGAACACGCCCTGATCGAGGAAGAGGAAACCGGAGAGCGCCGGCGCCATCGCCTCGAACCCTTGACCAATTCCCTGATCGGGCGCGTCCAACAAGATTTGGGCGCCAACTCCTCGGTGGGGGCAACCCTCACGGCGGTGAACGGAGAGGATTTCAGGCCGGCGTACGTGGGCGGGGTGGACGGCAACCTCAAATGGCGCCAGAACGCCTATGGCCTCTACACCCGCCTGGCCGGCAGCCGCGCCGGCACGGATCTCGACCCGACAAAGGGGTACGAGGGAACGGCTTACTTCTACAAGTTCTCGGGCTGGTTCGGCGGCCAGGCGTACCTCAATGCCCGCTCCCCCGGTTTTGAGGTGAACGAGCTGGGGTACATGGACCGGGCGGACTGGATCCAGACCGGCGGGCACCTCTACGCCCAGATCCAGAAACCCTGGAAGCTGGCACGCCGCTCGGGGTTCAATCTCAACACCTGGACCCACTGGAACTACGACCAGGTGAAGCTGAGGCAGGGGGTCAATTTCAACACCTGGAACGAGCTGAAGAACTACTGGTTCTTCCAGGTCGGCATCAGCCGGGAGTTCGAGGCCCAGGACGATCTGGAAACCCGGGGCGGCCCAGTGATGGACACGCCGGCCCGCTTCTGGTACTGGGGCAATTTCAGCACCGACCGCCGCAAAAAACTCAGCCTGGGATTATGGCCCTCTGGGGAAGTGGTCGATGGCGACCGGGGGGGCAATTGGCGGGTGAAGGTGAGCTTGAGCGCTCGGCCCAGGCCCAATATCCAGTTCGAGTTGGCGCCCTCGTACCAGGCCCAGTCCAATTTCGCCCAGTGGATTGACAACATCGACGACAACAACGACGGCACCGACGACCACTTTGTGTTCGGCGAATTGGAGAGCCACACCCTCGATCTGACCACCCGGCTCAACGTGGCCTTCTCGCCCACCTTGACCTTGCAGACCTATGTCCAGTCCTTTGTGGTCGCGGGGGATTACCAGCGCATCAAAGAATTGGCCCGCCCCGAGTCCTATGAGTTCACCCCCTACGCCGGCCTGAGCGACAACCCGGACTTCTCCCGCCGCTCCCTGCGCGGCAATATGGTGTTGCGCTGGGAGTACCGGCCCGGCAGCGCCCTCTTCCTGGTCTGGTCCCAATCGCGCAGCGCCGATTTGGACGAGGCCGTGGACCCGGAACTGCGCGCCTTTGCGGGCGTGAAGGACAGCTTCGCCGACGAAGGCAGCAACGTCTTGCCTCGACGTAAAAGGACTGGGACTGGCCCCGCCCCAACTCCAGCCGCTCCAGGCCGGCGGCCAGCTTGCGGCTGCGGGCAGCCCGGTCGAGGCAGTTGCGCTGGCCCAGGGCCAGGCAGGTGGGAAAGGAGAAGCCGCTTCGGCGAAAACGCTCGCTGAGCACCGCGTAGGTGGCCCGCAATCGCTGGCCCCCCCGTGGAGGCAGCTCCATCCAGCGCTCCAGCTCGCGCCACTCTCCCCTTTTGAGCTGCCGGCGCGGCTCGACCAGTACCAGAGCACAACTGGCCGCATCCGCCTCCATCATGCGCAGGCACACCGCCTCCACCGAGGCCCCGTACCGGGCGGCCAGAGCCTCGGCGCAACCCGCCCCGAACCCATTGGACGCCAGGTCGGCGCTGAACAGGTCCATGGGCATCAGGAACTCGGTGGCGGCCAGGTCGCACAGGTACTCGAGCCGGCCTTCGGGCTCAAAGAGCCGGGGCCGCCGGGGATGCCGGTACCGGGGATTGCTCAGGTAATCCGGGACGGGGATTGCTCAGGTAATCCGGGAAGAGGGTGTGGGCGATCTCGTGGAAGAGGTTGAAGTAGGTGCGCGCCCTGGGCCTTTCCGGCCGGTAGAGGATGGTGGGCCGGCCTTCCTGCACAAAGATCATGGCGTCTTCTAACCAGGGCTCCGACACCGGCGCGCA
Organism: Candidatus Latescibacterota bacterium; assembly: GCA_016187725.1. Lineage (GTDB taxonomy): Bacteria > Latescibacterota > UBA2968 > UBA8231 > UBA8231 > SICG01. The sequence goes on from JACPJE010000155.1 coordinate 31,914, forward strand.
GCGGATCCCCAGGACCTGGGCCACCAGCAGTGGATCAAAGGGCGGCGGGGCCCATCCCTCGTCGATGGCCCGCAGCAATTGGTCGGCCTCGGCCAGCTTGGCCCGGGCCCGCTGGCGCACGCTCTCCTCGAGGGTGGCGCCCCCTTCAACCACGCCGACCTCCGGTGATCTCCCGGAGCATGCCGTACACCAGGGCCCACTGCTCCTTGGTGGTGGGCCGGCCCCCTTTGAGCTGCACAAAGGAGAGGGATTTGATCTCCTCCGGCTCCAGGGGACGGCTCTGGACCTTGCGCTCGTTGATGAAGGCCCGCAGCCCTGTGTTGATCTCCGGCTCGATCAGGTCCTGGGCCTCGCGCTCGGGCGGCCTGCCCATCAGTTGGGCGATGGTGACCCCCAGGGCCTCGGCGATCTTGAAGAGCACCTCAGCCCCCGGCCGCCGGCTCTTGCCGCTCTCGATCTCCCACAAAAAGGCCTTGGAGACCCCGGCCTTGCTGGCCAGATCCGGCAGGGTGAGCCCGCGCAACTCCCGGTATTTTTTTATGTAATCGCCTATTTCCATAGTCTTTTTCCTCAGTCTTTTTCCTCGCGCTTGCCGTCTTAAGAGGGAAGATACATCAGCTCTGCGCTAATCGCAAACCAAAAATCTCTCTTGTTCGCGAAGAAAGATATTGCCAAGGTGTTTTCCAAAGGATATATTCAATAAAATGGTTCGCTAAAGCGAACCGCCTAACCCAGAGGAGGCGCTATGGAAAAGGTGGACCAGAGCCGCGTCGAGCGGGCGGCCCGGCTCTATGTCAGCAACAAGGAGGCGGGGCAGGCCCTGGGAATCGCCGCCGGGAGCTTTGGCCGGCTGTGCCGGCAGTACGGCATCCAGACCCCCCAGGCCCGCCGGCGCCGGCGCTGGCCTGCGCTGGGGCAGACCCTGGGAGAAGACCTGAACTCCTGAGACCGCCTGCACACCTCGCGCCGACCCGCTGCCCGCAACGCCGGGCAGCGGGTTCTTTTTTCTGCCCTTGGCAACCGGATAAGCTTTGCCCTATCTTGTAGAATCAATACCAGTATTCCCCACCAGGAGAACGAGGGCGATGGCCAAAAACTATCTGATGTACGTGGGCACCTATACCCAGACCACCTCCCCGGCGGAGCATCGCGCTGAGGGGATCTTCGTGTTCCGCTTCGACGCCGAGACCGGTGCCCTCGAGCGACTCAGTTCAGCCGGCGGCGCCCTCAACCCCTCCTTCCTGGCCCTGCACCCCAAGGGCCGCTTCCTCTACGCCGTGGGCGAAATCTCCGACTACCAGGGCAAAGAGAGCGGGGCGGTGCACGCCTATGCCCGGGACCCGGCCACCGGCGCTCTCACCCACCTCAACAGGCAGTCCTCGGTCGGCACCGGGCCCTGTCACCTGAGCGTCGAGGGCAGCGGCCGCTACGCGCTGGCCGCCAACTACGGCAGCGGCAGCGTGCTCATGTTGCCCATCCGCGCCGACGGCAGCCTGGGCGAAGCCACTGACTTTGTCCAGCATCAGGGCTCCAGCGTCAATCCCCAGCGCCAGGAGGGGCCTCACGCCCACTCCATCATGGTCTCCCCGGACAACCGCTTCGCCTTTGCCCCGGACCTGGGCCTGGACAAGGTGCTGTGCTACCGGCTCGACCTGGAGCGGGGCAAGTTGGTGGCCAACGATCCGCCCGGTGTCCAGGTGGCCCCGGGAGCTGGGCCGCGCCACTTCGACTTCCACCCCAATGGCCGCTGGGCCTACCTGATCAATGAGATCGGCAACACCCTCTCGGCCTACGCCTACGACGCGGCGCGGGGCGCCCTCACCCTGCTCAACACCGTGCCCACCCTGCCGGCCGGCTTCAGCGGCACCAGCCACACCGCCGACATCCACGTGCACCCCTCGGGCAAATTCGTCTACGGCTCGAACCGCGGCCACGACAGCATCACCATCTGCGCCATCGACCAGGGCACCGGCCAGGTCTCGGTGGTGGGCCAGGAGTCCACCCAGGGCAAGAGCCCGCGCAACTTCGCCATCGACCCGACCGGCACCTTTCTGCTGGCGGCCAATCAGCCCACCGGCAATATCGTCGTCTTCCGCATCGACGCGCAGAACGGCCGCCTCAGCCCCACCGGCCACTCTGCCCAGGCGCCGGCCCCGGTGTGCCTGAAACTGATCCCGGCCTGAAGCTCATAGGAGGCACCCATGGCAGAAGAACATGACCCCCCGGCCGGCATCTCGCGGCGGGGTTTTCTCAAAGGCGTGGGCGGCGGCCTGCTCAGCGGCGCCGCCCTCAACGAGGGACTGATCGGCGCCCAGGTGGCCGCCGCCGCCGGCCCGGAACCCATCAAGGGCTTTCAGAACATCCAGCTCAAGGTCAACGGCGCGGCGCGCCAGGTCTCCGTGGAGCCGCGCACCACCCTGCTCTCCGCCCTGCGCGACCAGTTGAACCTGACCGGTTCCAAGGAAGTGTGCGACCGGGGCCAGTGCGGGGCCTGCACCGTGCTGATGGACGGGGAGGCCGTGCTGGCCTGCATGATCCTGGCCCTGGACGCGCGCGGGCACGAGATCACCACCGTCGAAGGCCTGGCTCAGGGCGAGCAGCTCTCGCCGGTGCAGCAGGCCTTTGTGGCACGGGACGCGCTGATGTGCGGCTTCTGCACCCCCGGCCTGGTGGTGGCCTCCACCGCCTTGCTGCGCAAGACTCCCAATCCCACGGCCGAGGAGATCCGCCGCGGGGTCTCGGGCAACCTGTGCCGCTGCGGCACCTATCCCAAGGTCTTCGCCGCCATCCAGGATGCCGCCCGCAAGATGAAGAGAGGAGGATGAGCCATGGCGTGGAAACCCCTCGGTGAAATGCAGGTGCTCAGCCAGCGCCAGCCCCGCGTCGAAGCCCCGCTCAAGGTCAGCGGCCAGGCCAAGTACACCTGCGATATCCAGCTGGAGGGCCTGCTCTACGGCGCGCTGCTGACCTGCCCCCACCCGGCGGCCCTGGTGCTGCGCATCGACGAGGGCGAGGTGCGCAAACTGCCCGGGGTCAAGGCCGTGCTCACCGACGTGCACCCCACTGGCACGGCCCGCTACGCCGGCGAGTACGTGGCGGCAGTAGCTGCCACTTCCCCACAGCTGGCCCGGGACGCGCTGGAACTCTTCGAGGTCGAATACGAGGTGCGATCCTTTGCCGTCGATCTGGATGCGGCCATGGAGGAAGGGGCGCCCCGGGTTTTTTCCGAGCGCAGCAACATCACCGATCCGCAGACAGAAGGCGAGGGCGATGTGGAAGCCGGCTTCGCCGCCGCCGAGGTGATCGTCGAGGCCGAGTTCCGCACCCAGGTCCAGACCCACTCCTCGCTGCCAGGCCCTGGAGATCCCCGCTGACAAGGTGCGAGTGATCTGCCAGCACATGGGGGGCGGCTTTGGCAGCAAGCTGTGGGCCGGCCGCTACACGGCCATTGCCGCGCGCCTGGCCAAGGCGGCCGGGGCCCCGGTCAAACTCATGCTCTCGCGGCGCGACGAACACCTGAGCACCGGCAACCGCCCCAGCAGCCTGCAGAAACTCAAGCTGGGCGCCAGCCGGGACGGGACCCTGGTGGCCTTTGCGGCCACTACCTGGGGCAGCGCCGGGATCGCCGGCGGCGCCGGGGTGGCCCTGCCCCACGTCTACACTGGCATGCCCACCTGGAAACATACCCACGCCGACGTGTACACCAACGCGGGCGAGGCCCGGCCCTTCCGCGCCCCGGGCAGTCCCCAGGGCTGTTTCTCCATGGAACAACTCATGGACGAAATGGCCGAGAAGCTGGGATTGGACCCCCTCGAATTCCGCCTGCGCAACGATCCTGACCAGGCGCGCCAGCAAGAGTGGCGCCTGGGGGCCGAACGCATCGGCTGGGCCGGGCGCCAGCCGCCGGGCAGCGCTGAGGGCCCGCTCAAACGCGGCCTGGGTCTGGGAGCCAGCGTCTGGCAGACGGGCGGAAGAGGCAGCCACGCCCAGATCAAGATCTTCGCCGACGGGACCGTGGAATTGCGCATCGGCACCCAGGACATCGGCACTGGTACGCGGACCATCGTCGCCGCCATCGCCGCCGAGGAACTGGGCCTGCCCATCGACGCGATCCGACCGCTCATCGGCGACAGCGACTACCCCTATTCAGGAGGATCGGGAGGCAGCACTACCGCCCCTTCGGTGGCTCCGGCGGTCAAGAACACTGCCGAGCAAGCCAAACTGCAGGTGGCCGAGCTGGCCGCCCCGCACCTGGGGGTGGAAGCCGGCCAGGTGCGTTTTGCCGGGGGCCGGCTCCACGGCGGTGGCAAGAGCCTTTCCTGGCAGGAGGTGTGCGGCCTGCTGGGCACCCAGGTGCTCAGCGCCAGCGGTCAGTGGGTGGAGGGCCTCTCCTCCAGCGGGGTGGCCGGCTGCCAGTTCGCCGAGGTGGAGGTGGACATTGACACCGGCCGCATCCAGGTGCTCAGGGTGGTGGCAGTGGCCGACTGCGGCCTGGTCCTCGACCGGCTGACCACCGAGAGCCAGATCAATGGCGGGGTGATCCAGGGCCTCAGCTACGCCCTCTTCGAGGAGCGGCACCTGGATCCGATCACTGGCACCATGGTCAACGCGGATCTGGAGAACTATAAGATCGCCGGCGCCCTGGAAACCCCCCAGATCGAGGTGATCCTCTTCGACGAAGCGGAGCGTGGAGTGATCGGCATCGGCGAACCGCCCACCATCCCCACGGCCGCGGCCATCGCCAACGCCGTCTACAACGCCATCGGGGTGCGCCTGCGCCAGCTGCCCATGACCCCGGACCGGGTGTTGCAGGTCCTGGGCGCCTGAGGAGGATGCGGAAATGATAGACTTCGAGTACCTCGAACCCACCCACCTGGAAGACCTGCCCGGGCTGCTGGGCAAGCGCTGGGGGCAGAGCGCGGTGCTGGCTGGGGGCACTGACCTGCTAGACCAGCTCAAGGAACGGCTGCTCCAGCCCGAGCGGGTGGTGAACATCAAACGCATCGAGGGGCTGCGCGGCATCAGCGCTACGGAAAAGGGGCTGGACATCGGCGTCCTGACCACCATCGCCCAGCTGGAAAGGCTGGACCAGTACCCGGTGTTGGCCCAGGCCGCCGCTTCCATCGCCACCCCGCAGCTGCGCAACATGGGCACCCTGGGGGGCAATCTGTGCCAGCGGCCCCGCTGCTGGTACTTCCGGGGCCGGCAGTATCCCTGCCTGAAGAAGGGGGGGTACAAGTGCTATGCCGTGGAGGGCCTCAACAAGTACCACGCCATCTTCGAGGGGGGGCCCAGCTTCATCGTCCACCCCTCGGACGCGGCCCCGGCCCTGCAGGCCCTGGGCGCCAGCCTGGAGATCTACGGCCCTGATGGCCGGCGCGAAACCCCCATCGAGGGTTTCTTCCAGTATCCCGACGAGAACCTGCACCGGGAAAACCTGTTACAACCCGACGAGGTCCTCACCCGCATCCGGGTGCCCGCACTCCAACCGGGCACCCGCTCCACCTACCTAAAGTTCCGCGAGAAGCAGTCCCTGGACTTCGCCCTCAGCAGCGTGGCCGCGGTGTTGACCATGGACGGCAGAAGGGTGGCGGCGGCGCGGCTGGTGCTGGGCGGGGTGGCCCCCATCCCCTACCGCGTGCCCAAGGCCGAGGCCGAACTGGAGGGCAAACCCCTGTCGGCGGAGACCATCGGCCGGGCCGCCGAGGTGGCGGTGGCAGGGGCCCAGCCCCTGAGCGACAACGAATTCAAGGTGGCCCTGACCCGCAACCTGGTGCGCCGGGCCCTGGAAAGCCTGGCGGCCTAGGAAGGATCAAAGCGATGGACCAGCAGATCTGCAAGAACCTGCGCACCAAGAAGAGCTACATCCCCGCGTACAAGGATCAGGACTTCATGACGCGGGAACACCCGCACGCCCAGTACTTCTGCCTGAAGACCCTGCACGTGATCGGCAAGGACGACGACATCGTCTCGCCCAAAGCCTGCATCGAGGGGCGCGCCTGTTTTGCGCCCCTGCTCAGGCCGGTGGTTTCCTGAGCGGTTTCAGCTGCCCACCCGCAACCGTACCCAGCGGGTGTGGGTCACTCCGCCCGCCGTGCACCAGAAGTAAGTCAGCAAGTCCCCGTTTTCCAGCAGCACCCCGCCCGGCTTGCCAAAGGCGATGAGCAGGTGCTCGGCCAGGAAGTTCTGGTGCTTGGGCTTGCCCAGGGTGGCCTCGGCCCCGGCGTCGAAGACCACCACCTCCTGCGCTAGATCGTAGTTCTCTAAATCTTCGCTGATCGCCACGTGGATGCCCTGCGGCTCGCGGCGGAAATTGTAGATGGCCGCCACCCGGCCGTCGCCGAGCGGGATGGGCGTGCAGACCTGGCCGCGCAGATTGGTGGGCCGGGGCCTTGACCAGGTGCGGCCCTGGTCGGCCGAGACCGCCCAGTGGTTGTTCAGGTCGTCCGAGGTTCCGTACTGATGGGTCCAGAACAGGGTGTAGATGCGGCCCTCGGGCAGCAGGCCGCACATCTGGTCCCACCACAGCACCTTGCCCGTGTGGTCGTCGGCCACCGTGGTCAACTCGCCCCAGCTCTGCCCCTGATCGGCCGAGAACACCGCCATGGCCTTCTGATCGGGCGGTCCCTGGTACCCTTCGGGCTTCCAGGTCTCCAGCGGGTACATCCACCGCTGCGGACTCAGTTGCAGCAGGGACCCGGCCCCGTTCCAGGTGTAGCGCTCGGGCGGCAGGTCCACCGGCACCACCTGGGGCGGGGACCAGGTGTGGCCCAGGTCATTGGACCAGAAGAGCAGCATCTCGGGCCGCTGCAGGGCCTCGGAATCGGGGTCGAAGAGCGGCCCCTCCCCCGCCTGGAAGCGGGTGGCGCTCATCACCAGCCGCCCGCCGGGAACCACGCGGATCTGCGGCCCCCGGTACGCCCAGCCCTCACCGGGCGCCCCCAGGCCGTGGATGCTGCCCTGGTTCTTCCAGCTCCGGCCATCGGCCGAGCGCAGCACCTCGATATGGTTGTCTGAGGTGCCCAGGCCGGCGCCCACGTGCTGGGAGGCGATGAAGGTGCCGTCGGGCAGCGGGGTGACAAAGGGCATGTACGCGCCCCGGCCCGGCTGATGCGATATGTAGCCCTGATCCACAATCTTCAGCACCACGTGCCTCCTTTTCTTTTGTCTGGCGGGCGGTCGCGCAAACCCCTCAACCTCTCCTCTCTTGGACCGGTTCCAGGCCCAAGAGCACCAGCAACCAGGTATTGGCCCAGTACGAATCGTTGCTGTAGGGATTTTCCGCCGAGGGCCAGTTCTGCCAGTAGGTCTGGTTGTGCGGGATGCGGTGGTACCACTGCACCAGTGGGATGGTGGGCAGTTCCCGCAGCCAGATCTCCATGGCCTGGCGAAAGAGGAGATTCATCCGGGGATCTTCGGGGGCCACCTGCCCCATCTGGTCCACTACCTTGTCGAACTCGGCATTCTTCCAGCGCCAGAAGGACTCGGCCGGGGTGCCGGTGGGCCGCACAAAGCGGCTGTGGTACAGGCGCAGGGTGAAGTACGGATCGCGCACAGCCCCACCATTGCCATAGAGAAAGGCGCGGGCCGTGCCCTGGGAGATGCGGGTGGGCGAATCGGACGTGGCGCGGAAGCTGGCCTCGATGCCGGCCTGCTGCAACTGGGCCACCAGCACCGCAGCCAGGTCTTGGAGAAAGGGGAAGACGTCGATGAGGATCTTGAGGCGCTCGCCCCCCTGCTGCCAGACCCCGTCCGTCCCCCGGCGCCAGCCCTGCATTTGTAGGATAGCGGCGCTTTCGCCCAGGTCAAAGCGGTCCACCGCGCAGTGCGCTACCAGATCCTGCACCTGGCGCGTGTACTCCATCACTGGGGGAAAATCCGGAAAGGGCAAGAGCGCAGGGGACCCGCTGCCCTGCCAGCCCACCTCGATCAACTGCCTGCGGTCGATGGCCCGGCAGAGAGACCGGCGGATTTCGGGATCATTGAAAGGCGGCTCCAGGTTGTTGAAGCCCAAGGCCATGGTCCACCAGTCCAGCCGGCCATAGGGGCGTTGCCGGCCCGTCCAGGTGGAGATCCTGGGGTTGCCCTCCACCGCGGCCTTGATATTGGGCGGGCGCAGATCCAGGCAGGAGTCCAATTCGTCGGCGATCAGGCTCTGCACCCGCTTGGCCTCGTCCATATAGGGCAAAAAGATCAGGCGCTCCACCTGGGGCAGGGACCTGAACCTCATCTTTGCCCCCCACCAGTCCTCGCGCCGGTCCCAGAGGCGCTGCTCGGGCACTGATAGGGCCAACTTGTACGGGCCGCTGACCACGGGCCAGCCTTTGGCAGGGTTGAAGTTGGCAAAGGTCCTGGGGTCCTGGCCCTCCCAGATATGGCGGGGCAGGATGAAGAGGCCGTTGTCGGAATTGACGGCAAAATAGGAGAGGATGAAGCGGGGATTGGGTGCGGTGAGCACAATGCGGGCTGTCAGGTCATCCAGAGCCACGGCCTCTTTGACCCAGACCTGCATGTCGGTGGAGAACTTGAGTTCAGGGGCGTACTGGCGCAGCATGTCGAGGGTGAAGACCAGATCATGGGCGGTCCAGGGCACCCCGTCGCTCCACTCGACGCCCGGGCGGATCTTCACCACCACCTCGGTGTAGTCTTTGTCAAAGGTGTGGCTCTGGGCGATCCAGGGGATCAGGTTGTCGGTTTCCCGGTGGGGGTTGTAGAAGTAGAGGGGCTCGTAGAGAAAATTCCAGCCCGTGCGCGAGGAGCCCGTCGGGATATAGGGATTGAAAGAGTCGAAGTCGGCGATCTGGCCGGCGCAGGTGTTGGGCTCGGCGCAATCCAGGATCAGGGTGCGGTTGCGCGGCACGGGCTTGAGGCCCGTGTCTTTCCGGGGTCCTTCGCCGCAGGCCCACAGAGAGAGGGCCAGGAGGAAAAGCAGGGGTTTGGTCATGTGGTGATTCATTCACCCATCAGGACTGCGCCGGCTGCAGCTTGAGCAGGACCAACAGGAAGGTGCGGTGCCAGTACGCGGTGTTGATGTAGGGGTTTTCGGCGCTGGGCCAGTTGGTCCAGTAGGTCTGGTTGTGCGGCACCCGGTGGTACCACTGCACCAGGGGAATGGAGGGCAGCTCCCGCAACCAGATCTCCATAGCCTGGCGGAAAAGGGCCTGGTTCCTGGGGTCTTCGGGATCGGTTCCGTTCATCTCGTCGACGATGCGGTCAAACTCGGGGTTCTTCCAGCGCCAGAAATTCTCGCTGGCCGTGCCGGTGGGCTGCACAAAGCGGCTGTGGTACAGGCGCAGGGTGAAGTACGGATCGCGCACTGCCCCGCCATTGCCGAAGATGAAGGCCATGGCTGTGCCCTGGGTCCAGCGGTCGTAGTAATCGGAGGTCATGCGGAACCCAGCGTCGAAACCGGCCTTCTGCAACTGGGCCACCAACACCGGGACCAGGTCCTGGAAGATGGGGGCGATGTCGATGAGCACCTTGACCCGCTGGCCGCCCTTGGTCCAGAAGCCCTCGGTGTCCCTGGCATACCCCCTGCCCTGCATGAGCCGGGTGCTTTCTTGTAGATCGCACTGGCCCACCGGATACTTCTCCATCAGATCCTGGATCTGCCCGGTGTACTTGCGCAGGGGCGGAAAGTCGGGGAAGGGCAGCAGGGTGTAGGAGCCGCTGCCCTGCCAGCCCACCTCGATCAGCTGCTTCCGGTCGATGGCGTGGTCAATGGCCCAGCGCACCTGCGGATCGCTGAAGGGCGCCTCCAGATTGTTGAAGCCCAGACACACCGGCCACCAGTCCAGGTACCCGTGGGGCAGGTCGCGCCCCGACCAGGTGGTGACCTGGGGGTTGCTGTCCAGCACGGACTTGATGTTGGGGGGCCTCATGTCCACGCAGGTGTCCATCAGATTCGCGATCAGGTTCTGCACCCGCTTGGCGTCTTCGAGGTAGGGCAGAAAAACGACGCGCTCCACCTGGGGCAGCGGGCTGAAACCGCTCTGTGAGGCCCACCAGTCCTTTCTCAGATCCCAGATCCGCTGCTCCGGCACCGACAGGGCGATACGGTACGGACCGCTGACCACCGGCCAGTCCTGGTGCACATCGAAGTTGGTGAACTGCTCCGGGTTCTGCCCCTCCCAGATATGCCTGGGCACGATGGGCACCCCGTTGTCGAAGTTGTGGGCGAAATACGAGAAGATGAAGCGCGGATTGGGTGCGGTCAGGGCGATCCTGGCCGTCAACTCGTCCACTGCCACGGCCTCCTTCACCCAGTTCTTCATATCCGTGGAGAACAAGAGCAGCGGCGCGTGGTCCTTGAGCATATTGATGGTGAACACCAGGTCGTGTGCGGTCCACGGCTGCCCGTCGCTCCACTTCACCCCCGGGCGGATCTTCACCACCACCTCGGTGTAGTCGGCGTTGTACTGGTGGCTCTGCGCGATCCACGGGATCAGGGTGTCCTGAGAGCCATAGGCATTGTAGAAATACAAAGGCTCGTACACGAACTGGTATCCGGTCCGCGACGCCTGGCCGGGGATATAGGGATTGAAGGAAGCGTAATCCTTGAGCTGGCCGGCGCAGTTGTTGTAGTCCACGCAGTCCATGATCAGGGTCCGGTTGCGCGGCACTTTTCTGAGCCCCTCGCCCTCGGTGTTTCCCCCCTGGGCGGGCTTTTCAGCAGGGCCGCCGCCGCAGGCCCACAGGAAAAGGGCGAGCAGGTACGGAATGGCTGTTTTCATGGCGCCTCTCTCACTGATTCAGGTCTAGGCGGTCAGGTGCCTGGCTAGTGGCCTTGTTCCAACACCTCGCTGAGGTTCTCGCCAGCCAGTTGGGGCGCGCTGTCGCAGAGGTAGCAGGCGACGGCGCGCTGCGGCTCGGTCCTGAACAGGGGCGGCAGGGCCTGGAGGCAGCGGGGCTGGGCATGGGGGCAGCGGGGGGCGTAGCGGCAGCCGGCAAGGGCCTGAGATCCCTCGTTCTCCTCCTTCTCGGCCACCGGTTCCTCGATCCACCCCTGCCCCGGGTCGGGCACCGGGATGGAGCGGATCAGCTCCTGGGTGTAGGGGTGCTTGGGGTGCTTGATCACCTGCTCGACCTCGCCGGCCTCGGCCACGGTCCCGTGGTAGAGCACCACGATGCGCTGGCTGACCTGGTAGGCCGTGGTCAGATCGTGGGTGATGTACAGGAACGAGATGCCGAAATCGCGGTGGAGCTGATGCAGGCTTTCGAGGATGGTGGCCCGCAGCGAGGCGTCCACCATCGAGACCGGCTCGTCGGCGATGACCAGGCGGGGCTTGAGCAAGAGGGCGCGGGCGATGGTGATGCGCTGCCGCTGGCCGCCGCTGAGTTGGTGGGGATAGCGGCCCAGGGTCTCCTCGGGGCGCAGGCCCACGTTCTGCAGGGCCTCGACCATGAGCTGGCGGGCCTGGGCAGGGGAGGAGGCCAGCCCGAACTTGGCGATGGGAATTTCTAGGATGTGGTCCACCTTGTAGAAAGGATTGTACACCTCGAAGGGGTCCTGGAAGATGGCCTGCACCTCGTGGCGGAACTGCCGCTGCCCGGACGGGTCCAGCTGGCGCAGGTCCTTGCCCCGGTAGAGCACCTGGCCCCCGGAGGGCTCGGCAAAGCCCAGCAGCAATCGGGCGATGGTGGTCTTGCCGCTGCCGCTCTCCCCGGCGATGGTGATGAAGGCCGGCTCCGCGTCGCTGAGGCGCAGCGAGAAGCCGTCCACCGCCACGTTTTCGTGCGGGGCGCCCCACATGCCCCCCCCGCTGTGGAAGACCTTGCGCACCTGGCGCGCCTCCAGCAGAACGCTCATCCCCTGGCCTCCTCGTACAGCAGACAGGAGGCCTGCTGCTGCGGCGCCACCTCTCTGAGCTGGGGCTCCTGGGAGGCGCAGCGGGGCATGGCCTTGGGGCAGCGCGGGTGGAAGAGGCAGCCCCCGGGCGGGTTGAGCAGGGAGAGCCCCACCCCCGGGATGCCCCTGAATTCCCCCTTCCGGTCAAAGGAGGGGATGCTGGCGATCAGCAGCTGGGTGTAGGGATGTTGGGGACTGCGGAAGATCTGCTCCACGGTGCCCACCTCCACCAGCTTGCCCCCGTACATGATCCCCAGGCGCTGGGCAAACTGGGCCATCAGCCCCATGTCGTGGCCCACCAAGAGCACCGTGGCCCCCAGCCCTTCCTGCAGGGCGCGCAGGGTCTGCATGATCTGGCGCTGCACCACCACGTCCAGGGCGCTGGTGGGCTCGTCGGCCAGGATCAGCCGCGGCCTCAGCGAGATGGCCTGAGCGATGCACACCCGCTGCTTCATTCCTCCGCTGAGTTCATGGGGGTAGCGCTGGCTGACCTCGGTCCGCAGGCCCACCTGCTGCAACAACTCGGCGATGCGGCCCTCCTGCGGCGGCTGGCCGTGCTCGCGCATGGCCAGGGCCAACTGCTCGCCGATGCGCAGCACCGGGTTGAGGGAGTTCATCGCCCCCTGGGGGATCATCGCCACCCGGGCCAGGCGGGTCTGGCGCACCTGCTCCTGATCCAACTGCAACAGGTCGATCCCCTCCATGAGGGCCTTGCCACCGGCGATGAAGCCGGGCTTCTTGATCATGCGCAAGAGCGCCAGGATCAGGGTGGTCTTGCCGCTGCCCGACTCCCCCACCAGGCCGAAGCGCTCGCCGGCGTACAGGGTCAGGTCCACCTGGTTGACGGCCCGCGCTATCCCACGGCGGGTCTCGAAGTGGACCTGGAGGTCCTCGATCTCCAAGAGCGGAGCCACCATCAGACCGCCCTCCGCTGCTTGGGATTGGCCAGCTCGTCCAGGCCGGCGGCCACCAGGAAGAGGCCCACGAAGAGCAGCACCAGGAAGGCGATGGGGATGGACCACCACCACCACATCCCGCGGATCAGGGCGCTGAAGGTGATGGCCCAGTAGATGGTCATGCCCATGGTGGGCTCGTTCTGCGGTCCCAGACCCAGGGCCTCCAGGCCGATGGTGGCCAGGATGGCCCAGGATACCGCGCCCACAAAGCTGGCGGCCAGGTACGGGAGCAGATTGGGGAAGAGTTCCTTCCAGATGATCTCGAAGGAGTTCATGCCGTTGAGCTTGGCCATCTGCACATAGGCCCGCTCGCGCAGGGTGAGCACCTGGGCGCGGATGGTGCGGGTGGGCCACATCCACGAGAGCGAGGCCACCACCAGGGCCATCAATTCGATGCTGATCTCCTCGCGCACCGTGGAGGCGATGGAGATCAGCACCACCAGGCTGGGCACGGTGAGCAGGGTGTCCACGGTGCCGCGGATGGCGGTGTCGATCTTGCCGCCCAGGTACCCGCTCACAAAACCCAGCAACACCCCCAGGCCCAGGCCCACGCCACCGGCCAGAAAGCCGACCCGGATGGTCAGGGGCATGCCCACCACCATCACCGTCAAGAGATCCCGGCCCGCATCGTCGGTGCCGAAGAGATGGACCCAGGAAGGGGCCTGGCGCGGGGTGGTGGACAGGGGCTGGGCCATCCCCGGCTCCACCAGCAGCCGGCCCACCACGCCGAAGAGCAACAGGACGGCGACCATGCCCAGGCCGATGCCCAACTTGGGATTTTCGCGCAGATAGTAGAGGAAGGAGCGCAGGCGTTCCATCAGCGGCGGTGGGAGATGCGGGGATCGAGGAGCGGATAGAGGAAATCCATGATCATGGTGACCAGGCCGATGGAGAGGATGATGATGAACACCACCCCGTTGATGGCCGTGTAGTCGGAGGACTGGATGGACTGGAAGAGCAGGGTGCCCACCCCCGGGTACGCAAAGACCACCTCCACCAGCACCTGGCCGGCCACCACGTTGGCCAGCGACAAACCCAGGGCCGTGAACTGGGGCAGGAAGGCGTTGCGCACCGCGTAGCGCAAAAAGACGGTGCGGTCCTTGAGGCCGTTGGCCTCGGCCAGGGCGATGTAGTCCTCGCCCACGGTGCTGACCATCATGCCGCGCATCCCCAGGCCCCAGAAGCCCACCGCGGCCAGCACGATGGAGAGGGCCGGCAGGATCGAATGGTGCAGCACCTCCAGGGCGAAGTCCAGATCCCAGGCCGGCAAGGTGCCGGGGGCGTATCCCCCCGACAGGGGAAAGAGCTTGAGCTGCAGTCCCAACAAGTAGAGCAGGATCAAGCCCAGCAGGTAGTAGGGGATGGCCGACAGGGTCATCAGCGGCACCACCAACCCCTGGAGGAAACGGGGGGAGCGGGGCCAGGCCACCAGGGCCCCGGCCAGGGTGCCGAAGCTGAAACTGATCAGGGTGGAGACCAGCAAAAGCCCCAGGGTCCAGGGCATGGCATTGGCGATCATCTGGCCCACCCGGGCCGGGTAGTTGGCCAGGGAATAGCCCAGGTCCAGGGTGAGCAGGTCGCCCAGGTAATTGAAGTACTGGACGTAGAGGGGCTTGTCCAGGCCGAACTTGGCCTGGTACGCCTTCACCATCTCCTCCACCCCCTCCTGCCGCAGCCCGCCGCTGGCGGCCAGTTGGCCCAGTTTTTCGCGGATGGGATCGCGCCCCGTGCCCAGGCGCGGGATGAAGAAGTTGACGCTGGCCGCCGCCCAGATCACCACCAGGAAAAGGGCAAAGCGCTTGAGCGCGTATCCCCAGCTCATGACTCCCCTTTGAGGTTGAAAAGCGGGGATAAGGTATCACGGCCCACTGCCTGTGTCAACTATATCCATCTTATTTGACGCCACCCCGGATTTTGTCTACTCTCCCCCATATACAGCCTAGGAGAACAGCCGCGATGAGCCTGCCCGCCATCTGGTACCTGCCCACTCCCGCGCACACGCAGAGGGTCTTCGCCCCCGCCACCTACCAGCGCCTGCAGCAGAACTTTGCCCTGAGCGCCAACCCCGGCCCCGAAGGCTACACCGCCCAGCAGGTCGAGGAGCGCATCGGGGAATTCGAGGGCCTGGTGAGTGGCTGGGGCACTCCGCCCCTGAGCGCGGAAGCGCTGCGGCGGGCGACGCGATTGCGCATCGTCTCCCATGCGGCCGGCTCGGTGAAGCACCTCTTCACCCAGGAGCAGGTCGACAGCCAGCTGATCCCGCGCCATTTCTGCGTGGCCAGCGCCAACGCCGCCATCGCCCTCAACGTGGCCGAGCACACGGTCGGCGCGTTGATCGCCATGAGCCGGCAGTGGTTCGAGCACGCCCGCAACATCCGCGAAAAAGGGCTCTGGCACGCCCCGGACCTGCCCAGGAGCGGCCAGTACCTGAGAGGGGCCGTTCTCGGCATGGTCAGCGCCAGCACCGTGGGCCGCGAGGTGATCCGCCTGCTGCAGCCCTTCGACGTGCAGATCCTGGTCTGCGATCCCTTCCTCAGCGACTGGGACGCCGGCCGGCTGGGCGTGCAGCAGGTGGAACTGGACGAGGTCTTCCGCCGTGCCGACATGGTCACTGTGCACGCCCCCAAGATCCCCCAGACCTTCCACCTCATCGGCGCCCCACAGCTGCGGCTGCTGCGCGACGGTGCGGTCTTCATCAATACCTCGCGCGGCTCGGTCCTCGACCACCAGGCCCTGCTGGCCGAGGCCCGCACCGGGCGCATCCTGGTGCAGCTGGATGTCACTGATCCCGAGCCCCTGCCTGCAGACCACCCCCTGCGCAACCTGAGCAACGTGGTGATCACCCCGCACACCTCCGGGGCCGGCCAGTACGGGTACCACCGCATCGGCGAGTTCACCCTCTGCGCCCTGGAGTCCTTCTTCCAGAACCGGCCGGTCATCGGCCAGGTGGACCTGAAACGCTGGGCGCAGCTGGCCTAGGAGCACGGAGGCATGCGCAACCCGACCGTGGTTTTCACCGCGCCAAGACAGGTGGCAGTGGAGGACCGCCCCCTGCCCGTCCCAACCGCCGGCGAACTGCTGATCCAGACGCGGCGCACCCTGATCAGCACCGGCACTGAACTGACCATCCTCAACGGCCAGTTCCCCCCCAAATCCCGCTGGGCCGACTACGGCCGCTTCCCCTTTGTGCCCGGGTACGATCATCTAGGCACGGTGGTAGAAGTGGGGCCCGAACTGGACCAGGCCTGGCTGGGCCGCAAGGTGGCCTCGTACGCGCCCCACGCAGCCTATGTGCTGGGCCGGCCCGCCTCCCTGCGCCAGATCCACCGCGAAATCCCCGATGAGCAGGCCGCCTTCTTCACCCTGGCCGAGATCGCCATGAACGGGGTGCGCCGGGGCGAGGTGACCTGGGGGGAGACGGTGGCGGTCTACGGCCTGGGCCTGCTGGGGCAACTGGTGGCGCGGCTGTGCCGCCTGGCCGGGGCCGGCCTGGTGATCGGGGTGGAGGTGGCCCCCAGCCGGCTGGCCCTGCTCCCCCGCCTCCCCCGCATGGCAGCGCTCAATCCGGCCGAGGGCGACCTGGTCCCCAGGGTGCAGGCCCTGACCCGCGGCCGCCTGGCCGACGTGGTCTTTGAACTGACCGGCAATCCCGAGGCCATCCCCGGGGAATTCGCCCTGCTCCGGCGGCAGGGCCGGATGGTGTTGTTGAGCAGCCCGCGCGGCCCCACCCCGCTCTTCGACTTTCACGACCTGTGCAACTCTCCCAGCTACACCATCATCGGCGCCCACAACTCCTCCCATCCCAACTGCGAGACCCCGCACCATCCGTGGACCCAGCAGCGGCACGCTGAACTCTTCTTCGACCTGGTCGCCGAAGGGGAACTGGAGATCGCCTCGCTGATCAGCCACCGCCGGCCCTATGCCGAGGCGCCCCGCATCTACGCCGAGCTGCTGGCGGACCGCTCCCGGGCCATGGGCGTGGTGCTGGAGTGGGAGGGAGCCGGCGCGTAAGAAAAAGGAGACGCGCAATGGCAGCCATAGAACTGAAGGACAAGCAACCCCTCGGCCGCGATGAACTGCATAAGATCGACGCGTACTGGCGGGCAGCCAACTACCTGTCCGTGGGCCAGATCTACCTGCTGGACAACCCCCTGCTGCGCCAGCCCCTGAAGCTGGAGCACGTCAAGCCCAGGCTCCTGGGCCACTGGGGCACCACCCCCGGGCTCAACTTCATCTACGCCCACCTCAACCGCCAGATCGACAAGCGCGACCTGAGCGTCCTCTACGTCACTGGGCCCGGGCACGGCGGTCCGGGCCTGGTGGCCAACACCTATCTGGAGGGGGTCTACAGCGAGACCTATCCCGACGTCTCGCAGGACGAGGAGGGGATGAAGAAGCTCTTCAAGCAGTTCTCCTTCCCCGGCGGCATCCCCAGCCACGTGGCCCCCGAAACCCCCGGCTCCATCCACGAGGGCGGGGAGCTGGGCTACGCGCTCTTGCACGCGTACGGGGCGGTCCTCGACAACCCCCAACTGCTGGCCTGCTGCGTGGTGGGCGACGGGGAGGCCGAGACCGGCCCCCTGGCGGCCAGTTGGCATTCGAACAAATTCCTCAACCCGGCCCGCGACGGGGCCGTGCTCCCCATCCTCCACCTGAACGGGTACAAGATCGCCAACCCCACGGTGCTGGCGCGCCTGAGCCGGCAGGAACTGACCAGCCTGCTGGAAGGCTACGGCCACCAGGTCTACTTCGTGGAGGGAGACGATCCCCCCACCATGCACCAGCGCATGGGGGCCACCCTAGACGCGGCCCTCGCCCGCATCCAGCGCATCCAGCGGCAGGCCCGCGCCAAAGGCTTCACCGAGCGACCCCGCTGGCCGGCCATCGTGCTGCGCACCCCCAAGGGCTGGACCGGGCCCAAGGTGGTGGACGGGGTGCAGGTCGAAGGCTCCTTCCGCTCCCACCAGGTGCCCCTCTCCGAGCTGGCGGCCAAACCCGGGCATTTGAAGCTGCTGGAGGAGTGGATGAAGACTTACCGGCCCGAGGAACTCTTCGACGGGCAGGGCCGGCTCCTGCCCGAGCTGGCGGCCCTGGCTCCCAGGGGCGAGCGCCGCATGGGGGCCAATCCCCACGCCAACGGCGGGGTGCTGCTCAAGGACCTCAAGATGCCCGATTTCCGCGACTTTGCCGTGGCGGTGCCCCGGCCCGGGACCACCGAGGCCGAGGCGGCCCGGGTGATGGGCCACTTCCTCAAGGAGGTGATGCGGCGCAACGCCGGGCAGGGCAACTTCCGGGTGATGGGCCCCGACGAGACCGCCTCCAACCGGCTGGGCGCCCTCTTCGAGGTCACCGACCGGGTCTCCACTGCCCAGATCCTGCCCACCGACGACCACGTCTCCCCGGAGGGCAGGGTGATGGAGGTGCTCAGCGAGCACCTGTGCCAGGGCTGGCTGGAGGGTTACCTGCTCACCGGCCGGCACGGGTTCTTCTCCTGTTACGAGGCCTTCATCCACATCGTGGACTCGATGTTCAACCAGCACGCCAAGTGGCTCAAGACCACCCGTCACATCCCCTGGCGCCGGCCCATCGCCTCCCTCAATTACCTGCTCACCTCCCACGTGTGGCGGCAGGACCACAACGGTTTCAGCCACCAGGACCCCGGCTTTCTGGACCACGTGGTCAACAAGAAGGCCGAGGTGGTGCGGGTCTACCTGCCCCCCGACGCCAATACCCTGCTCTCGGTGACCGACCACTGCCTGCGCAGCCGCCACTACATCAACGTGATCGTGGCCGGCAAGCAGCCGGCCCTCCAGTACCTCGACATGGACGCGGCCGTCAAGCACTGCAGCGCCGGGGTGGGCATCTGGGAATGGGCCAGCAACGACCAGCAGGACGAACCAGAAGTGGTGATGGCCTGCGCCGGCGACGTCCCCACCCTGGAGACCCTGGCCGCGGTGGACCTCTTGCGCCAGCACTTCCCCGACCTCAAGGTCCGGGTGGTCAACGTGGTGGACCTGATGACCCTGCAGCCTTCCAGCGAGCACCCGCACGGCCTGTCGGACAAGGACTTCGACTCCCTCTTCACCCCCGACCAGCCCATCATCTTCGCCTTTCACGGCTACCCCTGGCTGATCCACCGGCTCACCTACCGCCGGACCAACCACGCCAAACTCCACGTGCGCGGCTACAAGGAGGAGGGCACCACCACCACCCCCTTCGACATGGTGGTGCTCAATGACCTGGACCGCTTCCACCTGGCCATGGATGTCATCGACCGGGTGCCCAGGCTGGGGCGCATTGCCGCCCACGTCAAGCAGGCCCTGCGCAACCAGCTCATCGAGCACCAGCACTACATCCAGGCCCACGGCGACGATATGCCCGAGATCAAGAACTGGCAGTGGCCCTACTGAGGTCGCCCGACGCAGCGCCAGACCAGTGAACTTCCCCTTGCCCCTGGCCCGCCTTTGGCCGTATCATATCCCCACCCCAGCTAAAAGGAGGGCCTCTTGACACATTTCTCCTGGGCAATAGACGGCAGCATCGTCGGCCTGTACCTGCTGGCCACCATGATCGCCGGGGTGGCGGTGCGCAAATACGTGGGCAAGGTCGAGGACTTCCTGGTGGCCGGCCGCGAGATGAACGTGTACCTGGGCATCGCCTCGCTGGCAGCCACCGAGTTCGGGGTGGTGACCGCCATGTACACCGCCCAGAACGGGTACAAGTACGGCTTTGCCGGGGCCACCCCCGGCCTGCTCAACGCCACGGCCATGTTCCTGGTGGGGTACACGGGTTTTTGCGTCAAACCCCTGCGCGACTCGGGGGTGATGACCATCCCCGAACTTTTGGAGCAGCGCTTCGGCACCTTCGTGCGCTGGCTCTCCGGCGTGGTGATCGTGCTGGGCGGCCTGCTGAACATGGGGGTATTCCTGCGGGTGGGCGGCGAGTTCCTGGTGGTCACCTGCGGCCTGAACCCCAGCCACCTGGAAGCCACCATGACCATCCTGCTGGTGGGGGTGGCGGTGTACACCATCATGGGAGGCATGCTCTCGGTGCTGATCACCGATTTCCTGCAGTTCGTGGTGATGAGCATCGGCCTGGTCGCCGTGACCCTCCTGGCGCTCATCGAGGTGGGTTGGGATCGACTGGTGGGGGCAGTGGCCGAGAAGATCGGCCCGGGAGGCTTCAATCCCTTCATCAACCCGGAGATGGGCTGGGAGTTCGTGGTGTTCAACCTCTTCCTCACCACTGCCGCAGTGCTCACCTGGCAGACCTCCATCGCCCGGGTGCTGGCCGCCAAGGACACCCGCACCGGCCGGCAGGTCTACACCCGCACCTCCTTCTTCTTCGTCTGCCGCTTCCTGATTCCGGGGATCTGGGGCATCGCCGCCCTGGCCACCCTCACCCCGCAGATGATCCAGACCCTGTCGCCCCAGATGCAGGAGACCCCCTCCCTCTACGCCATGCCTCTTTTCCTGAGCACCCTGGTCCCCGTCGGCCTGATGGGCATCCTGATCGCCGCCATGCTGGCCGCGGACATGTCCACCGACTCCTCCTACATGCTCACCTGGGGCGGGGTGATCTACAACGACATCATGGCGCCCTTCCGCAAGGGCTGGTCGGAACGCAAGGGGCTCCTGTGGAACCGCTGCATCGTGGCGGCCATCGGGCTCTTCCTGCTCGTCTTCGGGCTGTGGTACAAGCTCGAAGGAGACCTGTGGACCTACCTGACCCTCACCGGGACCATCTACCTGGCCAGCATCTCCACCCTGCTCATCGCCTGCTGCTACTGGAAGGGGGCCAACAACTGGGGGGCCATCGCCTCCATCGCGGTCAGCGCCGTCATCCCGCTGGGTTTCCTGGTCATGGAAAAGGTAGAGCCGGCAACGGCCAAGGCCATCGGACCCTACACCTCGGGGATCGCCGCGTATCTGTTGAGCGGGGTGGCCATGGTGGCCGGCTCTCTGCTCAAGCCCAAACAGGACTGAGGGAGGGAATATGGGCGAACACTGGTTCTGGTGGCTGCTGACCGCCGCGGCAGTGGTCTGGTATTCGACGGTGGTGATCTACGTGGCCTTCAGAGGGATCTTCGACATCCGCAACATGCTGGAGCACCTGGGCCGGGCGCAGCAGCAGGATCAGCCCTGAGGCAGCGGCCCAAAGGTGGACTCCAGCACCCGGCGCACCTCCCCCACCTGGGCCGGATTGAGGGACGGCAGGGGCGGGCAGGGCAGATGGTTGGGGTACAGGCCGTGCAGGCAGAGGGCGGCCTTGATGGACTGCAGCCAGCCCAGTTCCACCGCCCTGGTCAGCCAGGGCTCCTCGTAGCGGTAGACCAGGGCCCAGGCCTCCTCGTAGCGCCGGGCGACCAGCGCCGCGTGGAACTGCAGGGCCAGGTCGGGGCGGAAGGGGGCGATGGTGCACAGATAGGCCGGCGAGCCCACCTGGAAGCCGAAGGCGAAGTTGCGCATCTGGCCGCCGCTGATCACCGCAAAGTCGCAGCCGGCGGTGGCGCGGATCAGGTCGTAGTAGTGGTAGAACTGGTCGCCGTCGTTCTTGATGCCGGCGACGTTGGGCCGGCCGGCCAATTCGGCCACCAACTCCACCGGCAGGGTCTGCGGGGCGATGTCCCACAAGAGCAGGGGCAAATCGCCGGCCTCCTGGAGCAGATCGAAGTACCCCAGGGTGAACTCGCGGCTCCGGGGGTGAAAGGGATGGATCTGCACCTTGACCGCGTCGGCGCCCACCTGGTCGGCGTGGCGCAGGAACTCGGCAGCGCGGCGGGCCGGCCAAAAGCCGGTGGCGGCGATGAAGAGGGCGCGGCCCTCGTTGGCCCTGGCCACCGCCTCGGTCAGCTGCCAGATATCCGCCTCGCTCAGGCTGGCGAATTCGCTGCTGCCGTAGGTCAAGAGCAGCACCGGGGCGCCCTGGTCGCCCAGCCAGCGCACGTACCTGGCCACCGCCCCCAGATCCACGATCCCGTCGGGGCGAAAACACAGGTTGAGAGGCACCACCGGCCCTTTGAGCCGCGCTGCCACCCGGACTTTTCGGTTCACGGCTGTACTCCTTTGGGGATCAGTATAGCGTTTCGCCCTCTCTGACGTCAAGATGAACACCCTGTCCTTCGCCGCCGGCGATCTCTTCGAAGCCCTGCCCCTGCCCGCCACCCTGGTGGACCGGGAGGGCCGCATCGCCGGCATCAACCAGGCCTTCCTCGACTACGCCCGCCAGCACGGCCGCAACCTCCGCCTGGAGGACCGCCTCGGCTTCCACCTCCTCGACTTTGCCGGCAAGGAGGAAGAGTACCACCTGATGCAGGGCCTGCTTCAGGCGGTGCTCGAAGAGGGCCGCGAGAGTGTGTTCAGCTGGGCCTCGCCGCGCACCAGCGGTGGGAGGCGGATCTACGTCGAGGTGCGCGCCCGGCCGGTCAGAGACCGGGAGGGGCGCGTCGCCGGCGCCCTCATCCTGCGCGAAGACACCACCGAACTGAGGCATCAGGAAGAGCAGCTGGAACTGGTCACGGCGCGCTATCAGAGCCTGAGCGCCATCCCCTATTTCGTGGTGATGCTGTGGGACCAGGCGGGGAATTTCCTCTATATCAGCCCCCATATCCAGGACTGGATCGGCCTGAGCGCCGAGACGCTGCGCGCCGAACCGGCCCTGGGATGGCAGCGGGTCCACCCGGAAGATCTGCCTGCCCTGCAGAACGCGCAGGAGCGGGCCATGGCCGGCCAGGTGCTCAGGGATATCGAATTCCGCTACCAGGGAAAGGTGGGGGAGTACCGCTGGGCTTCGGGGGTCTTCTATCCCCTCACCGGCCCGCAGGGGATGGTCTACAACCTCCAGGCCGTGTTCCAGGACATCACCGAGCGCAAGCGCACCGAGGAAGACCGGGCCCAGCTAGAGGCCCAGCTGCACCAGGTGAGGAAACTGGAGGCCGTGGGCCAGCTCAGCGCCGGGGTGGCCCACAACTTCAACAATATCCTCCAGGTGATCATGGGCAACATCGAACTGGCCCTGATGGACGCCCCCGAGTCCCTGCGCTTTCCCCTGCAAGAGGCCGAACTGGCCACCCGCCAGGGCGCCGAGGTCGTCCGCCAGCTCAGCGCCTTCACCCGCCCCGCGCGCCGCAGCCATCGCACGCCGGTGGACCTGCGCGGCGTGGTGGACCGCATCGCCGCCCGCTGCCGCCAGACCTTCGACCCGCGCATCATCCTGAGCGTCGACGCCCCCCCCTCGCTGGTGATCGCCGGAGAGGCCGGCCCTCTGGAGCAGGCCGGCCTCAACCTGTGTCTCAATGCCCGCGACGCCATGGAGGAAACCCGGCCCTCCTCCCCCCTGATCCACATCGCCCTGCGGCGGGTCGAGGAGGCCGAACTGGAGCAGCCGGTCCCCCCGGAGGCCGGCCCTGGTCCCTATGCCCAGCTGCAAATCGCCGACAACGGCGCCGGCATGGACGAGGCGGTCCGGGAGCGCATCTTCGAGCCCTTCTTCACCACCAAGGAGGTGGGCAAGGGCACAGGTCTGGGGCTGGCCACTGCCTATGGCATTGTGCGCGAGCACCAGGGCTGGATCGAATGCCAGAGCGCGCCCGGAGCGGGCGCCTGCTTCTGGATCTACCTGCCGCTGGGCCACCCCCGCCCGGAACAGCTTCCGGCCCCGCCGGAGGGCCAGACCGTCCTGCTGGTCGAAGACGAGGCCGTGGTGCGCGAGACCGTGGCCCAGCTCCTCAAGCGCGCCGGGTACCGCGTGCTCGAGGCCGGCGACGGGGTCGAGGGGCTGGAACTTTTCGGGCAGGTCGGGGGCCAGGTCGACCTGGTGATCCTCGATCTGGCCATGCCACGGCTGTCGGGCGAGCAGGTGCTGGAACGGCTGGGCGAACTGGCCCCACACCTGAAAATCCTGCTCTTCACCGGCTACGGAGAGGGGTGGGAAGGCCGTCCCCAGGTAGTGGAGGTGTTGCACAAGCCCCTCCAGTTCGCCGAGATTCTGCAGGCCGTGCGCCGTGCCCTCGACCCCAGGAACGGCTGAGGGGACGGGACTGATGGACCTGGACCCTAGTTCAGGGCCCCCAGCCGGGTGGCCAGGTCCTGGATGAGGCTGCGCACCTCCCCGGCGTCTTCGGGTTCGCCGGTGCGGCGCAGGTATTCCTCCAGTGCTTCGAGAGAGCGGCGGTTGTCCCTGACCTGGTAGTAGAGGTACCCCAGGTCCCGGTAGTCCTCCGCTTCGGAGGGCTGGAGCCAGAGGATCTGCTCGCCGGCGCGGATGGCCTGGGTGAACTGGCGCTGGCGGATGTGGATCTGCTTGAGGTTGCGCAGCATGCGGGCCAGGATTTGCCTGGGTGAGGCGGCCCGCAGAAAGCGCTCTTCCAGGGGCATGGGTTGGCCGCGGTTGACGCGGCGCAACAGCTCTTCCAGATCCTGGGTCTCCAGAATCCGGCCCCCGGTGAAGGGGTCCACGAACAGGGCCTCGCCGTGCAGGGCGCAGCGCACCAGGAAGTGGCCGGGGAAATTGACCCCCTCCAGGACCAGGCCGAGCTGGCGGCCCACGGCCAGATAGAGCAGGGCCAGGGTGATGGGGATGCCCAGGCGGCGCTCCAGCACCTCGTTGAGGTAGCTGTTGCGCGGGTCGTAGTAATGCTCCTGGGGCGAGCCCCTGAACCCCTGTTCCTCGAACAGGTAGTGGTTGAGTTCCCGCAGGCGCTCCAGGGCGGCACGGCCGGCGCAGCGCGGCCCCAGTTCGGCAGCCATGCCCGCCACCCGC
This sequence comes from Candidatus Latescibacterota bacterium, assembly GCA_016187725.1. GTDB lineage: Bacteria > Latescibacterota > UBA2968 > UBA8231 > UBA8231 > SICG01. The sequence continues at coordinate 56,478 of JACPJE010000155.1, forward strand.
GCCGCATAGACCTCCACGTCGAGCTGGGGATAGGCGTCGCGGGCGATGAGCAGGGCGCAGCGCACCAGGTCGATCTGCTCGTCGGGGCCCTGGGTCAGGGCGAAGAAAGGGTCGGAGTGGGGGGAGGACATGACCATCGCGGACCAAAATCACCAATAGCGATTCCCCTGTCAATGGAAGAGCGATCCTCGCCAGACGCGGTAGTGCTCGAAGGAGTGCGCAAGAGCTTCGGGGAGAAGGTGGCCCTCGACGATCTGCGGCTGCGCATCCCCGCCGGCTGCATCTGCGGTTTCCTGGGCCCCAACGGGGCGGGCAAGACCACCACCATCCGCCTGATCATCGGCATCTTCCGCCCCGACGCCGGGCAACTCCGGGTGCTGGGCCAGTCCGATCCGTCCCAGGTCAAGCACCGCCTGGGGTACCTGCCCGAGGAAAAGGGGCTCTACAAGAAGATGCGGGTGCGGGACCTGATCCTCTACTTCGCCCAGCTCAAGGGGATGGAGGCCGGCCGGGCCAGGCAGCGGGCCGGCGAGTTGCTCGAAGCGCTGGACCTGGCGGAATGGGCCGACAAGAAATGCGAGGCCCTCTCCAAGGGCATGGGGCAGAAGCTGCAGATCCTCATCTCCCTGATCCACCGCCCCGAGCTGGTGATCCTGGACGAGCCCTTCTCTGGACTGGACCCCCTCAGCCGGGATGCCATGCGCGACCTCGTCCTGGAACTGAGGCGGGAGGGCCGGACCGTGATCTTCTCCACCCACGTCATGGAGCAGGCCGAGCAGCTGTGCGACCGGGTGGTGCTCATCGACCGGGGCCGCAAGTTGGTCGAAGGCCCCCTCGAAGAGGTGCGCGCCAGCGGCGGCCGCAGCGTGCTGGTCGAAGTCGAGACCGAGGTGGAGTGGGCGCGCCTGCCCGGAGTGATCCGGGTCAGCGCCTCGGGCAGGCAGGCCGACCTCTCCCTGGCCGAGGGGGCGGACCCACAACAGATTTTGGCCGCCCTGGTAGGCCAGGCCCGGGTCCGGCGCTTCGAGGTGCGCTCCACCTCGCTCCACGAGGTCTTTGTCCGGGCGGTGGGAGGCCACGTCGATGCGGATGTCTGAGGTCTACCTGGTCGCCCGGCGCGAGTACCTGGAAAACCTGCGCACCAAGGCCTTCTGGATCGGCATCCTCACCTTTCCCATCATCATCACCCTGGCCCTGTGCGTACCCATGCTGCTGGCCCGGGCCAAGGAGGCGCGCACCTTTGCGGTACTCGACCACTCCGGCTTTCTCCTGCGCCAGGTGGAAGAGAAATCGGCCGCCCAGGATTTGCGCGCCGCCTTTGAAATGGCCGCCGGGGCCTACCGCCAGGGAGACCGCCCCTTCGCGGCCCTGCCCGAAGCGCTGCGCCAACTGGCCCTGGGGCTGCTGCCCCTCGAAGAAACCCAGCGCGCCCAAGTCCTCGAACTGCTGGCCAGGGAGGAACTGCCCGCCGGGGCCGGAGCGGCGCTGCCGGACCAGACCCGCGCCCTGCTGGAGGAGCGCGCCCAACTGCTGCAGTGGCGGAGGCAGATCCCGGCCGCCGAGTTGAAGGAACTGGGACTCAAGTTTTCCCAAAGCCGGTACCGCCGTCTGGAAGTGCCCCAGGGCGATGGTGATCCCCAGGCCCGGCTCAACCAGTTGGTGGCCCGGGGCGAACTCTTCGCCTACTTCGTGATCGGCCCCGACCCGGTTACCGGTCCGCAGGACTGCAAGTACATCTCCCAGAACCTCACCGACACCGAATTGCACGACTGGTTCAGCAGCCTGGCCACCGCGGTCATCCGCGAGCAGCGTCTGGCC
>JACPJE010000062.1 GCA_016187725.1 Candidatus Latescibacterota bacterium
CCCGCCACACCACAGGCGATCGCGCGAATCCACGTAGAGGATCAGGCAACTGTCCATGCCCTCTTGCTCGCCCAGGGTCTCCAGGTGCTCCCCGTCGTAATAGGCAGCCAGAGCTGCTGGTGTACTGAAGGTAGCAAATCCCATCCAGATGCGGCCGCGATGATCCTCTGCAAGGGCGGAAACCGTACTCTTGGGCAGCCCCTCCTGCTCTCCGAGGACCTGGATGCTGTGGGGATCGCAGCAACTGAGCCCCCCACCATAGGTGGCAAACCAGATCTGACCTTCGCGGTCCTGGAACACGGCGTTGACCCAGTCGTAGGCCAGGCCGTCCTGAGAGGTGAAATAGTGGAACTCTGCCCCGTCATAGCAAAAGACCCCTGCGCCAGTTGTACAGATCCAGGTCTGGCCTTCCCGATCGCGCTGGATCTTGCGGACATAGACCTCGCCTTCTAGCGGCACGGCTTGGAAGGTGTGGCCGTCGTAGCGATAGAGACTGGTATCGGTTCCTACCCACAAGGTGCCTTCCGCACCCTGGGCCACAGCATAGGCACCAGCCACCAGACCATGCTCCTCCCCATATCTGTAAAAGCGCTCGCCGTCGTAGCGCACCAGATTGCTACTGATAAAACCAAACCAGAGGGCCTCCTCCCGGTCCTGGGCAATGCCCCGGCATTCAATCCCCAGACCGGAAGAAGGCGCTTGCCCGTGCTGCCGGTAGTATTCAGGGACCAGGTCGTGAAAGGAACCATCCCAATAGCCCAGGGCCTCTCTGCCGGCGAACCATAATTTCCCCTCCTGATCCTCAAAGATGAAAGAGATCGGCTTGTCGGAGACGCCATTGCCCGGGCCGAAGCGGCGGAACTCCTTCCCGTCCCACCAGCACACCCCTCCCTGCGTGCCGAACCACAACCTCCCCTGCCGGTCCAGGAGAATGGCCTGGACCCGGTTGTGGGGGAGGCCGTCTTTGGTGGTGAAGGTGCAAAACTCGTCCCCGCCGAAGCGGCTGACGCCGCTGTCCCAGGTGCCGATCCAGAGGAACCCTTCGGCATCCTCGGCGAGGTGCTCGGTCTGCAGGCCGGCCAGGCCCTCGGCGGTGGTGTAGGTGCGCCAGGTGCCTTTGGGGAGGAGTTTACGGCTGCGAGTGATAGTTTCAGTCATGGTTCATCCTCGCCCTGGCAATCATTGACAATGATTGCCATTTATCCTACCCTATTCTCACACCCAAGAGGAGCCATTCCATGACTGCGTCGATGAACATCTCCCTGCCAGAGGCGCTCAAGAAATACGTCAAGGAGCGCTGCGCCGAAGGAGAATTCAGCAACCCCAGCGATTACCTCCGCGCGCTCATCCGGGAGGACAAGAAGCACCGGGAACAAGAGAAGTTAGAACTCCTTTTGCTCCAGGGCCTCGGCTCAGGTCGCCCCATGGAAATCTCTGAGCAGTACTGGAAGAAAAAGCGCTCTGCCCTGGCGCAGCGTCAGAAAAAGACCGGGACGTGAGACGCAGCCTCTCTATCCGCCCCCAGGCAGACAGGGATATCGACGCGCTCTTTGTCTACCTCGCCCAGGATAATCCCGACGCTGCCGATCGGTTCCTGTCTGCGGTGCAAGAGGCTTTTGAGCTGCTCGTCGAGATGCCCCAGATCGGCAGCCTTCAGCAATTCGATCATCAAGCGCTCAAAGACCTCCGCAGATGGCCGGTGAAAGGATTTGAAAAGCACTTGATCTTCTACCAGTTGATAGTCAACAGGATCGAAATCGTCAGAGTGCTTCATGCCGCGCGGGATCTAGGAACCCTTTTTGACGAGTGATTCAGCGGGCAGTGCCATATCCCGCCGCTCCGGAATGGCGCTCACTGGCGGGTCGCTCCGGTGGTGATCCTTCTCGCAACAGAATTTGCAGCGCAATATACCACGGCGGGCTCGGTGTGGCCAAGCGGACCGCCACAAACGCAAATGCACCGCAGGCCCTGGGATTGCCTGATAACCCCAGGGTCTGCGGAATTGACGGAGGCAATTGCGGATCAGCGAGCGTCCTTCTTGAGCTGTCCCCAGCTCTGAGGAGTGACTGCTGTTCCAATTTTAGGCCCCATCCTCAACAGGCGCGCGCCAACGACGTTGCCCTTGTTGTCGTGCGGACCGGCGCTGGTGCGACTCGCCGACCGCAAGGCCCGGGCCTCGCGGAAGAAGCTGCCACCCCGCAAGAGGCCAGCTTTCCCGCTACTAGGGCCTTGAGGGTCTATCTGTGCTCCACTCGAAGGAATTCCATACCAGTCCTGCACCCACTCCCACAGGTTCCCGTGCATGTCGTACAGGCCCCACGGGTTCGGCAGCTTGGTCCCCACTGCATGGGCATCCACCAACCCCTCTCTATTGGCGTTTTCCTCGTACCACGCATAGTCCTTCAACTGACTTTCATCGTCGCCGAAGGACCACCGCGTCGTCGTCCCCGCACGGCACGCATACTCCCATTCCGCCTCACTCGGCAGCCGATACAGCGAATCCCCCGCTGCCTGGTTCAACTTGTGGATGAATGCCTGCACATCGTTCCACGAAATGTACACCGCCGGGTGGTTTGGATTCTCCCGCACAGAGGAATCTACAGACCACGGACTCGTCCCCATCACTGCCTTCCACTGCTCCTGGGTGATCTCGTACCTTCCCAGGTAGAACCCCTTGCTGATCGTCACCTGGTGCGGCGCATACCCCGATTCGGCGTCGCCCATGGTGAAGGTCCCCGGCTCGATCCCCGCGAACTCCATCTGCGCTCCGCCGGGCAGGTCTGCGGTGATCTCTTCATTCGCATAACCACTGCCTGAGGACAAGGCAACGATAAGGCCGATCAGTAAAATCTTCATCCCACGCATAGCTACTCCTCCGTTTGTTTGGAATGGGAATTTTGCGGCCAGGGACTGGCCGGGCTTTTCTCGCCGCTGGTTCTCCAGTTCGCAAAGCCTGTACCACGGAGGATAGATTCCAATTAAACTCAATAAAAACAAATTTCTATGGAGAGTACTATGCGGAGAGGATCAGGGGAGCAAAGCGTTGCGTACGTCCGCATGTGGACGTGTGCAACAGTGTTCAGGAATGGATTGTCTGTGAGACAGATTTAGAGTATATTCCAAGTAGACTATAAAAAATTTGGAGTCTAATCCAAATGAGCGATCTGCTGAGGAATACCTACTACCGCCTGATCAACGAACTGAACATCCCCACCTACCGCTATTTGTACGACTCCTTCGAGGTGGCCGACCGACTGACCGGCCTCCTCGGCCCTCGCGGCGTCGGCAAGACTACCCTGCTGCTCCAGTACATCAAAAACAAGGTCAAAAACCCCCAGGACGCCTTCTACTTCTCAGCTGACCACCTCTACTTCAGCAAGGTGACCCTCTTCGAGTTCGTGCAACAGTTGTACGAGACCGAGGACCTCAGGCTCTTCTTCATCGACGAGATCCACAAGTACCGGAACTGGAACCAGGAACTGAAGAACATCTACGACTCCTTCCCCCGCCTCAAGATCGTCTTTTCCGGCAGTTCGAGCGCCGACCTGCTCAAGGGCGCGCACGATTTGTCCCGCCGGGCCGTCCTCCGCTATCTCAGGGGCTTGTCTTTCCGCGAGTACCTGAACTTCAAGACCGGCGGCAGCCATGCTGCCTTTGACTTTGAGACCCTCACTTCCCGGCACGTCGAGGTAGCGCTGGAGCTGTCGCAGATCCCCCGGATCAGAGGACATTTTACCGAGTACCTGAAAGAGGGCTACTATCCCTTTGTCTTTGAGGAAGGGAGCCACTACTACGAAAAGATAGAGGCCGTCATCGAGAAGACCGTCTTCTCGGATATAGCCAGTTTCTACAACCTGCACACGGCCAGCCTGTACCATTTCAAAAAGATCCTCTACTTTCTGGCGACCATTCCACCCGGCGACATCAGCACGCACAACCTGGCCCACAATCTGGGCATCGACGACAAGACCGCGCTGCACTATATCCGCATCCTGCAGGCCACCGGTCTAGTGCGCCTGCTCTTTCCGGATCACCGAGGCAGCCAGCTGATCCGCAAGCCCGAAAAGGTCTACCTGGACAACACGAGCTTGCTGCAGGCGATATGCCGCGGCCTGGGGCAGGAGGTGGACATCGGCTCGGCGCGCGAACTGTTCTTTCTCAGCACTGTGGAAAATGCCGGAGAGACCGTCTTCTACAGCCGGCAGGCCGGAGATTTCAAGGCTGGGGGCATGGTTTTTGAAATCGGCGGCAAGGGCAAGAGCGGCAAACAGGTGCGCCGTGCAGCAGACAGAGCCTTTGTCGTCAAGGACGGCATCCTGGCAGGGAGCAAAACGACCATGCCATTGTATCTGTTCGGGTTTCTGTACTGAGAGTTGATCTGCGGGGGTTGCAATATGTACATTCTGGCCATTCAGCCACCCTGAGAACCATCCCCTGCGGAGGAATCCCATGCCCGATACCCTCAGACTCGCCCTGCTCGGCTGCGGCGCCATCGCCCGCTATCACCTCGACGGCATCAAAGAGCGCGTCCCCCGCATCCAGGTGACAGCCGCCATCGACCTGGACCGGGCCAAGGCCGAGAAATTCGCCGCCGGGACCGGCGCCAAGGCCTTCACCTCGCTGGACCAAGCCCTGGACCAGGGCGAGTTCGACGCCGTGGACATCATGCTCCCCCACGACCTGCACGAGCGCTGCGCCCTCCAGGCCTTCGCCGCCGGCAAGCACGTGCTGCTGGAAAAACCCATGGCCCCCACCCTCGAGGGCTGCGCCCGCATCATGGCCGCGGCCAAACAGGCCAGCACCGTCTTCATGGTGGCCGAAAACGCCCAGTACTGGCCCGAGGTCGTCAGGGCCCAGGAAGTGATCCGCAGCGGGGCCATCGGCGAGATCATCACCGCCCGGGCCGCCTTTGTCTGCGAGTTCGACGAATACTGGTTCAAGGAGAAGAAACCCTGGCGCTACGAGCAGTCCCGCACCGGCGGGGGCATCACCATCGACGGGGGTTCCCACTGGATGCGGCCCCTGCGCATATGGCTGGGCGAGATCGACGAAGTGGTGGCCGTCACCGGCCATCCGCTCAAACAGATGGAGGGCGAGTCCCTGGTGCGGGCCCTCTTCCGCTTCCAGTCGGGCGCGGTGGCCGGCTTCGACGCCATGATGGTGGCCACGGTGATGGGCCCCGAACCCTGGTGGCGCGTCACCGGCACCAAGGGAGAGTTGGTGCTCGACGGCTCCTTTGGGGGGGGCCTCCGCCTCTTCGATGCCCAGAACCGCCAGGGCAAGCCCCTCATGGAGCCCCAGGGATACCCCAAGTCTTTTGGTCCAGAGCTGGAGGATTTCGCCCGCGCCGTGCTCGACGGCAAGCCCCTGGAAGCCGGCCCCGAACAGGCCCTGGGCGAATTGCGCATCGCCCTGGCCATCTACCGCTCCGCAGCCAGCCGGCAGTGGGAAAAGGTGTGGGGATGAAGTCGCTTGCATCGGCCAGCCCCTTTCAATATATTACCCCCTCAACGAGGCCGATTTCCCCCAAAGCTGTCCAGCTGTCTATCTCCGGCGACCTGCCGGCGCATCCTCTTTCTTTGCTTTCACCATAAGGAAGTGTCCGTTTTCATGGCGCAAAAACACGTCTATCTTTTCGGTACCCCCAAAACCGCCGGCGACGCCTCGATGCGGAATCTGTTAGGAGGCAAGGGCGCCAACCTGGCCGAGATGTCCCGCCTGGGACTGCCCGTGCCCGCCGGGTTCACCATCACCACCGAAGTCTGCACCTATTATTACCAGCACGGCAAGAACTATCCAATGGAACTGAAAAAACAGGTGGAAAGCGCCCTCAGAGACGTGGAGCAGACCATGGGCGCCCGTTTCGGCGACCCCCAGAATCCCCTGCTCCTCTCGGTGCGCTCCGGGGCCCGGGCCTCCATGCCCGGCATGATGGAGACCGTGCTCAACCTGGGCCTCAACGACCAGATCATCCAGGGGCTCATCGCCCGCTCCGGCAACGAGCGCTTCTGCTACGACGTGTACCGCCGCTTTGTGCAGATGTACGGGGACGTGGTCATGGGCCTGCGCCCCGAAGGCAAGGAGATCGACCCCTTCGAGGCGCTGATCGAAGAGGCGAAACACGCCCGCAAGGTCCAGCTGGACACCGAGTTGGGCGCCGCCGACCTGAAGGGACTGGCCGTCCAGTTCAAGGCCGAGATCCAGCGCCGGCTGGACCAGCCCTTCCCCGAGGATCCGGTCGAGCAATTGTGGGGCGCCATCGGCGCGGTCTTCAGCTCCTGGAACGGGGCTCGGGCCATCAAGTACCGCGAGTTGGAGGGCATCCCCCACGACTGGGGCACCGCGGTCAATGTCCAGTCCATGGTCTACGGCAACATGGGCGAGGACTGCGCCACCGGGGTGGCCTTCACCCGCAACCCCTCCACCGGCGAGAAGAAGCTCTACGGCGAATACCTGATCAACGCCCAGGGCGAGGACGTGGTGGCCGGCATCCGCACTCCGGAGCCGGTGGCCAGGCTCAACGACCAGTTGCCCACCGCCTACAAGCAGTTCCGCAAGGTCTGTGCCACCCTGGAACAGCACTACCGGGAGATGCAGGACCTGGAGTTCACCATCCAGCAGGGGCGCCTGTGGATGCTCCAGGCCCGCACTGGCAAGCGCACCACGGCCGCGGCGGTCAAGATCGCCGTGGACATGGCCCGCGAGGGACTCATCACCCAGGCTCAGGCCCTGCAGCGGGTCAAACCCGGGGAACTGGACAAGCTGCTCCACCCCGGCTTCGTCGAAGCGGCCAAGACCCAGGTGATCGGCCGCGGCTTGCCGGCCTCCCCGGGGGCAGCCACCGGCCGGGTGGTCTTCCAGGCCGAGGAGGCCGAGGCCTGGGCCGCCCGCGGCGAAAAGGTCGTCCTGGTGCGCCAGGAAACCTCCCCCGAGGACATCGGCGGCATGCACGCCGCCCAGGGTATCCTCACCGCCCGGGGGGGCACGACCTCCCACGCGGCCGTTGTAGCCCGGGGCATGGGCAAGTGCTGCGTGGCCGGCTGCGGCGAACTCTCCGTCGACTATCAGAACGGCCTCTTCCAGGCCGACGGCCAGACAGTCCGCGAGGGCGACTGGATCTCCATCGACGGCTCCACCGGCGAGGTGATGCTGGGCCAGGTTTCCACCCAGCCGGCCACCTTCTCCAGGGAATTCGCCACCCTGATGAAGTGGGCCGACCAGGCCCGCCGCCTCAAGGTGCGCACCAATGCCGACACCCCCCACGACGCCGAGGTGGCCCGCCGCTTCGGCGCCGAGGGCATCGGCCTGTGCCGCACCGAACACATGTTCTTCGAGGGGGACCGCATCAGCGCGGTGCGCGAGATGATCCTGGCCGACAGCGAGAGGGGCAGGCGCCAGGCCCTGGCCAAGCTCAAGCCCATGCAGCAGGGCGATTTCGAGGGGATCTTCAAGGCCATGAAGGGCCTGCCGGTCACTATCCGCCTGCTGGACCCGCCCCTGCACGAATTCCTCCCGCACGAGCCGGCCCAGCAGGAGGAGATGGCCCGTCAGCTGGGCGTCTCCGTCGAGCAGATCCGCGAAAAGGTGGCCTACCTCCACGAGTTCAACCCCATGCTGGGGCATCGCGGCTGCCGCCTGGGCATCACCTTCCCCGAGATCTACGAGATGCAGGTGGAGGCCATCTTCGAGGCGGCCGTGGCCGTGAAGAAGCAGGGCATCAAGGCCTTCCCCGAGGTGATGATCCCCCTGGTGGGGACCCTGCGCGAATTCGCCGATCTCAAGGAGATGACCGACCGGGTGGCCGCCCAGGTGGGCAAGGCCCATGGCGCTGCGCTCAGCTACCTGGTGGGGACCATGATCGAGGTGCCCCGCGCCGCAGTGGTGGCCGGCCAGATCGCCAGCCAGGCCGAGTTCTTCAGCTTCGGCACCAACGACCTGACCCAGCTCACCTTTGGCTACAGCCGCGACGATGCCGGCAAGTTCCTGCCGGTCTACGTCGAAAAGGGCGTCCTCGAAGCCGATCCCTTCCAGACCCTGGACCAGGAGGGCACCGGCCAGCTGATCCGCCTGGGCACCGAAGGGGGCCGCCAGGTGCGCAAGGACCTCAAGGTGGGCATCTGCGGCGAACACGGCGGCGATCCGGCCTCGGTGGGCTTCTGCCACCGCGTGGGCATGGACTATGTCTCCTGCTCCCCCTACCGCGTCCCCATCGCCCGCCTGGCCGCGGCCCAGGCCGCCGTCCAGGAGCAGGAAGCCAGGGCCAAGACTAAGACCACCCCCAAACCCAAGGCCAAAGCCAAGACCAGGAAGGTCGCCGCCAAAGCCAAAGCCGCCGCCAAGGCGCGGCGGCGCAGGTAGCCTGCAGAGTGGGGACCATGGGCAAGATCATCGCCATAGCCAATCAGAAGGGCGGCGTGGGCAAGACCACCACCGCGGTCAATCTGGCCGCCTGCCTGGCGGTGGCCGAGCAGTCCACCCTGCTGATCGACATAGACCCCCAGGCCAATGCCACCAGCGGCTGCGGCGTGCCGGCCGCCGAGGTCGAAGAGTCCAACATCTACCACGTGCTGCTGGGCCACCAGCCCGTCGGCGCGGTGATCCGGCAGACCAAGATCCCTTACCTGTCACTGGCCCCCTCGCACATCAACCTGACCGGTGCCGAGATCGAGATGGTCACCATGATCGCCCGCGAGCAGAAGCTGGAGGGCATCCTCAAGGAGGTGGCCGACAAGTATTCTTACATCATCGTCGACTGCCCTCCCTCCCTGGGCCTGCTGACGGTCAACGCGCTCACGGCCGCCGACCAGGTGCTCATCCCCATCCAGTGCGAGTACTACGCCCTCGAGGGCCTGGGCAAGCTGCTCAATACCATCCGCCTCATCCAGCGCCATCTCAACCCCAAGCTGCAGATCGCCGGGGTGCTGCTCACCATGTTTGACCACCGCCTCAATCTCTCGCGCCAGGTGGCCGCGGAGGTCAAGTCCTACTTCGGCACCAAGGTCTACAAGACCGCCATCACCCGCAACGTGCGCCTGGCCGAGGCCCCCAGCCACGGCCAGCCCATCGTGCTCTACGATATCCTCTCGCCCGGCGCCCAGAACTACATGAGCCTGGCAGGAGAAGTCATCAACCATGGGTAAAAAGCCGGTCCTGGGCAAAGGGATCAACGCCCTCATCCCCGAATACAGCGACACCCACGCCAACGGCGACCAGACCCGCCAGGTGTTGCAACTCAAGGTCGACGAGATCGAGCCCAACCCCCATCAGGCCCGCTCCCGCTTCGACGAGGAGCGCCTCGAGGACCTGATGCGCTCCATCAAGGAGAAGGGGATCATCCAGCCCATCATCGTCAACCGGGTGGGCCAGACTTACCAGATCATCACCGGCGAGCGCCGCTGGCGGGCCACCAAGAAGGCCGGCCTCGAGACCATCCCGGCCATCATCTACGAGATCGAATCGCCCCAGGAGTTGATGGAGATCTCGCTGATCGAGAACATCCAGCGGGAAAACCTCACCCCCATCGAGGAAGCCGAAGGGTACCGGGCCCTGATGAACACCTGCTTCCTCACCCAGGAAGACGTGGCCCAGAAGGTGGGCAAGGACCGCTCCACTATCGCCAATGCCCTGCGCCTGCTCAAACTGCCCCTCGAGATCCAGGACCACCTGCGCCAGGGTATCTTGCAGATGGGCCACGCCCGCACCCTGTTGGGCCTGGAGGAGGAAGAGGACCAGCTCGAACTGGCCCACCGCTGCCTCTCCGAACAGATGACCGTGCGTGACCTGGAGCGGGCGGTGCGGGCCCGCCGCACCGGCCGGGACAAGCGCGCCCGCGCCAACGGCACCGGCAATGGTCGGGAAAAGCGCGACCCGCAGCTGACCGCCTTCCAGGAGAGGCTGCAGCACCGCTACGGCACGGCGGTGGCCATCCACCGCAATGCCAAGAAGGGCCGCATCGAGATCGAGTTCTACGACGACAACGACCTCGAACGGGTCCTCGAACTCCTTCTAGGCGAACAGGGGTAGGGGCGCAGCGCGCTGCGCCCCTACCTACGCGACATGGCGTTGATCCTGTACATCTTTCTGGGCTTATTCCTGCCTTTCGCCTCCTGCAGTCTGTTCAATCAGGAACTGCCCAACGAGCCCCCCAAACTCCAGCTCAGCCAGGCCGACACCACCCGGGTGGGCCGCGGCGGCACCGTAAATCTGAGAGTGCGGGCCACCGATGAGGACGACGATCCGCTCACCTACGCCTGGACCGCCTTTGGCGAGGGCAGTTTCAGGGACTCGACCAGCGGCACCACCGCGTGGATCGCCCCGGAGCAGATCAACGGCTCCTCCGAATTCTTCCTGCTCACCCTCACCATCACCGACCACCAGCCCGAATCAGAGGATCTCACCCAGACCTTTCTCATCGAGGTGGTCCAGCGTCCCCCCACCCTGACCCTCACCGCCGACACCACCATCTCCTTCAGCGCGCCCTTTGCCGAGCTGGAGGCGCTGGGAGCCGATCCGGAAAACGACTACCTCGAGTACCGCTGGGAGCAGCTGGAGGGCCCCAGGGTGGAGCCCCAGGCCGAGCGCCTCGATAACCAGCACGCCCTCCTGCGCTTCATCCCCATCCTCCCCGGAGAGTACCGCTTTGCCGCGCGCGTTGGCGACGGGGTGGACACCGCCGGGGCCCAGGTCGCGGTGCACGTGCCGACGCCCCCCGAGCTGCCGCTCATCGCCACCCTTCCCCGCGAGCTGAGCCGCCCGGACGGCTCCCTGCACACCTACCAGATCGACGCGTACGAGTACCCCAACCAGCGCGATCTGAAGCCCGAACTGGTGAATTCTTTTTTTACGGCGGTGAACCTGTGCGCCTCGCAGGGCAAAAGGCTGTGTCTGGCCGAGGAGTGGCGCGGCGCCTGCCAGGGGGCTGAGCTGCGGCGCTATTCCTCCAGCGACGACCCGGCGGCGCTGGGCGCGGCCTTTGGCCTGCGCTTCTGCAACACCGCCGGCTCACAGGTGGCCGGGGACGCCCCTGATGCCGACTTTGTCTTCAACTATCTGGCGCGCGCTGGCGCCTTTGCCAACTGCGGCACCGAAGGGGTCTACGACCTGACCGGGAATGTGGCGGAATGGGTTTGGGTGGATTCGGCGCAGGCGGCGGGGACCTACGCCCAGAGCAGCGTGGTGAGCCTCCGCGAATGCGGTGAATTCGCCGAGCCGCTGCCGGCGCTGCCGGCCGGCTTCGACTTCAGCAGCCGGGCGGTCACCGACCTGGGCCCCGACTACCAGGGCTACTTCCGGGACAACGTGGGTTTTCGCTGCTGCCGCTGAGCCGCTCTTCAGCGGCTGCGCGCCTGGACCAGCCGCTCTTCGATCAGGCTGCGGCGCACCTGGGCCCGCTGGTGCTGCTGCTCCACGCGCAGCCTGGCCTTGCGCACCACCAGTTGTTCCTGGCGCAGGGCCTGCAGCTGGGCCAGCAGGGAACGCACCTGGCGGTCCTCGGCCTTGAGCGCTTCCAGCAGCCGGCGCAGCTGGAAGGCCAGGAGGTATTTGACGAGGATGGGCAGGGCCAGCAGCAGCGCGGCGATCAGGGTGATCTGGGTCGACATGGGCAATGGACAGCTAGAGTAGGGGCATACGCCGTATGCCCCTACTGCAATGAACGTGCCATCCCCCTGCAAGCCCTTTTCTCCCTGCTTTTTGTCACGAAGATCTGTCGGGTCCGGCATTTTTTTCCGCTGACCTCCCTCTCTTTCCCCTGATTGACAGCCCCAGCCCTCTTGCTTTACTTCCTCACCCATGGACAGACGCAGCATCGAGCACCTGCTCCGCCAGGTGGCCGCCGGCCAGGTCTCCGCCGAAGAGGCGCTGCACCAACTCCAGGCCCTGCCCTTTGAAGACCTCGGCTTCGCCCGCATCGACCATCACCGCGCCCTGCGCAAGGGCTATCCGGAGACCATCTTCTGCCAGGGCAAGACCACCTCCCAGATCCTGGCCATCGCCCAGGGGCTGGCCGCCAGCGGCTCCCTGGTGCTGGCCACCCGGCTCAGCCCGGAGACCGCCCAGGCCCTGGTGCAGCAATTCCCCCGCGCCGAGTACGACGAACTGGCCCGCGCAGCGCTCATCCGCCCGGAAAATGACCTAGTCGAGGAACAGGGCCTGGTGGTGGTGACCTCGGCCGGCACCGCCGATCTGCCGGTGGCCCGCGAAGCCATGATCACCGCCCGGGCCATGGGGGCCAGGGTGGAGGGCATCTTCGACGTGGGGGTGGCCGGCATCCACCGCCTGCTGGCTTACAGCGAGAAACTGCGGTCAGCGCGGGTGGTGGTGGTGGTGGCCGGCATGGAAGGGGCCCTGGCCAGCGTGGTGGGCGGGCTGGTCGACTCTCCGGTCATCGCCGTGCCCACCAGCGTGGGGTACGGGGCCAGCTTCAACGGCCTGTCGGCCCTGCTGACCATGCTCAACTCCTGCGCCTCGGGGGTGGTGGTGGTCAACATCGACAACGGCTTTGGCGCCGGGTACGCCGCCGCCCTCATCAACAACCGCACCCGCACCCCCGAGGAATAATCCATGAGCAAGGCCTCCAGGCAGCGCGCCAACCGCGAACACCCCTATACGGCCACGCCCGGCTACTTCATCTCCCCGCTCGTGCTCTTCGGGGGTGGCCTGCTGCTGGTGGCGCTGAGCTTCAGCGCCGGGGTCCTGGTCCAGGGCCAGCTGGCCGGGACGCCAAAGCCGGTCAGCCCCGTGCCCCCCCCCATCTCGCTGGCCACCCCGCAGGGAGGACTGGACCGGCTGGCGCTCATGCAGAGCATCCAGCAGCTCAAGGGCCATCTGGCGCACGCCCCCGAGGATCTCGAAGCCCGCCTTCAGTTGGGCAATGCCCTCTTCGACAGCGAGAGCTTCACCGAGGCCGCTGTCCACTACCGCCTCTTCCTCGAAAAGCACCCCGAAAACCCCGACGTGCGCACCGACCTGGGCACGGCCCTGCACCGCAGCGGCCTCAACGAGGAGGCCGTGCGCGAATTCAGGAAAGCCATCGAGTACGCCCCCCGCCATCTCAACGCCCACTACAACCTGGGCGTGGTCCTGGCCAATGAACTGCACGACCAGGCCGGCGCCGCCCAGGCCTGGAAGGGCGTCCTGGAGCTAGCCCCCAACTCGCCCCAGGCCGCCCAGGTGCGCCTCTCCATGCCCCAGTTGCAGGCCGGCCGCTAGCGTGATCCCCTTCTCCGCGGCCATCCTGGCCGGCGGCCAGAGCCGGCGCATGGGCCGCGACAAGGCTGCACTCCAATTGGGTGGGCGCTCGCTCATCGAACATGTGCTGGCCGCCCTCCGCCCTCTCGGCTGCCCCAGCTTCATCGTGGCGCGCCAGGCCGGCGACTACGCCCATCTTGGCCTGCCCGTCTGCCCAGACCTCTTTCCCGGCGCCGGCCCTTTGGGCGGCCTGTGCACCGCCCTGCACCACACCTCCACCCTGGCCCTGCTGCTCCTGGCCTGTGACCTGCCCTTCCTCACCCCCGAATTTCTGCGCTTCCTGGTCGGCCGGCTCGGCGCCCGCCATGCCCTCATCCCCCGCAGCCCCGAGGGGCTGCAGCCCCTGTGTGCCGTGTACACCCCTTCCTGCCTGCCCGCCGTCGAAGACGCCCTGACCCGGGGCGAGCGGCGCATGGACGCCTTTCACGCCGGGGTAGACGTGGAATTTCTGGAGCCCGGGGAATGGCAGCCCTTCGACCCCCACGGCCTGCTCTTCTCCAACCTCAACACCCCAGAAGAGTACCAGCGCGCCCAGGCGCTGTTGGCCGGTCGCGCTTGAACCCGTCTCTGCTGTTGACATGGTTCGATCCGTTGCGGACCCTTTTACATATACGCAAAGGAGCCCTCTCATGCGCCAGCGCCATCTCCACCTCACCGGTATCGTCGCCCTGCTCCTCCTCACCTGCGGTCTGTGGTCCCGGCATCAGGGCCGCAACTTGCTCTCAGTCGACGCCGTCTCGGCGGCCACCAAGCCCGGGCAGTCAGTGGTGGGCATCGTCCGCTCCGACTACCAAAAACTCAAACAACCCGCCCCGCCGGACGCCGAACTCAGCGACGCCCAGATCGAAGAGGTAGTGCGCTGGGCCACGGCCATGGGTGGCGGCCTGCAGAGCGTCATCGACCCCCGGGCCGAGTGGATCGCCATCAAGGTGAACATCGTCGAACTGAAAAGGCCCGGCGCCGGGGTGGTCACCGATGCGCGCGTGGTCAAGGCAGTGGTGAAGCTGGCCCATGAGGCCGCCCCTGAGGCGCGCATCTCCATCGTCGAGGGCTCCGGCGAATGGATCGCCCCGGACGTGCCCGGCGCCGACACCACCGGCGCCCAGGTGGAGGACGGCTGGGCCGAGGCCGGATACCGCGCCCTGCTCGCCGATCCCGAATTGGCGGGCATCGAGCTCGATCTGGTCGATCTCAACGTCGACGAGGCCGTCCTGACCAAGGTCCCCGACCAATGGCACGCCCGCGAGCAGTTCTGGGTGCCCAGGACCGTGCGTGACTGCGACGCCCTCATCGACGTGCCGGTGATGAAGATCCACGATGGGCCCGGAATGACCTGCGCCATGAAGAACTTCGTCGGCATCGCCCCCGGGCTCAAGTACGGCTGGCCCAAGATGCGCGGGAGGCCGGGCCAGGGGCCGGGCATCCCCCACACCCCCCAGATCCTCGACGAGACCATCGTCGATCTCACCTCCCTGGCCAATCCGGTCTTCACCGTGGTCGACGCCATCGTCGCCATGGAAAAGGACAAGACCGAACGCATGGGCGGCGTGCCGGTGCGCATGAACACCGTGATCGCCGGCTCCGACATCGTCGCCGTCGACGCCACCTGCGCCCGCCTGATGGGCCTCAATCCAGACGATCTCGAGTTCATCACCCTGGCCGCCTACGAAGGCATGGGCCGGATGGACGAAGACCAGATCACCGTCAACGGCCAGCCCGTGGCCCTGGTCGCCCGGCGCTTCGAGCGCCCCCCCCTCCGCGACGGGGCCTGGAGCGAGATGGGCCACTACGGGCAGGGCAACCGGACCTGGCTGCTCAAGCGCCTGGCCCCCGGCGAGACCGCCGATGCACAGACCGAGCCGCGTCCGGGCGAGAACGGGTGGTCGGAGCCGGTCTACTTCTCCGACGACCGCATCGACCTGGCCAAGTTCTTCGACAGGTTCAAGGAGGGCAGGGTATCGGGGTTCGCCGAGTTCCGCCTGCCCCAGGCCGCCCAGGCCGAGCTGTGGCTGGGCTCGGACGAGGACCTGGCCGTTTGGATCGACGGGCAGGAGGTCTACCGCTTTGCCGGCGCCCGGCGCCACCATCTGCCCAACGATCGGGTGCCGGTGGCCATCGAGGCCGGCAGCCACCGGCTGCTGGTCGAGGTTGGGCAGACCGGAGGGCGCTGCGAGTTCAACCTCAATATCTGCGAGAACGAAAAGGACCCCCGCTACGAGGGCAGCCGGGTGAAGGGGTTGAAATTCGGCGTCCCCTCCCAGAGCAAGGGCATGAGATCCGTGCAGGCCGACGAGTTCCTCAAGCCCTCCGCCGAAGCCAAGGTGCTCGACAACGCGCGCTGGGCCATGAATCCCTCCACCCTGGTGGGCGCCCTCGAAGGCTTGCTCAAGGCGCGCGGGGATTCCACCCTGTCCCGGGCGCAGTTGATGGGCCTGACCGGCTACGCCTTCAAACTGACCCTCTCCGACACCCTGGGCTGGGACGATCCGGGCGGCGATGGCATCGAAAGCGATCCCGAGGCCGTGCTGCGCGCCTGTCGCCCCCTCGGGCACGAACTCCGCATGATCCTCAGCAACGACCGCCAGCCCGGCGCGGGCGACAGCCTGCACGCCATCTGGGAAGGGGTGCGGCGCGACCTCGACCGGGGCCGGCCGGCCATCCTCCACCAGTGGGGCTGCTGGGTGATCCGGGGATACGATCCCCAAAAGGAACTCTATATGGTCTCGTCCTGGGACGAAGAAGCCTGGATGCCCTTCGACGAGATCGCCGACCACGACACCGGCGACTTCGGCGCCCTCTTCGTGGGCGAACACCATCCGGTGGACCTGCGCCAGGCCGGCAGGGCCTCGCTGCAGACCGCCCTCGATCTGTCCCGCCAGGCCGACCAGGGCAACCTGGCCCATGGGCTGCGCGCGTACGAGCGCTGGATCAGCGCCCTGGAGCAGGACAAGGCCACCGACCCCTGGGCCCATGCCTTCCACGTCGAATTGCTGCTGGGAGCCAGGCAGGCGGCCGCAGCCTATCTGGACACCCTGGCCAGCCAGAGCGAAAAGGGCCCTGCCCCCCACCTGAGCCAGGCCGCCGCGCACTACCGCAAGGAGGTCGAGAGCCTCCAGGCCCTCAGCCAGCTCTTCGGCTTCGCCCCGCCCGGGCAGCCCGAGCGCGTCAAGGACCCCGCCCAGCGCGCCCAGGGCGCCACCCTGCTCAAAGAGGCGCTGAAATGGGAAAAGGCGGCCTTGGCCTCAATCGAAAAAGCCGCGACCCGCTCCCAGACCCCCTGAGCCAGCAGCGTGCCTGTGGCAAGCCCGCCTAGAACTGTGGTTCCAGGCGGGCTTTTTTGTGCGCTTATCCGGAAGACACCTCATGCCTGCATGCTGCCTGGCAAGGGCTCGACTGACATTGCGCCGTTCTCGACTGCATCGAAGGTGACACGGCTCCCGGCAAGCAAGGCCATCCCCAGCAAGGCCCCGCCTTCTGACTGGAAGGCAAGCACCTCTCTGCCCTGCCCATGCCATAGCACGTTTGCCAGATACACGTCGAACACCACCATCCGCCCGTCCCCAAGTATCGCACGCCTGTTGCCGGCAAATTTCAGTTCAAGCTTCTGGACCGTATCGGCAGGAAGGGTCAGGTAGCCGTTGAAGCCGGTATCCATCACCGCTTCTACGGGATGGCGCTGGTTCTGGCTGAGAAGGTCAATGGAGAGGGTGATTTCATAGCCCTTTCTGACAATGCCCTGCGCCATCTTCAGCCCCTGAGGCCATGGCTGCCCACATGGTAGGCAGCGACTTCCCCGATCCGCAGGCCATATACCACTGCCTGAGGCCGCCGGCCCAGCAGACGCTTGGTGGCGGTCACATCATCCGCGGCGATCTCGTAATCTCCGGTCTCGATATCCAGCACTCACCGCCCTGTGCAACTTCATTCGCGGTGTATTTGGCGTATGGCATAAGCGAGGCTCCTATCCTACGTTTATTATGGTGTACATAAAGATGGGTAAGCATGCATCAAGCAGCAACCGGTGTCAGATGAAAAATCCTGGATAGGCTTCTCGCCCTCTTCAGGTCTCCTGAGCGCAACGCCTTCCGAACGCCTCAATCGCCCCTTTGGGCTGCGTCGCACGCACAGAGCGATCAAGTCAGATATAAATCATTAAAATACAATTAGATATACCCCCTTCCGCAATTCGCAGTCCTACCCGAACAATTCGTATTTCTGTAATATTTGCCTCCCCCTCTTCACTTGTTTACTAGTCCTATAATTGTCGGACTCAGCATACGCGAGAACTACTTGCGAACAGGAGGAGGGAAAATGCCTGCCGAGAAGACTACTCAGGGTAGCTCGAATGGCCTGGATACCAGGCTCTTGCTCCAGGTCCTCACCAAGGTGAAGAAGGGCGACTTCAGGGCCCGCCTGCCGGTGGATCAGGTCGGCGTCGCCGGCAAGGTCTACGACACCCTCAACGACATCATCGACCTGAATGAGCGGATGGCCGGAGAGTTCGAGCGGGTCAGCACCGTGGTGGGCAAGGAGGGGCGGATCTCGCAACGGGCCACCCTGGGAGGGGCCGCGGGCGGCTGGGCCACCAGCGTTGACTCGGTCAACATGCTGATCACCGACCTGGTGCAACCCACCACCGAGATGGGGCGGGTGATCACCTCGGTGGCTAACGGCGACCTGTCGCAGAAGATGGTCCTGGAGATCGAGGGGCGGGCGCTCACCGGCGAGTTCCTGCGCACCGCCAGAACGGTCAACACCATGGTGGATCAGTTGGGCACCTTTGCAGCCGAGGTGACCCGGGTGGCCCGCGAGGTGGGCACCGAGGGCATCCTGGGCGGCCAGGCCGCGGTAGAGGGGGTTCTCGGGCACCTGGAAGGACCTGACCGACAGTGTCAACTCCATGGCCTCCAACCTCACCGGACAGGTGCGCAATGTCGCCACCGTCATCCCTGCGGTGGCCAACGGCGACCTGACCCGCAAGGTGACCGCCGAGGCCCAGGGCGAGATCCAGCAGGCCGCAGACCGGGGGGCCGGACTGGTCCGCCAGCTCCTGGCCTTCAGCCGGAAACAGGTGCTGGAGCCGGTGGTGCTCAACCTCAACACGGTCGTGCGGGATCTGGAGAAGATGCTGCGCCGGCTGATCGGCGAGGACGTCGAGCTGATCGCCAAAATAGCTCCAGCCCTGGGACAGGTGAAGGCCGATCCAGGGCAGCTCGAACAGGTGCTGGTCAATCTGGCGGTCAATGCCCGCGATGCCATGCCCCAGGGAGGGCAACTCACCATCGAGACCAGCAATGCTGAGCTGGACGAGCTCTACGCCGCCAATCATATGGGCGTCAAGCCAGGCCCCTACGTGCTGCTGGAGGCGAGTCGGGGGGAAGAGGCGCTGCGGTTGGCAGCCCGGCACCAGGGCGCCATCCACCTGGTGGTGACCGACATGGTGATGCCGGGGATGGGCGGGCGCGAATTGGTACAACAGCTGACGGCCGCCCGGTCCTCTTTCAAGACGCTCTACATCTCCGGCTATTCAGCGGAAGTCATCGAGCGGCAAGGGACTCTGGAGCCCGGCATGCTCTTTCTCCAGAAGCCCTTCAAGGCCAATGCCCTGCTGCTCAAGGTGCGCGAGGCCCTGGACAGGAAGGGCTGAGCGCTGGGGGTGCCGGCAAAGCTCAGCCGGGCTTGCGATTGGGTGTGCGTTCCAGCAGTTGGAGGGGCTGGACGATCTTGCGGCGCTCGGGGGTGAGCCGGGCCAGCAGTTCGGGGGAAGGCTGGTACCCCAGGCGGAAGTTGCCCCAGGAGGGCCCGTAGCGGTAGACCACCACCCGCCGCTCGCCCTGGTTGCGGCGCCGGGCTGAGCCGTGCGAGATGCCGTCCACAAAGATCACCGCGTCGCCGGCCTTGAGATGGACCTCGATGGCCCCGGCCGCCCCCTCCACCGTGGCCCCTTCGGGCTTCATGCGGTGGGCAGCCAGCTGCGGGTGGGGAAAGTTGGCTTTGTGGCTGCCGGGGATGAGCATGGTGCCCCCGTCCCCAGGCCCCACGTCGGTGAGGGCCGCCAGGATGTTCACCTGGCCGCACATGAAGCGGCCGTTGTGGTAGCGAAACTGGTTGCGCATGATGGGCGGGGTGCCGCCCGAGTGCAGGCCGATGGCTTGGCCGGGGCCGCGGAAGTTGGCGAAGTTCTCGTCGATGAAGAGCGGGCCGTGGTGGTAGTCGAAGGTGCCGGCCCCGCCGACGAAGTGTTTGATCTTCTCGATCCAGGAGGGATGGTCGATGAGCCGCTCGAAGGGCTCGCCGGCCTCGTAGACCTGCTGGTAGTTCAGCCCGTCCCTGGTGCCGTAGGTGTGGGCGTGCACGTACCCGTACCACTCGCCCGGTTCGAGCCGGGGGATGGTGTCCAGGCAGGCGTTGAGCTCGGCCACCTCGCCGGGACTGAGCGCCTGGGGCAGGACGACAAAACCCTGCAGGTCAAAGAGGTAGGTTTCCAGATCGGTGGGGGGAGCGGGTGTAGCCATAGTCACCTCGGCGCCTCAGAAGCCCACGTCCACCGCGCACAACAGGAAGAGCAGCGGCAGGTACGCCACCGAGGCCCGGAGCAGGCGGCGGGCGTGCAACTCGGAACGCGAGAGTGACAGCGAAACACCGGCCGCCAGCAGCCCCAGCCCCATCAGTATCGCCCCGTAGAGGTAGACCTTGCCGGTGAGATCAATGATAGTCGGCAGCGCCGAGGCTCCGATCAGCAGCACCGAGAAGGCGATGATGTGGCGGCAGGTGCGCCGGCCATCCGGCTCGACCACCGGCAGCATCTTGAAGCCCCCCCGCTGGTAGTCCTCCCTGAAGATCCAGGCGATGGCGTAGAAGTGGGGATGCTGCCAGGCGAAGAGGATGAGGAAGAGGGCCCAGGCCCCCAGGTCCAGCTCGCCGGTGGCCGCGGTCCAGCCCCCCACCGGAGGCAGGGCCCCGGGAATGGCGCCAAAGGAGGTGTTGAGCCAGGTCAGGCGCTTCATCGGGGTGTAGACTACCACGTAGAGGAAAGCCGAAAGCAGGGCCAGGAAGGCGGTGAGCAGATTGGCGGCGAAGAGCAGGATGGCCACCCCGCCCAGCACCAGACACAACCCGTAGGACATGGCCGTCGAGGGCTTGATAATCCCCGCCGGCAAGGGCCGGTTGCGGGTGCGGTGCATGGCGCGGTCCACCTCGCGTTCGAGGTAGTGGTTGAGCACCGCCGACCCGCCAGCCACGCAGGCCGTGCCCAGCAGGGTATAAAAAAGCAGGGGCAGCGAATGCACCCCATGGCCGCCCAGGAAGAAACCCAGCGCCGTGGTCACCAGCACCAGGCTCAGGATGCGCGGCTTGGTCAGTTCGAGGTACGCGGAGAAGGGAAAACTCGCCTTGGATGCGCTGTCAGTCCCGGGAATGCAGATGCTCATTCATCAAGTCCGAGTTGTTTTCTGATCAATCTGCAGAGATCCTTTTTGATCTCTGCGTGGCGCGGCACAGGTGCTCTCTTTCCATTCTGAGGATTCAGGTAGATGTCGTGCCGGTGGCCGTGCCGCTTCAGGTAGCATCCGGCCCGCACCAATTCCCGTATGAACTCAAGCCTTTTCACACCTCCACTGCCAGTTCCTTTGTCTGAACGGCAGTATGGGCTATTGGCTCTTCATCAGCCATCATGAGCTGATAGGCATCTCTGATATTCTCCTCCAGTTCCTGGAGGGATTCTCCCTGGCTGAATACCCCTGGCACTTCCCGGAGTCTGCCTATATACCAGCCCTCTTCCAGCCAGTACTCAAGGGTGAACTTTCTCAGCATGGCGTTCTCCCCTGTGACAAAATGAAGTTTAGAATATAAGCAAATCGCTCGATTCTGCCAGTGACCCGGCCAATACTCCGATTGACAGGGTTTCACCGCCCTTCTATACTTGCCGCATGTCGCAGAAAATCGCCGCCGAGATGGCCGCCCTGGCGGCCCAGCTCGAGGAGCACAACCACCGCTACCACGTCCTGGCCGCCCCCCTGATCACCGATCGGGAATACGACCGCCTGCTGGCCAGGCTGCAGGAATTGGAGCAGGCCCACCCCGAATTCCGGCGCCCCGACTCCCCCACCCTGCGGGTGGGCGGCGCCCCCACCAGCCAGTTCCCTGCCCACCGCCACGCACTGCCCATGCTCAGCCTGGACAACAGCTATTCGCGCCAGGACCTGCTGGAGTTCGACCGGCGGGTGCGCGAGGCCCTGCCCAGCGAGCCGGTCGAATACCTGGCCGAACTCAAGATCGACGGGGTGGCCCTCAGCCTGGTCTATGAGGACAGCCTGCTGATGCGGGCAATCACCCGCGGCGACGGGGTCTCTGGCGACGAGATCACCGCCAACGCCCGCACCATCCGTTCCATCCCCCTGCGCCTGCGCGAGCCGGGGATCAGGGCCGAGGTGCGCGGCGAGGTGTACATGGCCGCCGAGGATTTCGCCGCCCTCAACCGCCGACGCGAGCAGGAGGGCGAAGCTCTCTTCGCCAACCCGCGCAATGCCACGGCCGGCTCCCTCAAGCTCCAAGATCCCCGCCTGGTGGCCGGCCGCCGGCTGCGTTTCTTCGCCTACTGGCTGCACCAGCCCGCAGGCGGCGCCCCCACCCAGCACGAGCTGCTGGAGATCCTGACCCGCTGGGGCCTACCGGTCAACCCCGAACGCGCCCGCTGCGCCGGCATCGAGCAGGTCTTCGCCTTCTACGACCAGTGCGAGGCCCGCCGCGGGCGCCTGCCCTACGACATCGACGGGATCGTGGTCAAGGTCGACAGCCTTGAGCAGCAGCGCCGCCTGGGGCACACCGCCAAGAGCCCGCGCAGTGCCATCGCCTACAAGTTCCGGGCCGCCCAGGCCCGCACCCGCCTGCGCGACATCACGCTGCAGGTAGGCCGTACCGGAACCGTCACCCCAGTAGCCATCCTGGAGCCGGTGCTGCTGGCCGGCAGCACCGTGCAACGGGCCACCCTCCACAACGAGGACGAGATCCGCCGCCGCGACCTGCGCAAAGGAGATCTGATAATTCTGGAAAAAGGGGGGGACGTGATCCCCAAGGTGGTGGGCGTGGTCCTCGAAGAGCGCCCCTCCTGGACAGTGCCCTTCCAGTTCCCCGAGCGCTGTCCGGCCTGTCAGTCATCCCTGGTGCGCGACCCTGAGGAGGCGGCCACCCGCTGCGAGAATCCCGCCTGCCCGGCCCAGCTCAAGCGCCGGCTGGAGCACTTTGCCGCCCGCACCGCCCTCGACGTCGAAGGCCTGGGAACGGCACTGGTCGACCAATTGGTGGACCACAACCTGGTGCGCGACGTGGGCGACCTCTACGATCTGGATCTGGAGACCCTGGCCGGCCTGGATCGCCTGGCCAAAAAATCGGCCCGCAACCTACTCGATGGTCTGGAACGCACCCCGGGCCGCCCCTTCGACCGGGTGCTCTTCGGCCTGGGCATCCGCCACGTGGGGGCCACGGTGGCCCTGGCCCTGGCCCGCCACTTCCGCGATCTCGACGCCCTCTCCCGGGCCAGCGCCGAGGAGCTGGAAGCCGTGCCCGAAATCGGCCCCACCATCGCCCGCAGCGTCTGCGCCTTCTTCGCCAATCCCCAGACCCCCAAGCTGATCGCCAAGCTGCGGCGGGCCGGCCTGCAGCTGGCCCTGCCCGAAGAAGAAGACGCGGCCCCGCCCAACTTCTTCACCGGCAAGACCGCGGTGCTCACCGGCACCCTGATGCACTACACCCGCGAACAGGCCGCCGCGTACATCCAGCGGCTGGGCGGGCGGGTGGCCGCCAGCGTCAGCAAGAAGACCGGCCTGGTGGTCGCCGGCGAGAGCGCCGGCTCCAAACTGGACAAGGCGCGCGCATTGGGGGTGCCGGTGCTGAACGAGGTGGAGTTCACCGCCCGGCTCAACGAGGCGGGGATCGTGGTGGTGCAGGGGTAGTTGCCGTACCTTCCTGGAGTGAGGTACTTTTGATTGTGCGCTTTCTTTGACTTCCGCGAGGTACTCTTATGACTACTATCCAAACGATGACCGCTGAAGAGTTGCTGCGACTGCCGGACGATGGTTGGCGCTGCGAGTTGGTCAGAGGAGAATTGAGACGTATGTCCCCAGCGGGTCAGGAGCATGGAAAGATCACGGCTATCCTCACTGGGTCGCTCGTCCAGCATGTGCTGGCCAATGGCCTGGGCACGGTCTACGCCGCCGAGACTGGATTCAAACTCGCTGCTGATCCCGACACCGTCCGCGCTCCCGATGTCGCCTTTGTCCGCAGGGAAAGACTTGCTGCGCTAGGTGAAGGAAAAGCTTCTGGCCAGGCGCGCCTGACCTAGCGGTGGAGGTAGTTTCACCAGGCGACAGCCCCACCGAAGTAGAGGAAAAGATTTTGGATTGGCTCGCTGCGGGCGCTCGCATGGTGATCGTAGTCAGCCCCCAGCAGCGCGCTGCCAAGATCTACACATCCCCGAGGGCAATCGCCGTGCTGACCGAAAAAGATACGCTCGAAGGCGGCGAGGTATTACCTGGGTGGAAGCTAGCCCTCAAGATGGTGTTCGCCTGAGCCAAGAGGCCAGGGAAGGAATAACCGATGAGCCCCCCTGAGAAGCCGTTTTAAAATTCCGTAGAAGAAGTGGACATGGCTCATGAGTCAGAGCAACAGGGGGCCAACACTAGGAACTGGCGATTGAACATATAACACTATTTTACAGATACTTATCATTAGGAAGTATGTCAAGGTGTAATCCTAGTTTGAATCATTACCCTGTAGTGATTCGCGTAGTGAGGGGGTTTTTAAAACAGCTTCTAACGGGGATGGGGTCAATGATTTCTTCGTCGTGGAATACGATCTGCTCAAGCTGACGCTGTCGGCTCCCGTGAGCTTTCAGATCTTTGACTTGAGTGGCCGGCTGGTGGTCCAGGATAGCGCGGACCTGAACGGCCGCTACCTGCGCGTCTGGGATGGGCTGGATGCAGGGGGGCGATTGGCCGCTCCGGGCCTCTATCTGTACCAGGTACAGGTGGAAGCAGACGTGCAGACCACCAGCCGGCAGGGTGTGGTGAGTGTGGCTTATTGAGGCTGCTGGGCAGGTTCTGGCATTTCAAGACACTGTTCAACTGTAGCCGAATTCCTCCAAATCGTCCTCCCGGTTCCGCCAACCAAGGCGCAGTTTGCTACTCGATCTGCTGTCCCACCTCTGCCAAGAACTGCTCAAATCTCATCGGCGGATGGGCCTGATGGCTCCCGGGATTGTTCAGGGGGTGGACATGCCAACCTCTGGTATTGTCGGCTCCGAAGATACGCTGGCCTGACCTGATCCAGGCAAAGGAAATCCTGCCTGCATCGGCATTATAGAAGGCATCGATGAACGAGCTGTCCTTGAGATCGACACGGAGTTTGACCACCGGTTCATCGTACAGCGATACAGTACACTCGACCACTATATCTGTGGCGGCACAAGCATCGATTACATCCCTGGCAAACTCCCCGCAGGTCACTCCAGTCCCCCCAGCACCTTCTCGACTCGTTGCTTGCGGCTGAGCAGACCTTCCCACTCCAGAAAGTCCCGCTCTACCTCATAGGAAGAAGCCTGGGGAAGGCTTTCGTTCTGAAAAGCCTGCTCGAACTGAGAAAATTCCATCTGGTACTTCTGCTCAAAATGGCGCAAGGCGCCCCCTAATTCCTCTAGTTTGAAGCGAGCTGCCTCCTGTAGCGCCAGGCGAATAGCCAGGTCCACCCGCGTCTCACCGGTGAAATCCACCAGCGCCTTGAGCACTCCTGGAGAGATCGTCGTAGACATGTTGCCTCTTTTCTGCTTTGGGCCTATTGTCTCCGCCCTCGGCGTAGATATAACCGATGCAACTCATACTGCGCAAGTTGTTGCCGCCCGTACCTCCGTTTTCAACTGTAGCCAAATTCCTCCAGGTCATCCTCCCGGTCCCGCCAGTCGGGCCGCACCTTCACCCACAACTCCAGAAAGACCGGACGCTCCAGAAACTCCTCCAACCGGCGGCGGGCCTCCTGGCCGATGCTGCGCAGCCGGCTCCCCCCTTTGCCGATGAGGATACCCTTCTGGCTCTCGCGCTCCACGTAGACCGTGGCGGCGATATAGGTCTTGGGCAGGCGCTCGGCGAACTCCTCGATCACCACGTTGATGGCGTAGGGCAGTTCGTCGCTGAGCTGCTCAAAGGCGGCCTCGCGGATGAACTCGGCGGCGAAGAAGCGCTCCGGCTGCTCGGCCACCATGTCCTCGGGGTAGAGAAAAGGGCCGGAGGGCAGGAAGGCGGTCAGGTGTTCGAGCAGGGCTTCGAGGTTGTCGCCCCGCAGCGCCGAGATGGGCAGCAATTGCTCCAGACCGAATTCCCGCTGCAACGCCAGGCCCAGATCCCTCAGGGCATGAGGGGCGAGCAGGTCCACCTTGTTGAGCGCCGCCACCAGCGGCTTGTGATTGTGGGCCACGAAGGCCTGCACCAATTCGCGCCGGTCATAGGGACTGGTGCCGTCGATGAGCAGCAGCACCGCGTCGGCGTCGCGCACCGCCAGCTCGATCTGGCGGGCCATGAGCTGGTGCAGCCGGTACCGCGCTTCGAGCAGGCCGGGGGTATCGAGGAAGATCAGCTGGGCGCCGGGGCGGCTCAGGATGCCCAGCACCCGGCTCCGGGTGGTCTGCGGCTTGGCGGTGACGATGGACAGGCGCTGGCCCAGGCAGGTGTTGAAAAGGGTGGATTTGCCGGCATTGGGCCGGCCGATCAGGGCGATGTACCCGCAGCGGGGGGCAGGATCAGAATCTGAAGCCGGCGGAGAAGCGGTAGGTGGGGTCGAGTCCATCGTGCTCGAGGTAGGCCACATCCAGGATCAGGCGGCGGTGGGGCTGCAACCCCAGGCCCAAGGCTTTGCGCTCTTCCTCCAGGCCCGCCCGCAGGGCGATGTTCTTGTACCAGTACTCGAAGCCGGCGTTGAGCGGGGCGGCCCCAGACTCGTCCTCGGCCGCGCCGCCGCCGCGCCCGGCCAGGACCGCCGTGGCCCGGCCCCCGGCCAGAGGCAGGGTCCAGGCCATGCCCAGCTGCAGCGAAGGCTGGATGTGGTCGGTGGTGTCGGTGTTCCAGACAATGGGCGTGGTGGTCAGATCGCGCAGATTGGCGGCCAGGGCCAGGCCCCAGCCCAGCCGCAGGCGCAGCCCCGCGTCGAGGCCAAAACCGTACGCGCTGTACCTGCCCACGCTGCTGTAGAGCAGCTTGAGGCTGGCGCCCAGTTCCAGCCGGCGGTGAAAGCGGCGTCCCCCCGACAGGTACAGGGCATAGTCAGCACTGCTCTCCTCGGAGAGCAGCACCGGGCGGTTGTCTGGACCAATGGGCAACGAGGGGTCCTGCAGGGTGGTGAAGGGGATGTCGGGCACGCCCACCCGCAGCAGGCTGAAGGCCAGATTGCCCAGGCGGGTGCGAGGCAGGGCCAGGGCGACGAAATCCCCGTCCACCAGGCCGAAGCGCTCGTCGTGGGTGAGGTGGAGCTGGCGCCCGTCCAGCGCGGCCAGTCCTGCCGGATTCCAGTACCCAGCCGTGGCCCCCTCGGCCAGGGCCACGTACGCACTGCCCAGGGCCAGGGCCCGCGCATCGACGCCCAGGGCCAGCCGCTCCCCGGCGTACGCCGAAGCCGCGTCGGCAGGGCCGGCCAGGGCGCACAGGAGCATGAGGTAGCGAATCATCATATACAGATTAACAGGCGCCCCTGGGGGTGTCAAGAGACCAGCAGGAGGCGCAGGTCCATGACGTTGGTGCCGGTGGGGCCGCTGTGCAGCAGATCCCCCAGCGCCTCGAAGAAGGGGTAGGAGTCGTTCTCCTGCAGGCAGGCCGCCGCCGAGAGCCCCAGCTGGCGGGCCCGCTCCAGGGTGCTGCCGTCGGCCAGGGCGCCGGCCGCGTCCGTGGGGCCGTCGGTGCCGTCGGTGCCCCCGCTCAGGCAGGTGACCCGCTCCCACCCGTCGAGTTGCAGGGCCGCGGCCAGGGCGAATTCCTGGTTGCGCCCGCCCTTGCCCCCCCCGCGCAGGGTGACGGTGGTCTCCCCGCCGCTGATGAGGCAGGCCGGCGGCGCCAGGGGCCGGCCGGTGGCGCAGACCTCCTGGGCGATGGCCGCGTGCATGGCGGCCACCTCGCGGGTCTCCCCGGCGATGCGCGAGGAGAGCACCAGGGTCTGGTAACCCAGGGCGCGGGCCGCCTCCTGGGCCGCTTCGATGGCCAGCAGGTTGCTGCCCACCACTGCGGTGCGGGTGCGGGCAAAGCAGGGATCGCCCGCCTTGGGGGTTTCGGGCTGCGCTCCGGCGGCCCCGGCCTCCAGGTGGCGGCACACGGAGGGGGGCAATTGCGCCCTGAGGTGGTAGCGCTCGACCAGGGCCAGGCACTGGGCAAAGGTGGTGACATCGGGGTGGGTGGGCCCCGAGGCGATGGTGTCGAGGCGGTCGCCGATCACATCGGAGATCAGCAAGGAGACCACCCGGGCCGGGCTGGCCTGCCTGGCCAGCTGCCCGCCCTTGACCTTGGACAGATGTTTGCGCAGCGTGTTGATCTCCTCGATGGGTGCCCCGCAGGCCAGGAGCGCCTGGGTGGTGGCTTGCTTGTCGGCCAGACTGAGCCCGGCGGCCGGGGCCGGCATCAGCGCCGAGCCGCCTCCCGAGAACAGGCAGAGCACCAGGTCGTCGGACCCCAGGTCCTCCAACAGGCCCAGCATCCGCTCGGTGCCCTCGACGCCGGCCTGGTCTGGAAGGGGATGGCCGCACTGGGTGGTGGCGATGTGGGCAAGGGGTAGGGCGTGGCCGTACTTGGTGTTGATGGCCCCGGCACTGATGCGCCCTCCCAGAACCTCTTCGGCAGCGGCGGCCATGGCCGGGGTGGCCTTGCCCGCGCCCAGGACCACCAGGCGGGAGGGCTCTTTCAGGGGGTAGTGACGATCGAGGATGCGGAGACCCCCGCCCTCCACTGCCAGGGCGCGGCGCACACAGCGACCCGGGTCGGCGGCCTGGAGGGCGGCGCGGAAGATCTGGAGGGCGTGGGCCCGCCGCGCTTGGGGCTCTGGGACCATGCGGCTCAGAAGCGCCGCATCAGGCCCACCACCTTGCCGGCGATGCGAAAATTGGCGGCCTCGGGAGAGACCACGATGGGGGTGAAAGCCTCGTTTTCGGGCAGGAGCCTCACCCCTTCGGGAGAGGGATAGTAGCGCTTCACCGTGGCCTCTTCGTCGAGCAGGGCCACCACGATATCCCCCCGCTCGGCCCGCTCCTGGTGCCTGGCCAGCACGATATCGCCGTTCAGGATGCCGGCGTTCTTCATGCTGTCGCCGTGGACCCGCAGGGCGAAGAGTTCGCCCGAGGAGGGGAGCAGGGTCTTGTCCACCTGGATCGTGGTCTCGATGTTCTGGGTGGCCAGGATGGGCTGCCCCGCCGCCACCCGCCCGATGAGCGGCACCTCGCGGATCTCGGACGAGAGCGGGGTCTGTTCGAGAAAATCCGCCAACTCTATGCCCCTGGAGAGCCGGGCGTGCCGGCGGATGTGGCCCTTCTTCTCCAGGGCCGCCAGGGTGGTGCGCACCCCGTTGGTAGAGTTGATCTGAAAGACCTCCATAATCTCCCGGATGGTGGGAGGTGCCCCCCGGGTGCGGATGGTCTGGGCGATGAAATCGTAGATGCTCTGCTGGCGGGCCGTCAGTTTCTTGCGCATGTCCTGCTCCAGTCGGTTCTCGGGGATAAACAGGCTACTACTGCTACTATATATACTGCTCATAAGTTCATTTGTCAAGCCGCCGCTACTTCCCCATGGCAAAACGCCAAATTTTTATATAATTTACAGGTAGGCTGTTATTCGAGAGGGAGATATGCATATCTGCAGATCTTCGTGGGTTTTGGTGTTTGCGCTGTGGCTGGCCTCCCCGCAACCATGCCTCTGGGCCGGCGGCAGCGGCGCTCTGCAGCCATCGGCTCAGATCCAGGTCGCCGGCCCGGTCGGCCAAGGAGGCTACTGGCAACTCCCCAGGGCAGGCTGGTCCGCCGCGGTACAGGCCAGCGACAAGGATGCAGGATTGGGTTGGGGGCCCGCCTTTTCCAGACGCGCGGTCCTGGGGCTCGCCCTGACGGGGAGCGGGTTTTTCCTCATCAAGAAAGGTTTCGACTACCGCCGTGAGGCAGACGCACTTTACGATCGCTACCTGGACGCCCTCGATCCCACGGAAATCTCCCTTCTCTACCAGCGCACCAACAAACGGGACCTGAAAAGTCTGTTCAGTTGGACGCTGGGCGCCATCTTGGGGGTCAGCGGCGCCCACCTGCTCTTGGGTGATAAACTCTCAGTCTTTCATCTCCGCCTGGCGCCTCCCTGTGCAGAGCCCTATTTCCGGGGCGGAATCCGCGGCGCACAGGTGAAAATCTTCAAAGACCTCTGACGCCCTTTCCCCATGCGTCTCCCTCCGGTGCTCTTGAAAACGAAAGCCGCCCAGCGGCGCCTCCTGCAATCGCTGCCCCTTCTGTGGATCATTCTCCTGCTGGCCTGCAGCCGCGAACGGCGCAACCCTCTGGATCCGGAGACCAGTCTGGTGAAGGAGCGGCTGGCGCCGCCTCTGGGGATGGTGGCCATTTCGGGAAGGGGCCTTGTCCAACTGCAGTGGCAGGCTGTTTCCAGCCAGCTGCTGGCGGGCTATGCACTCTTCCGGGCCGAGCAGATGAGCGGCGAGTACGTCTGGGTGCGCGGGGATGGGGACGCCGGCCGACAGCTCACGACCAGCAGGACCGTGTTCGTGGACTCGGTGGGCCTGCCGGTCAAGACCTATTTCTACCGCATCGCCTCAGTGGACACGACCGGTGCGCTCAGCCGTTTTTCGCAAAGTGTGGCAGCCACCCCCCTGGATGACCAGGTCCCGCCCACCGCTCCCCCGAACCTTTCAGTAGTGACGGACGAGCGCAGCAGCAGTCTGATCCTGCGCTGGAATGTTCCGGTCCAGGATGCGGACGGCGGCGAGCTGAGCGGGCTCGCCGGGTACGTGATCCTGCGCGCCGAGGCTAACAGGGGTTTCCTGGCTCCGGTGGACACGGTGGATGCCCAGACCCAGGAATACATCGACGCTGACCTGAAGGCGGCGACGCTGTACTCCTATGCCATACAGGCATTCGACCGGGTCGGTAACTACAGTCCCCCCTCCCTCAGCGTCCAGGCCAGGACCCAGGGAGTGGCGACCCCCACGGGAGTGCAGGCGATCGGGGCATTCGGCCAGGTGGTGGTCAGTTGGAACGCCATTCTGGAAGAAGACCTCTGGGGCTACAATGTGTACCGGTCCCGGCTGTCAGATGTCGGGTACGAACGTCTGGGCGCTCCTGATTCCCCGTTCACCACGGGAACTTCGGTGTACATCGACTCGAGCGCCACCATCGGAGAGCGCTTCTACTACAAAGTCTCCGGTATAAGTCCAAGAGGAGAGAGCGAACTATCCCTCACGGTCAGCGCCGCGGCGCTGGAGGATCTGGTGGGTCCGGCCACTCCCGAGGGGCGGGGGGGGGGGGGGCAGGTGGGAGGGGGCGCTGGAATGCCCCCTTGGCCGACCGCGACGATAGCCCCCTCAGCGGCCTGGCCTTCTATGTGGTCTACCGGGGCGAGAGTGAGACCAGCCTGGTGGTCATCGACACCGTGGCAGCGGGCCTCAGTGCCTATGAGGACGCTCAGGTGGAGGGGACGCTGACCTACTACTACGGGCTGGTGGCCCTCGACCCCTCCGGCAACGCCAGTCCGCTGTCGGCGGTGATCGCGGTGCGGGTGCCCGGTCTGCTGCCCCCCCAGGGGGTGGAGGTGAGTGGGAGCATCGGTCGCATCCAGGTCAGTTGGCAGGACAGCCAGGAGGAGGGGTTGCTGGGCTACAACGTCTACCGCTCCAGCCGCTCGGACGGGGACTACCAGCGGCTGGGCGCCGCTCCCTTCACCACCGGCGAGACGGTCTTTGTCGACAGCACCACCCAGGCGGGGCAGTTGTACTTCTACCAGGTGACCGCCGTGGGCGCCGGCCTGGAGAGCAAGCCCTCCACCTTCCGCGGGGCCAGGGCGCTGGAGGATCTGGTGGGTCCGGCCACTCCCGAGGGGCTGGGGGGGGTGGGGCAGGTGGGAGGGGTGCAACTGCGCTGGA
>JACPJE010000241.1:0-8967 GCA_016187725.1 Candidatus Latescibacterota bacterium
AGGTAGAGGGCGACAGCCAGGGAGACCAGGGTGTAGCTCTCGCCGTAGCCGAAGAAGAGCTGCAGGGAGCCCAAGACGAACAGCAGGGCGAAGCAAGTTAACCGCTCCAGCCCTGATGGGCGTATCAGGGCGGCGATCCGCAGCCGCAGCCCTTCCTCTATGGCTGCCAGGTGCGAGGACCAGGAGGGCCTGGCGGCGAGGAAGAGCCCGGTGCCAGCGACGAGGAGGAAAAAAACGGCGACCGGAAGAGGATAATAGTAGAGCTGGTCTACGCCCCACAGCAGGGCGGGGTAAGGCCAGCCGAGCAGGTGGAGGGCCAGGTAGATAGCTGCAGGGAAGACGATCAAACTGGTGGCGGACCCTCGCCCGCGGTGTTGGAGAGGAAGCTGGTGGCTATTTCCAGTAGGTGCTGAGAATCTGTTGGGTTTCGACCACCTGGATGCCCTGGCCGATGAGCTGTTTGAGGTCTTCCACTGCCCCGATCCTTTCGGCTTCGGCCGCGCCGAACCTTTCGATCCCCTCAGCGTAAGCCTGCCTGGCCCGGGCCACCTGACCCAGCCGCAGGTAAGCCAGGCCGAGCCTGAACTGGGCCTGGCTGCTGGGCTGCACTGCCAGGGCCTGTTGATAGTGAGTGATGGCCTCTGGTACCTCGCCCTTCAGATAGAGATTCCGGCCCAGGTTGACGTGGGCAACTAGGTTATTGGCATCCTTGGCCAGGGCTTTGCGGTAGGCGGTGGTCGACTCGTCGCGTCTTCCCAGGTGGAACAGATCCGCGCCCATTTTGGTGTAGAGGAAACTACTGCCCCCGCGCAGATCCTTTTCTATAATCTGGCTGTAGACCCTCAGCGCTTCGTCCAGTTGTCCGTTTTCCTGGTAGAGCTGGCTCAGTCCCAGGTAGGTCTCGACGTTATCGGAGCCCAACTGCACGGCCCGCTCGAAGGCCGCTATCCCCTTCTGCCAGTCGCCTTGTTCCTGGGCTAGTGCCCCCAGGTTGTGGTAGAGGATGGGATTGTGCGGTTGGAGCTGAACGGCCTGCTGGTAGGCCTGGAAGGCTTCTGGCAGTCGGCCCACCTGCTTCAGCGCGGTGCCCAGATTGGAGTGGGCCACATGATCTGCGGCGTCGAAGATCAGGGCCTGCCGGTATGCCGAGATGGCCGCGCCGAGATCGCCTCCTCTGTGGAAGTTGAGCGCCATATTGCTATAACTCTGGGCGGCCAGTACCGCCACGTCCTGTCTTTGTGCACCGCTGGTCAGGGCAAGCACTTTCTCCAAGCGCAGGGTGGCCTGCTGTCGGGCGCCGGGATCTGGCCCCATGGATGCTGCCACCTGCTTGAAGATATTCAGGTTGGAGTTGGTGGGAAATTGCTGGAGCGCTTCCGCCAGGTAGGGCTCGAATTCCGCGGTGCCCAGCAGGTGCAGGCACAGGCGGACATAGGCATCTTCCAAGGGAATGACCCGGCTGCGGGTGGCCACGGCCCGTTTCAGCTGCGCGATGCCCAGTTCGGAGCCAGTGGCGATGGAGTTGCGGCCTGTAGTGTACAGGGTGAAAGCCTCGACTTTTTTCAGGGCGAAGAAACTGGAGACCGCCAGGGCTGCGGTCAGCCCGGCCAGGATCACTCGTCCCCAGCGCGGCCCGGCCTTGCCCTGGACCCAACCAGCCAACTGCAACAGGCCCCATGCCCCCAGGACCGCGGTGCCGGCGCTGGCCAGGTAGAGGAAGCGCGAGGGACCTCCCTGGGGAAGATCCGAGAGGACGGCAGGGGGCGGGGTGATAAAGGGCAAGAGGGTCACCAGGGTCCAGACCGCCCAGTAGACCATGGGGGGTTGGCTGCGCCATATCACCGCTGCCAGTCCAGCCAGCCCCGCCAGCCCCACCCACAGCTCCCAGGTCGCCAATTGGTGGATAGGCCATAAGATCCAGTGGGCCGAGACGAGCAGGCGGCTCAAGAACCAGAGGAGGTTCTGTCCGGATTCGAGGGGGTCTGGCAGGCGGGCAGCTATGGCAACGGGCGGCGAACCGGGGTAGAGGTATACGACGCTGCCGACGATGCCCAGCAGCAGCACCCCCAGGGGCAGCAGGCGCAGCGCGGTTCCCTGGAGGCGACCCTCTGTGGACCAGGACAGATACACACAGAAGAGCCACAGGGCCACGGCCGCCGGATGAGCCAGGACGGCCAGCAACAGGGCCCCATAGGTGGCGGCCAGGAATTTGGTCTGCCGCGATGCCATATAGCGCAGGCAGCACAGCACGGCGGCGACCCCCAGGGCCAACATGAGCGGATAGGAGATGGCCGAGATCCACTGGACTGCCCGGAAATGGGCCACGTTTATCAGGAAGAGCAGACCGGAGAGCAAGCCCAACTCGAGCGAGGAACCCAGGCCGACCACCAGCAGGGGCAAGAGGAGGGCGCACAGCAGGTGGGCGCCGACCACCAGCAGGTGAAAGGCCCCTGGGAATTCCCCCCATAGGGTGTAACCTGCCCAGAAGACCAGATTGACCAGGGGCCGGCCCGGATAACGGCTGGGGAAGAGCAGGTTGGAGAAGTCCTTGCTGATCTCGGCGCTGTCGCGGATATAGGTGTCGTCGTCGCTGTCAAAGGAATACTCGCGCAGGTTGCCAAAGCAGATGGCTGCCAGCAGCGCAACCAGTCCGATATAGGCCAGCCAGGTACGGTGGGTATCGCTGAAGGGGAAGAGCTGTTTCAAGGTGTCAGACCTAGGCTATAGAGGGGCCTTATTTCCAGTAGGTGCTGAGAATCTGTTGGGCCTCGACCATCTGGATGCCCTGGCCGATGAGCTGTTTGAGGTCTTCCACTGCCCCGATCTTTTCGGCTTCGGCAGGACCATATTTCTCTATTCCTTCGGCGTAGGCCTGCCTGGCCAGATCGAGCTGTCCCAGCCGCAGGTAGGCCAGGCCGAGGTTGAACTGGGCCTGGCTGTTGGGCTGCAGGGCCAGGGCCAGGCGGTAGTGGGCGATGGCCTCCTGCAAGCCGCCTTTCAGATAGAGATTCCATCCCAGATTGACGCGGGCGGCGAGGTTGCCGGCGTCCTTGGCCAGGGCTTTGCGGTAGGCGGTGGTGGACTCGTCGAGTTTTCCCAGCCCGAACAGATCAGTGCCCATCTTGGCGTAGAGTGCACTAGTGCCGCCGCTCAGGTCCATCCCCAGGATCTGGCTGTAGACCCGTAGGGCTTCACCCACCTGCCCATTTTCCTGGTAGAGCTGGCTCAACCCCAGGTAGGTCTCGATGTTGTCCGAGCCCAGCTCGACGGACTGCTCGAAGGCGGCGATCCCCCCCTGGCGGTCGCCCTGCTCCTGTGCCACTCCCCCCAGGTTGTGGTAAAAGGTGGGGTTGCCGGGCTGCAGCTCAATGGCCTGGCGATAGGCCTGCGCTGCCTCCGGGAGCCGCCCCAGGCCCCGCAGGGCGGTGCCCAGGTTGGCGTAGACCCTGGGGTCGCGGAAGTCCCGGCGGATCGCCTCCTGGTAGGAGGAGACGGCCTGGTCGAGGCGCCTGACCGAATAGTACAGATTGCCCAGGTTGTAGTAGTTGGTGGCCGCGGTCGGATCGAGCTGGATGGCCTTTTCCAGCGCCTGGATGGCGCTGGGCCGATCGCCGCGCAGGATGGTGAGTTCGGCCAGGCGCTGGCGGGCCAGCAGGGAATGCGGGAAAAGCGCCAGGCACTGCTGGTAGACCTGGCTGGCCTGATCCAAATCCCCTTTGTGCTCGTAGCATTCCCCGAGCAGGGAAAAAAGGTCTTCGCCCGGGTGTTCGGCGATCGCGTTCTGGCAGGCGAGGATGGCTTCGTCGACCCGGCCCTGCAAGCGCAGGACCAGCGCGTGCAATCCCGGGGTGCTGGGATCTCCTGGATTCAGGCTGAGGGCCTGCAGGACCATTTGGGTGGCCTCCGCGGTCTGCCCGGTGCGCATCAGGGCCATGGCGAGGCGCCGGTAGATCTTGACGCTTTGGGGGTTGTACTCCAGGGCGCGGCGGTAGGCGGTGATCGCGCCGCTGACATCGTCCTGTTTAGTGCGGTTGAGGCCGTAGTTGGCATAGGCCTGGAAGATCACCAGGTCGGCGTTTTTCCGCCACTCGCCCTGAAGTTTGTCCACCAACGAGACCAGCCTGTTGCGACCCTGCCCCCCTATCGCTGGATCGGAGTTCAGCGACAGATCGACCGACCGGAAGAGGTTGAGGTTCAGGTCGGCGGGGAAGCGCTCCAGGGCCTGGTCCAGGGTGGGGGCCAGGTCCGTGGCCCCCATGAGCTGGAGGCACAGCCGGCTATAGGCATCCAGCAGAGGGATGGTGTCGCTGCTGCGGGCAATGGCGCGCTGCAGTTGGCTGACACCGAGGTCGGTGTTGCCCAGGGCGATGTAGTTTCTGCCCGAGGTGTAGAAGGTCAGTGCCTCGGCCTTCTTCAGATAGAAAAAACTAGAGGCCAAGAGCAGGGCGATCGAACCAGCATAGGGAATCCAGGGCTTCAGGTAGCGGCCCAGCCACAGACTGCCCCGCTCCAGCAGCCAGGCCAGGATCAGGGAGGAGCCGGCCGTGGACAGATAGAGATAGCGGGAGGGGCCTGCCGGCAGGTCCTTGACCACCTCTTCGGTGAGGACCAGAAAGGGCAGCAGCATCAGCGCGGTCCACACGGCCCACAGGTCGGCGGGGA
The DNA here is from genome assembly GCA_016187725.1 of Candidatus Latescibacterota bacterium. Classification (GTDB taxonomy): domain Bacteria; phylum Latescibacterota; class UBA2968; order UBA8231; family UBA8231; genus SICG01. Next base: position 4,663 of record JACPJE010000241.1, read on the forward strand.
AGATCCGCTTCCGCACCAGTACGCCCAGACCTGCCAGTACGCCCAGGCCCACGCCCAGTTCCCAAGTCTGTTGTCGGTAGACAGGCAGGAGCATCCAGTGGGCGGTGGTCAACAGGCGACTGGAGAACCACAGCAGGAGGTGGGCGATGCCTACCAGAATATCCGGCAGGCTCGAGAGGGAGTAGGTGCTGAGGGCCTGCCAGGTGCTGGTGCTTTCGGCGGTGGTGTAGGAGATGAAGGCCAGGGTCGGCAACATGAGCAGGCCCAGGGGCGGCAGGGAGCGCCACAAAGGTTTCAGCCCGTGTCCCCCGCGCCAGGCCCAGTAGAGGCAGAAGGGCCAGGCCATCAGCGCTGCCGGGTGGGCCAGGGCCCCCAGGGGCAGCGCCGCGCAGAATCCCCAAAACCACGCCGGCCCTTGGGTCCGGTAATAGCGCAGGCAACACAGGACCGCTCCCAGACTCACCAGCAGCGCTACCGGATAGTCCATGGCGGCTATCCAGTGCACCGGCTGAAAGTGAGCCACATCGATCAGGAATAGCAGGCCCCCGACCAGGCTCAGTTCGAGGCCCATGCCCAGTTCCCAGGCCAGGTACGTCAGCAGGAGACTGGCCAGGGTGTGGAGGATGACGACAAAGAGGTGGTAGGGGGCCGGGTCTGGACCCCAGATGAGATAGGGAAGGCTTTCGACCAGGTCGGCGAGCGGTCGGCCCGACCCCACCGCCTTTTGCATTGCAGGTGCAAAGAAGAAGGAGAAGTCCTCGCTCAGGGCGATACTGTCCCTGAAGACCTCGTCGTCGTGGGTGTCTAACAGATGATCTGCCAGGCTGCTAAAGCAGCCCCAGGATACCACAACCATCACCAGCAGGTAGATCAGGCAGGCCTGGCGGGTGGGGCGCAGGGAGAAGATGCCGGTGGGGACGGCAGGGGGCGAGGGGAGGTTAGACAAGGCTCACAATCCCAGCAGGTCCAGGCTGTCCCGGTGGATCAGGGCGGCGATCTCCTTTTCGCGCAGGCGTGGCAGCGCGGTGCCGTCGAGCATCTTGTTCAGGTCGAAGAGCCCCTGGATGGAGGCGTCGATGGTGGTGAAGGGATAGTCGCTGCCGAAGAGCAGTTTGTGCCAGACCCCGTATTCCTGCACCAGCATCAGGCTGTGGTAAAGCTGGAAGGGGCGGTAGTGCAGGGCGCTGACATCGGCGTACACATTGGGGTGTTTGCGGATCACCACCGCGCATTCCCCCTCGTAGGGGTGGCTCAGGTGGGCCATGATGATCTTGACCTGGGGGAAGCGGGTGGCCACCACGTCGAGGTGGCGGGGCAAGGTGCAGTCGAGGGGCGCCTGGGCCACGAAAGTGGTCCCAGTGTGGAGCAGGACCGGCAGGCGGTGCGCGGTGGCATAGCGCCACAGAGGATCGAGCTTCTCGTCGTGGGGGTAAAAGCCGGCGTACATGGGCAAGAGTTTGATGCCCTTCAGACCCAGCTGCTGGTGGCCGTGTTCCAACTCCTTTTCCCAGCCGGGCTGGGTCGGGTCCACGGAGAGAAAGCCGATGCAGGTGTCGGCGTGGTCTTTGGCGTACTGGGCCACGTATTCGTCGCCCACCCATACGCCGGAGAGCCGGGCCTTGCCGCCGAAGATAATGGTCCTGTCGCAGCTCTTGGCGCCCTGGCGGTAGGCTTCGTAGCTGACGCTCAGGTCCAGTTCCTGCCCGGCCCTGGCGGCGAAACGGGCCTGGCGGCGGAACTCGTCGGTGAAGTCGCCGGGGTACTTCCAGACGTGGCTGTGGACGTCGACGATCATGGCAGTCCTTTCAGTGGGGCCGGTCTGCGCCTAGGGGCGGGCAGGTAATGCTCAAAAAATACGCCCCGGCGGGGCACAGGGCAAAGCTGTAGATGAGGGGGTGGCGTTCAAAAGCTGCCTGGGCCAGCCGGCGCGGGCCGCCGGTAGGGGGAGGTGGCCGGCAGGGTGTCCAACAGCGCTTCCCGGCTGGGGAAGAGCAGGGCTGCCTGGGTCGGCGCCAGGGTGCAGACCAGGCCGGTGCCCTGGTGGCGCAGCAGGACGTGGCCGCGTTCATCCTGGGTTCCCACCTCCAGCACGTCCGCGCTGTCGGCTTCGTCCCACAGGCGCAGCTGGCCCTGGACAGGCGCGAGGGTCGTGCGCGGGTCCTTGAGGGCGGCCCAGCGCAGCTGGCCGAGAAAATCCACATAGGCGAAGGCATTGGCCGTACCGCAGACCAGGTCCTGGCCGCCCCACTCGGCCAGCCACTGGTATTCGGGCAGCTGAGGGGGGCGTCCGGGCAGGGTGGGCGGAGCCGGAGCGGTCTGCAGCCGGCGCAGGGAGCGCAGGGGGTAACCCGGGCGCGAGAATTCGACTTGGGCAATGGATTTGCGCCCCAGCGCCGCGGGGATGACGCGGTTGTCCAGCAGGGGCGGGGCAGTGCGGCCCAGGGCCAGGCGGGGATTGGCGTGCAGGTGGAAGAGGGTGTCCGAGCCGGCGGGGCGGGCATAACACTCCGGGGCCCCTGGACCGGGAATCCCCTGCCCGATCCACACCTCGGCCAGGGGGATGCCCCCTTCGCCTTCTACCCTGAACTTCAGGGCCTGTTCGGGGCTCAGTCCCAGGCGGGCCAGGTCCGCGCTGCCAATGCCGTACACCGTGCCCGGGGCGCGCAACAGGCCCTCCAGCACATAGTCGACGCCCTCGGCCTGGACAAAAGCGTCGAAATACTCGGGATATCTCCAGGCCCCTGCCCGCAAGACATAGGTCCAGGTCTGCTGGCCCAATTGCACCAGCAGCCGCTCTGGCGGGGCGGCGGGCGCTCTGGTCATGGGGCGCAGGAGGCCGGCCTCCAGGCGTCGGGCTTGCTGGCGGGTTTCGAGCAGGTAGTTGGCCAGGACGAGCAGGGCCAGCAGAGCCAGCAGGGAGAAGTGCAGGCGCTTCATCGGGCCAGTCTCAAGGGGCGGTGGCGCTGACGCCAGCGGTACAGGCCTCCCAGCAGCAGGAGCAGGGGGCCGGCGCCCAGGGCAAAACCGCGCCAGAAGGCTTTGGCCCCCGGATCGAGAAAGGCAAAGCCGCGAGGGGCCGGATGGCGGGCCTGGAGCGTGGCCAGCTCGGGGCCGTACGCGGCGCGGGCCACGGCGTTGAGCAGGAACTGGGCGTGGTCGAAGCCGGTGGCGTAGAGGTACTCGTCCTTGAACATCTCCGAGGAGCCGATCAACAAGAGCTGGCCGGGCAGCTGGCCCGGGGCTGGTGGCAGCAGGGAGGCCTTGCCCTCGGCGCTGAGGGCGGGGGGAGGGAAGATCCCTTCCAGACTCAGGGCCAGGGGCTGCCTGCCGGACAGATAGGAGGAGGGGGTGAAGATCTCGGGAGGCAGCCAGCCGCCCTGCCAGGCAAAGGACCAGGCCTGATCCGAGGTGCTGACCAGCACCTGGGAGGTCAGACCCAGGGCCTGGAGGCGGCCGGCATCGAGGGCGAAGCGATTGCCCCAGATGAAGAGCAGATCCCCCAGGTGGCGGGTGAGTTCGGAAGCCGGAGAGAAATCGGCGCCTACCGCGCGGATCAGGAAGGGCAGGGCCACCTCCTGGGGGTCGTACTCGCGCTGGGCGCTGCGGTTGACCTGGGTAGCCAGGGCCAGGTGGTGTTGGGTGCGGTCCATCAGCACCTCGCGCACCTGCTCCACGCCCAACAGCTTCAGGTAGGGGTCCAGGTCCTGGAACTGGGGCTGGGGCCAGTACACGGTCTGGAAACCGGCGCCCCGGTACTGGCGTTGCTGGATATTGAAGTGCTGCAGGGCCACGATGCCCGGCCGGCCCTGGGCCAGGTGCTGACCCAAGAGCAGCATGAGGGGGTCGGAGTTGCGGCGCGGCTGCATCCAGAGGAAGACCTCGGCGTCGGCAGGCAGCACCGGTTCCTTGGGGTTCACGTAGCTGACCTGGTACCCGTAATCCTGGAGTAAGGCCTTGAGCTGGCTGTACACGTCGGTGCCGCTGGGGGCGCTGAGGCTCTGGCGCTGGTAGTCCTCCAGCGCTTCGGCCGGGGAGAGGCGGGGCCAGTCGGCGACCACTGCCACCTGGGGGGCGCGCCCTGCCTCCAGCCGCTTGAGGGCAGCGGCCACCAGAAATTCCAGGTGGCCTGCGCTGCGCTGGTCCAGGCGCGGGATCAGGGCCCTCCTCCCGCCCTCCTCCAGGCGCAGGCCGCTCCACACCAGCTGCCTGGCCAGGGTGTCCTGCAAGACCCGCTGCACCTCGAAGGGTCTGAACCCTTGGGCCTGCAGGTGGGTGTGCTCGCCCTGGTCTGCAGGGCGCAGGAAG
>JACPJE010000241.1:8991-48627 GCA_016187725.1 Candidatus Latescibacterota bacterium
AGGTCTCCCTGATCGAGGAGGTTCTTGATCTTGGGCTCGATGGTTTTTAGCCCCGGCGGCATGGAGGCCTGCGGGGTGAGTGCGGCTTCTATCTGCAGGCCGGTGCGGTGCTGGTCGAGGAGCTGGAGGGTCAGCGGGGTGGGGGTGTTGAGCGCTTCCGCAGTCAGATCGAGCTGCACCGTGCCCAGGTGCCTGACCAGCCAGAAGAGGGCCAGGGCCCCTGCCAGGGCGAGGCCGGGGCGCAGGGCCGCTCGCGGCGTCGGGATCGACCAGCACCGCCCGCTGCCGCGATAGCGACGCAGGCCCAGCACCAGTAGGACCAGGGGCAGGGCCAAGATTACCCAGGCGCGCCAGAAGAGTCGGGCGGCATCGCCCAGGGGAGGTACGGGCTGGGGCTGAGGCCGCTCCACCCGGATGCGCACCAGCCGCTCTGGGGCGGCCAGGGTGCGGGCCAGGTCGCGCAACAGGACCTGGTGGCCGTATCCTGGTTGGTCGATGAAGGGGTCCTGGAAGGGGCTGGCACTGGCCAGCACTACCATCTGACCCGCCCAGGGGTCCTCGGGTTTGAGGAGGACCATCAGATTCTGCTTGCCCACCTGTAGGGGCGAGTCATGACTCGCCCCTAGCGCGATTTCGTCCTGGGTGAATACCTCTTGCGGCAGCGGCTGCACCCAGGCGTTTTCGGTGGTGGTGGCTACCACTTCGGCTTGAAAGCCGGCTGCCGCGACCTTGGCGAGGTCCAACTCCAGGGCGCTGGCGCCGACAAAGCCCAGGGCCCCGCGCGCCTGGGCGGCAAAACTTCTCCCATCGCGGAAAGCCGGGGTGCAGCGCAGCTGAAAGGGGGCCTCCACCTGAACGAGGCCATCGCCGGATGCCACCGACACCGGACCGGCGGCCCGGTCCAGCAACAGGTCGGGCTGGGGCCGCAGGCCCCAGGGCCGCAGCAATTCCTCCCAGGCGGTGGATTGGGGGACGGTGCGGTAGCGGAACTGGCCGCCGCCGGCCGGCAGGTATTCCACGGCATAGGCACTGCCGGCCAGCACGGCCGAACGCCCCGAGTCGAGGAAACGCCGCAGCTGGCGCAAGTGGGCCGGGGAGATGGCCGAGGGCTGGACCCAGAAGAGCACGTCCGCGTCGATGGGCGCGCCGGGATCGCGGTCCAGATCCACCTCCATCACCGGGCCGTACTGGCTCAGGTAGCGGGGCAGCAGCTGGCAGGTGCCGGGAGGGGCGGCCACGGCAAAGGTGGGCTGCAGCGGCTGCGTCAGGATCTGCAGATGGGCGACGATCAGCTCTTCGAGCAGGTCGCTGCCTTCGATACTCTGGATCAGGATCTCGGGGGCGCCTTCGGGGGCCAGCACCAGGGAGGACCAGATCTCCTGCTGCTGGTGCTCATCCCCGAGGATGCGGCGCACCTTGAAAGGCGAGACCTTCTTGGCCGCGGCATAGGCGATGCCCGGCGCCCCGCTCAGTTCGGGGTCGATGACGCGGAATTCGAGCCGGCCGTACGCGCGCGTCTGCATGGCCTCCAGCACCTGCCGCACCTCGGCTTCGAGGTTCTTGAGGTGCGAGGGCATGCGTTCCGGGTCGGTGGCGAAGTAGGTGAGGGCCACCTTGCGGTCCAACTGGCGGAGGAAGGAGAGGGTCTGCGGGGAGAGGGTGGCGGGCGAGGCCCCGCCCAGGTCGAGTTCCCAGTGGTTGCGCCGCGCCAGCCGGCCCGCCTGCAGGGCGATCAGCAGCAGCAGGACCAAAGAGAGCGCAGCGTGCAGCAGGGAGCGCTTCAAAGCTTGCTCCGGCTCAGGACCAGGTCGTTGGCCCAGAGGAAGAAGCCGCTCAGCAGCAGGAAGTAGAGCACATCGGCCAGGGCCACCACGCCCCGGCCAAAGGCCTGGTAGTGGGGCATGACCGAGACCGATTCGCGCAGCCAGGTCCCCGCCTGCCAGGACGGACTCAGGCCGTCGAGCACCTCGACCACCTGCTCGTAGCCGCTGAAGACGAAGAAGAAGCCGAGGAGGGCGGCCAGCACAAAGGCCACGATCTGGTTGCGGGTCAGGCAGGAGACCAGGACGCCAAAGGCGAGGAAGAAGGCGCCCAGGGCGCCGGCCCCCAGGTAGTTGGCCAGGATCAGCCCCAGGTCGGGATCGCCCAGCCAGCAGAGCATGGCGGCGATGGGCAGGCTGCCGGCCAGCACCACCAGGTAGAAGCCCAGGGCTGCCAGGTACTTGCCCAGCACCAGCTGGGAGGAGCGCAGCGGCAGGGTCAGCAGCAGCTCAAAGGTGTGCTGGGCCCGCTCCTCGGCCCAGGTGCGCATGGCCAGGGCGGGGATGAAGGGGATGAGCAGGAAGGGCAGCACCTCGAAATAGGGGGACATGTCCACCACCCCGTCGAGGAAGAAGGTATTCATGAAGGTGGTGCCCGAGAGCACCAGAAAGGCCGTGGCGCAGATATAGGCGATGGGCGAGTCGAAGTAGGCGCCCAGTTCCCGGACGCAGATCACCAGGACTCCTTCGGCGTACACTCTGGGGGCGCGCAGCTCAGGCATGGGCGGATTCCGTGCTGGTCTGGACCAAGTGGGCGAAGAGGGCTTCGAGTCCGGCCCCAGGTCTGCCGCTGGCGGCAGCCAGGTCGGAAAGGCGGCCCTGAGCCAGGAGGCGGCCCTGGTGGATGATCAGCACCCGGTCGCTGGCTGCCTCCACATCGGCGATGATGTGGGTGCTGAAGAGCACGGCCCGATCCCGGCTCAGCTGGCGCAGCAATTGGCGAAAGGCCATCACCTGCAGGGGGTCGAAGCCGTGGGTGGGCTCGTCCAGGAGCAGGATGGGGGGATCGTGGATGAGGGCCGAGGCCAGGCCGATGCGCTGGCGAAAACCAGTGGAGCACTGGCCCACCCGCTGCATCAGTACTCCCTGGAGTCCACAGATTTGCACCGTGCGCTCGAAGTGGCCGGCCAATTCCGCCCCGCGCAGGCCGCGGGCCCGGCCCACGAAGAGCAGGAACTTGTCCACCCGCATGTCCCGGTAGAGCGGGGTGTCACCCGAGAGATAGCCGATGCGCCGGCGCACTTCCAGGGGTTGTTCGGCAGTGTCGAGGCCGTCGACCAGGATGCGGCCAGAGGTGGGGAGCAGGAAGGTGGAGAGCATCTTGAGCACCGTGCTCTTGCCAGCCCCGTTGGGGCCCACAAAGCCGACGATCTCGCCGCGCTCCACCCCGAAGCTGATCTGGTCTACTGCCTTGAGGGCGCCGTAGTAGCGCGTGACGGATTTCACCGCAATCATGGTCATAAATAGATGGAATTGATCCGGGCAGTCAACCAGAAGCGCGGGCCGCGATCTCAAGCGGGGACGGCCTGGGAGCGGCGTTGCGGGGCGCGGGCCAGCCACAACTCCAAGAGCAGCAGCAGCAGGGCCAGGGCCAGGCACTCGCGCCACAGTTCGCGGCCGTAGCGCTTGCCCAGCACCAGGGAACGCAACTCGTCCTGGGGCTGGAAGAAGCGGGTGCGCCCAGGGCCGAAGAGCTGTTCTAGGCGCTGGCGGGGCACCGGGCTGAGATCGGCCTCGCGGGGATCGGGGTTGACGGCGAAGAGATCGACCAGTTGGCCCTCCCTCCACAGGCGCCACAGTCCCGCTTCTCCGGCGCGCGGGATCTGCCACCAGCAGCGGCCTGCCTGCGGTGCGGCCGAGATCCACAGCTTGCGGCCCGAGGGGGTTTCTGCCTGGAGGCGGTCGGCGGCGCTGGTGCCGGGCAGATAGCGCCGCAGGGTCTGGCCCACCAGGTAGGGCTGTTCCGGGTCGGCGGGCAGGCTCAGGTAGCGCACCAGGCGGTGCATCAGCGGGGCGAAGAGCCCCTTGAGGGGCAAGTCGTTCCACTCCAGGGAGAGGGGAGCGGCGAAGAGGACCACCCGGCCCTCTTCCTTCCAGCAGAGGATGGCGGCGGGCTGGCCGTCGGCAAAGTGGACGAGCGGAGCGCTTTCCTGGTCGCCCATGGCGGCGGATGCCAGGGAAAAGAAGGCGCCGAAGTGCGGCTGGTCCTCGGCCACCTGGGTGAAGAGTCCCTCGAAGAGCGGGTGGTAGGGCAGCTGCGAGTTCAGGCCCTGTCCGGTGCTCCGGCTCCCCGGCTGGCCGATGACCTGGGCCAGTCTCGCCGGTGTCAGGCCGGGCAGCAGGTGGCGGTTGAAGAAGTTCAGGTCGGCCTGGGGGGAGGGAAAGAGGACCAGCGCGCCCCCGCCGGCCACAAAATTCTGCACCAGGGCCGTCTGTTCCGGGGACAGATAATTCAGGTTACACAGCAGCAGCACCTGGATCTGCTGCAGCAGGGCAGGCTCCAGGTCGGCGACTAGCCCGAAGCGCAGCGCCAGAGCCGGATCAGCCGCGGCGCTGGCGGCCAGGGCGCGCCGCGGATAATAGGTGTCCTCGGGCTGATGCCCCAGGACCAGCACCTGAAAGGAGTCGGGCACGCAGAGGGTGAAGTAGCGGCGGTTGTCCAGGGGCAGGGCGTCGTCCTGGACCTCCACGTAGCCGCCGAGCAGGCCGGTTCGGCGCGGGGTCAGGGCAAAGTCGAACTGGAACTCTTCGCCTGGCCGCAGGTCTGCCTCCTGGTGGCGCACCCGCTCGCCGTCGAGGTACACATCCACCGCGGTCTGCGGCGCTGGCTGGGAGGCGGTGTTGGCCCCCCGGGCCCGGGCGCTCAGTTTCTTGCCCGGCGCCGCCAGCCACGAAGAGAAGCGGACTTCATCCACGTGGACATTGCCCCGTTCGCCCGTCCCCAGGTCGGCGATGTAGACCTGCGCCTGAGGCAGCCATTCGGCCTTGGGCGGGATCTGCTCCCAGTTGTGGCGGGCCAGATCGCTGAATATATAGATCTCCTGGCGCAGCTCTGGGTGGGCGGCGCAGAAGTCGGCGGCGGCCCGCAGGGCCGGTTCCAGGTCCGTGGCTTCCTGGGTGGGCGCCAGTTCCCCCAGCTGCACGGCCAGTTGGTCGCGCCCGGCGGGATCTCCTCCCAGGGGCCGGCTGGCAAAGGGGATGAACACCACCTCGTCGCGCCGGGAGAAAATCTCCAGCAGTTCCTGGGCCTGGCGGCGCAGCTGATCGAAGAGCGGGCCGCCTCGCTGGCGGTAGCCGGTGCTGTAGGAGCAGTCGAGCAGCACGGCGGCAACCACCGGCGCGGTGCTGCCCCCCCAGCCGGCTCCGGCCTGGTGGGCCGGCCGCGCAAAGGCCAGGGCGATCAGGGCGATGATCAGGGTGCGCAGCAGCAGGACCAGCCACTGGCGCAGGCGCAGGCGGCGCAGGCGGCTGTGGTGCAGGCGGCGCAGGAAGTCGAGGTTGCTGAAAGGCTGGGGCTGGGACTGGCCCCGGTGCAGCAGGTGGATGGCCAGCGGGATGAGCGCGGTGGCCAGGCCGATCAGCGCGATGGGGTTGAGGAATTGCAATGCGCCTCAGGCCGAGGCGGGATGGCGTTTCTCTTCGGTCTCGATGAGGCGCATGATCTCGGCGGTGGCGGCAGCGGCGATCAATCTCTTCTTGAAGTCCTCGTTCTTGAGCAGGCGAGAGATGCGGGCCAGGGCCTTGATGTGGGGGCCGGAGACATTGGCGGGGGAGACCAGCAAGAAGAACACGTAGGCCGGCTCGCCGTCCAGGGCCTCGAAGTCCACGCCCCGCTTGTGGATGCCCAGGGCCGCGGCCAGGCGGGTGACCGCATCGGACTTGCCGTGGGGAATGGCGATGCCGTCCCCGATGCCGGTGCTCATGATCTTCTCGCGTTCGACCACGGCCTGGAGCACTTTTTCTCTGTCGGTGACCACCGCCCCCGACTCCAGAGAATCGACCAACTCCTCGATGATCTCTTCCTTGGTCTCGCCCTGGAGGCCGACGAGCACGGAGCGGGGAGAGAGGATGTCCAGTAGGGTCATCTGCGCTTCTCCAGCAGGAGTTGCTTGTAGCCACCCGAGAGCGGCAGGCAAATACTCTGAATTAGCCAAAGATATGGCTGCAAAAATCATAAGTCAACAGCATCCCGCCGCCCTTGACCACAGAGGGGCAAGACCTACATATTGGAGAAATTTTGCAGGAGGGCGAACACGGCAATCCGGCACACCCTGCTCTTCATCGCCTACCACTATCCCCCGATCCGTTCGAGCGGCACTGAGCGGGCCCTGCATTTTGCGCGCCGCCTGCCCGAGTTCGGCTACGCCCCTGTAGTCCTGACCACCGCGGCCTTTGGCGGAGCCAGCGATACTCAGGTGCAGCGCGCCTGGGAGCCGCTCAAGCTCTACCGTCAGCTGTGGAACCGGGAGGCGAGGGCCGGCACCGCCCCTTCCGACTGGCGCACCGATCCCGGTCCGCTGAGGGGACTGGTCCGCTTGGCGCGTCGCTGGGCTCTTTTTCCCGACCTGCAGATCACCTGGGTGCCCTTCGCCCTGCAGCGCGCCCTGCAGGTGGTGGAGCGGGACGCCCCGGCAGCGCTTTACTCCACCTATCCGCCGGCCAGCGCCCACCTGCTGGGGCTGTTGCTCAAGCGGCGGACCGGGTTGCCCTGGGTGGCGGATTTCCGCGACGCGTGGACCACCGACCCCCTGGAACCGGATTTGCCCGCCTGGCGGCAGGCCCTGGAGCGGCAGTTGGAGCAGGCGGTGGTCGAGGCGGCGGACGTGGTGGTCGCCGCCACCGAACTGAGCGCCGAATATTTGATAAAGCGTTATGCGCGGGCCGCCTCCCGGGTCCGGGTCATCACCAATGGGTTCGACCCGGAGGAATTCAGCGGCATCCAGGCGGCGCCGCCCGCCGATGGTCTGCTGCGCCTGGTGCACACCGGCTCTTTTTCCTACAGCCATCCCCAGCGCTCCCCCCAACCCCTCTTTATGGCCCTCGAGGCGCTGCTGGCCGAGGACCGCGCCTGGGCCGGGCGATTGCGGCTGGTCCTGGCCGGCAGTCTCAGCCCGGCCGAACACCTGGGGGCAGCGGCCCTGGAAGCGGCCGGCATGGTGGAATGCCTGGGGTCCCTGGAGCGCCGGCAGGCCCTCGAACTGCAGCAGCAGGCCCACCTGCTGCTGCTGGTGGACCACCCCCGCCCCTGGCCGGCCTCCAATGTCCCGGGCAAGTTCTACGAATACCTGGCGGCCCGCCGTCCCATCCTGGCCCTCTGCGGGCCGGGCATGGTGGCGGAACTGACGCGCCGGCTGGGGATCGGGCTGCACGCCCCGCCCGACGATGCGGGAGCCATCCGCCAAGTGCTGGTCGAGGCCTGGGAGCGCTTCGGCCGGGATCAGTTGCACAGCGCGGTAGCAGCGGAGGAATTGACCCGCTTTCACCGCCGCGAACTGACCGGCCAGCTGGCCCGCTGCTTCGACTCCTTGCTGGCCACCCGGTGAAAGCGCGCCTTCCGCTTTTGCTCTTTGCCCTGGCCCTGGCCGTACGCCTGGCCTATGTGCTGCAGGAGTACCCGGTGCCGCCCCAGGACACCCCCGATTACGACGAGATCGCCCTCAACCTGCTCAAGGGGGAGGGCTTTGTGGCCCGAGAGAACTGGTTCGGCTTTGAAATGCGCTCTTGGCGGGCGCCCTTCTATCCCTTCTTTCTGGCCGCGGTGTACGGGGTGTGCGGCCACAGCCACCTGGCCGTCAAAGCAGTGCAGGCAGTGGTGGGCGCCGGCACCGTGGCGCTGCTCTATGGCCTGGGCCTGCGGATCTGGCCGGCCGCTGCGCTGGGGGCCGGGCTTTTCGCGGCAGTCTACGGCCCGCTGGTGGTCAGTGCGGGCGAGGTGATGAGCGAGACCTGGTTCACCTTCTGGCTGGTGCTAGCCGCTTATCTATTGAACGCTCCAGCTGGCCGCTTGAGAGACTGGCTGGGCGGCGGAGTGGCCATCGGCCTGGCCGCCCTCACCCGGCCCGTGGGCCTGCTCCTCTGGCCGGCCCTGGCCCTGGTGGCGCTGCTGGGAGAGCGCCGGGAGGGCCTGCGCCGCAGCCTGTGGGTGGGCCTGGCGCTGGGGGCGACCATCCTGCCCTGGACCGTGCGCAACTACCTGGTCCACCAGACCTGGGTGCCCATCTCCACCCACGGGGGATTCATCCTGGCCCGCAGCAACGCCGCCCAGCCAGACTGGCGCCGGGAGCAGGGCTGGGGCATAGCCCGGGAGACCTTCGTGCAGATCCCCTCGGAAGTGGAGCGCGACCGCCACTGGCAGCGCCAGGGCCTCGATTTCATCCGCACCCATCCGGGCACCTATCTGCGCTGGTCGGCGGAGCGCTTCCTGCGCTTCTGGTACTTCTTTCAGCCGGGGTACAATTTCTGGTTCGCCCTGCTCCTGCCCTTCTTGACCGTGGGCCTGTGGCACTACGGGCGCAGGGAGGGATTCCTGCTGCTGAGCGTTTTTTTCGGAATTTCCCTGGCTGCCTTCTGCCTGGTCCTCTACGGCTCGGTGCGCTTCCGCCTGCCCCTGGAGCCCTTCTTCATCCTCTTTGCCGCCGCTGCCGCAGAGGATCTGGTCCGGCGCCAGGGGCGGCGCGGTTGGCTCTTGCTGGGGGGGGCGGTGGTGGCGAATCTGATCCTTTACTGGCAGGACGAAGCCCTGCGCGCCCTGGTGCTGGAGTGGCTGCACCGATGGCAGCTCAAATGAAGCCCCGGCTCTCCGTCGTCATCGTCAACTGGAACACCCGCCAGTTGCTGCGCGACTGCCTGGAGGCCCTCCAGGCCGACCCTGCTTCCAGCCAGTGGGAGGTGCTGGTGGTGGACAACGCCTCGGCCGACGGCAGCGCGGCCATGGTGCAGACCTGTTTTCCCCAGGTGCAGCTGCTGGTCAGCCCGGAGAACCTGGGCTTCAGCCGGGCCAACAACCTGGCCCTGGAAAAGGCGAGGGGAGAGTACCTATTGCTGCTCAACTCGGATACCCGGGTGGAGCGGGGGGCCCTCGGGGCGCTGGTGGATTTCGTGGAGGGCCACCCCCGGATCGGGGCGGCCGGCCCCATGCTGCTCAATGCGGACGGATCGCTGCAGCTGTCCTGCGGCATCGTCCCCAGCCTGCGGGCCGAAATTGCGCATAAATTGTTATTGCACAGACTTTTTCCCTTCTTTAAATTAGCCGGCTGGGACCACGGCTCGGCCCGCTCCGTAGGCTGGGTTTCGGGGGCTTGCCTGTTGATCCGCCGCCAGGCCCTCGAAGAGGTAGGACCCCTTGATCCGGCCATCTACATGTGTTGCGAAGACCTCGAGTGGTGCCTGAGGTTGAGCAAGGGAGGCTGGCAGATCTTCTACTATCCCTTCAGCCGCGTGATCCATTTGGAAGGCCAGAGCATCCGCAGGAACCTGGAGGAGATGCTGGTGGTCAGCCAGCAGAGCCTATTCTACCTTTTCCAGAAGCATTTCGGCCCGGGCCAGCTGTTCATCCTCCGCCTGCTGACCCTCATCGAGATGGGTTTGCGCAGCGCCCTGTGGAGCGCCCTCTTCGTCTGTTTCCCAGCCCGGCGGGCAGAGGGCCTGCAGCGCCTGCGGGCCTACCGCCAGATCCTGCGCCGGTCCCTCTTCGACCGCACGTACTGGTCGCCGATGAAAACCCCCGCTGACAAGCGAAGTTCGGAGAACTGAGATGACAGGTCGTATCCAAATGTTCAAACCCTGGTTCGAAGCAGCGGAGCACGAGGCCCTCCGCCAGCCGCTGGAGACCGGCTGGGTGGGCCCCGGACCCAAGGTGAAGGAGTTCGAGCAGCGCTTCGCCCAGTACGTTGGGGCCCAACACGCCGTCGCCCTGAATTCGGCCACCGCCGCCCTCCATCTGGCCATGCTGGTGAGCGAGGTGAAGGACCGGGAGGTCCTGACCACCCCCATGACCTTTGTGTCCACCAACCACGCCATCCTCTACGCCGGCGGCCGGCCGGTGTTCTGCGACGTGGAGGCCGACACCCTCAACATCGACCCGCGCGAAGTGGAGCGCCGCATCACCCCGCAGACCCGGGCCCTGGTGGTGGTCCACTACGCGGGGCACCCCTGTGCCATGGACGAGCTGGTGGGGATCGCCCGCCGGCACCGGCTGACCCTCATCGAAGACGCCGCCCAGGCCTGCGGCGGCACCTACGGCGGCCGCAAACTGGGCAGCATCGGGGACATCGGCTGCTTCAGTTTCGAGTCCAAGAAGAACCTCTCCACCGGTGACGGGGGGATGTTCACCACCGACGACGACCGCGTGGCCGAGCGGGTGCGCAAGCTGCGCTGGATGGGTATTTCGAGCGGCACCTGGGATCGCTTCAACAACGGCCATCCGGGCCGGGCCTGGGAATACGAGGTGGAGGAGGTGGGCTTCAAATACGGCATGAACGACCTGGCCGCGGCCCTGGGGCTGGTGCAACTGGGCAAGCTGGGCCGGGCCAATGCCCTGCGGCGGCGCGTGGTGGAGCGCTACCGGGAGGCGCTGGAGGGAGTGGAGGGCATCGAGCTGCTCGACCAGCGCGCCTACGGCCAGAGCGCGCACTACGCCATGATCATCAAGGCCGACGAGCGCGACGCCCTCTCCGACTACCTAGCGGCGCACGAGATCGAGTCGGCCGTCCATTTCTATCCCAACCACCTGCTGCCCATCTACCAGCCCTACGCCGCCCGCCTGCCGGTGGTCGAGGCGGAGTGGAAGCGCATCCTGACCATCCCCCTCTACCCGCACCTGGCCGCCGAGGCCCAGGAGCGGGTGATCGCCTGTATCCAGAGCTTTGCAGCGGAACGCGCCGCCGGCCGCGCGGTACCCCAGGCTGCCGGTCTTTGAGGCGGATTCACGGCCCGCAGCAGGAGACAAGTGCGGTCTTGAAGGTGCTCTTTGTCACCCAGTACGGCATGCTGGCCGCCAGCAGCCGGACGCGGGTTTTTCAGTACCTGCCCTACCTTCAGGCCCAGGGCATCCAGGCCCGGGTCATCACCGTGCTTCCCGACCGGGGCCTGGGCGGCTCGCAGCTCCAGGTGACCCGCAGCCCCTGGAGCAAGCTGGCTTACTATCTGTGGGCGGCCTGGCGCACCTTCGGCTGCGGCCTGCAGGTCTGGTGGGTGGCCCGGGACGCCGAGGTGCTGTTCATCCAGAAGGTCATCTTTCCGGCCCCGGTGCGCTGGCTCTTGCGCTGGCGCCGGCCCCCGGTGGTCTACGACTTCGACGACGCCATCTTCACCACCGAGGTGCGCCGCCGGCACTGGCTGGCCGCCTGGAAGCAACGGCGCAACGCCGCCGGCCTGCCGGCCATGCTCCGGCTGGCCGACCACGCCCTGGTCGAAAACGAGTACACCGCTGCCTTTGCCGCCAGCTGCTGCTCCCGGGTCTCGACTATCACCGGCCCCATCGACACCCAGCGCTACGGGGCTGGCAGCCCTCCTCCCGCAGGCCGGGACGAGGTGGTGCTGGGTTGGATAGGCAGCGCCACCACCCTGCCCTATCTGGAGTTGATCCGCGCCCCGCTGGCGCGCTTGGGCCGGCGCTTTCCCCACGTGCGCCTGCGGGTGATCGGGGCGGCATCCGTGGAACTGGAGGGCCTGCCGGTGGAGGCCCGGCCCTGGTCGCTGGAAGGAGAGGTGGAGGAACTGCGCAGCTTCGACATCGGCCTGATGCCAGTGCCCGACGATCCCTGGACGCGTGGCAAGGGCGGGTACAAACTGCTCCAGTACATGGCCTCGGGTTTGCCGGTGGTCACCAGCCCGGTGGGGATCAACTGCCAGATCGTCCGCGACGGCGAGACCGGTTTCTGGGCGCGCACCTCCGAGGAGTGGGAAGAGCGCCTGGCGCGCCTGATCGCCGACCCGGCGCTGCGCCGGGGGATGGGGCAGCGGGGGCGGGCGGCGATGGAGGCAGGCTATGCCTTGGAGTTGAGCAGCCGGCGCCTGGGGGAAATCCTGAGACAAGTGGCCGGGAAAGAGGTCGTATGAAGCCCGGCGCAGCCGGCCTTTCTGGGGAGGGGGTGCTTGATTGCGGTTAATTTCTTATACTTTTACCAGTACAGCCCGAACCGCCGGCGGCCGGCGATTTTGTCGCCTTGGGTGATACTGGTCACTTCGCCAGCCGGCCGGCGGCCGGAACTTATGAGTATCATGCCTCTCTGGGCCTGCTGTTGAACGGGTGTTGTTCTGGTCCGGGGGCCGGCGCCGTGGGTTGCTGCGCGCTGTAACTACTGGGATAGGGCGTATGAAAGTTCTGATCACCGGAGGAGCAGGTTTCATCGGATCCCACCTGGCCGAGCGCCACTTGGCGATGGGAGATCAGGTGGCCATCATCGACAACCTCTCCACGGGCAGCATCACCAACGTCCAGCACCTCGAAGGGAACCCTCACTTTTCCTGCATCATCGGCGACATCCTTGCCATCGAGGTGATGCGCGAGCTGGTGGCCGAGTGCGATTTGATCTACCACCTGGCCGCGGCCGTGGGCGTGGACTTCATCATCGAGAACCCCCTCCTGTCGCTGACCACCAACATCCGCGGCACCGAGATTCTGCTCGAACTGGCCACCGACAAGAAGAAGAAGGTGGTACTGGCCTCCACCTCCGAGATCTACGGCAAGCGCAACGGCCATGTCCCCTTCAAGGAAGACGCCGACCGCATCCTGGGATCGACCACGGTGATCCGCTGGACTTACTCCACCTCCAAGGCCGTCGATGAACTGCTGGCCCTGGCCTACTGGCACGAAAAACGCCTGCCCTGCGTCATCGTCCGGCCCTTCAACGTGATCGGCCCCAGGCAGACCGGGCACTACGGCATGGTGGTCCCGCGCTTCATCAAGCAGGCCATGCTGGGCCACCCGATCACCGTGTACGGCGACGGGGAGCAGCGTCGCTGCCTGACCTATGTCGATGATGCCCTCGATGGCCTGATCGCCCTGGCTCTCAGCGACAAGACGGTGGGAGAGATCTTCAACATCGGCTCCCACTTCGAGATCAGCATCAAGGATCTGGCGCACAAGATCAGGGAACTGACCAAGAGCGAATCCGAGATCAAGTTCATCTCCTATGAGCAGGCCTGGCCCAAGGGCGTGTACGAAGACCTGGTCTACCGTGCCCCGGATCTAGAAAAAATCCGCAAGTACATCAATTACAACCCCCGGATCGATCTGGACGAGGCCCTCACCCGGATCATCGCCCATTCCGAGCGCTGATCAGCGGCTCAGGCCCTCGGCCAGGCGGGGGATGAAGAGCCACTGGAGCCGGCCCAGGCCGGGCCTCACCTCCGACCAGCGCTCCGCCTCCAGTTCGAGGGCGGCCAGGCCGGCGGTGGTCAGGCGCAGAGAACCGCCGCACAGCAGGGACAGCCACTCTTCCAGGCCCGGATTGTGGCCGATCACCAGCAGCGGATCGCAGCGGTCATCCTGTTCGCCCAGCACCACGCCGAGCACCTGGGGGGGAGCCAGATAGAGCCGCTGGTCAAAAACCAGGACACCGGAGTCCAGCACCGTGCCCAGGCCCTCGGCGGTTTCCCTGGCCCGGGCTGCGGGCGAGGACAGGATCAGCCGGGGCCCTTCCTCCAGGGTGCCCAGCAGGCGGGCCAACTGGGGCACATCCCGCCGACCCCGCTTGTTGAGGGGGCGGTCGAAGTCGGCCTGGGCGGCGGACCAGTCGGACTTGGCGTGGCGCATGACCAGCAGGGTTTTCACGGTGCGCGGTGCTCCGGTAAATTAGTTGCGCCCCGGATGCAGGGGCGGTATTTTGTAAAATATACCCTCCCCGGACTCAACCTTCCACCCAGGGATGCCGCGGATGTCTGCCAGCCCCCTCGAGATCGAACTGGACATCAAGCCCGCTTCGCGCTTTGAGTTGATCGACATCAGCGCCAGGATCGCCCAGGAAAAGGGCGACGTGCTGGCCGGGTTCCGCAAAGCCCTCTACTGCTCCTTCCACACCACCGCCGGTTACCTCGAACAGGGATTCTGTGAGCGGCTGGGCCACAGCCGCAAGCAGCTCGACCCCATCTTCAGGGCCATCCAGCGGATCTTTCCCCCCGATGCGGGCTACTTCCACGACCGCATGCAACTGCGCGACGAATTGAGCGAGAGCGAGAAGGAACGCGAGCCGGTCAATGCCGACTCCCACCTGACCTTTATCAGCGCCGGTCTGAAGAACTGCGTCACCTATCTCAACCGTCCGGGCCAGCCGGTCTACTTCGTCGAACTGGACGGGATCTACAAAAACTACCGGCGGCAGCGCCGCACTGCAGTGCTGGGCTACCACGACGAGGAGATCGTCTTTCGCGGGCGCCTGTCCATCCCGGTGCAGTCGGCGCACCAGATCGACTCCTTCAACCTCAAGGACCCGCGCTACGGGCTCTTTGCCCAGCTCGAGGAGTGGATCGCCTCGTACGGCGTCGAGAAGGGGCGCATCGACCTGCGCCTGGACCCCAGGGAGCAGCACGTGGGCTTGACGGTGAACGAGTACGAGACCCTGCTGATGCGCAATGATCTGCCCCAGGTCCTGGGCGATCCGCTGCGCTACATGGTGCAGCACGGCAAGAAGCTCTTGCGCCACCCGGGCACCATCCCCGGCAAGACCCGCGACTACGCCACCTACGATCTGATCCACCTCTACAACGAACTGCTCGACAGCGTGCCTGTAGGGCGCTCCGTGATCGACAAGATCTTCTCGGTGCTGTCCACCCCGGCCTCGCGCATCCTGCGCCTCAAGCGCCACATCAGCCTGCTGGTCTCCGACCGCCAAGAGGCCGGTCAGGGGCGCATCGTGCAGGGCACCTACCAGAGCCCAATCTTGTTACAACACCAGCCGGCTGCCGAGGGAGCCCGCTACCTGGACATCACCCTCAGGCGCTTCAAATAGGGAAGAGCCAGGCCGTGCGGGTAGAGCCCTCCATCTTCAAAGCCTACGACATCCGGGGCACCTATCCCGACCAGCTCGACGAGCAGGTGGCCCGGGCCATCGGCCGCGCTTTTGCCACCTTTTTGCAGGCCGAAGAGGTGGTGGTGGGACGCGACATGCGCCTCTCCAGCCCGGCCATCTTCGCCGCGGTGGTGGGCGGGCTCACCGCCCAGGGGGCCGGGGTGACCGACATCGGCATGGTCAGCACCGACCAGTACTACTTCGCCTGCGCCGAGTTGGGGCATCCCGGCATGATGGTGACCGCCTCCCACAATCCCCCCCAGTACAACGGCTTCAAGATGGTGCGGCGCATGCCCTATCTGCTCAGCGGCGACGAGGGCATCCAGGATCTGCGCCGCCTGGTCGAGGCAGATGCCTTTGCCCCTGCCAAGGCCAAGGGCCAGGTGCGCGCCCTGGACCTGAGCCAGGGATTCGTCGACAAGGTGCTGGACCTCATCGATGTGCAGGGGCTCAAGCCGCTCAAGGTCATCGCCGATACCGGCAACGGCATGGTGGGGCCCATCCTGAAAAGGGTCTATGAGCGCCTGCCGGTGCAGTTGGTCGGCCTGTACCTGGACCCGGACGGCCGGCTGCCCAACCACGGCCTCGACCCCATGCAGCCGGAGAACCGGGCCGAATTGCAGCGCCGGGTGCGCGAGGAGGGGGCGGACGTGGGTTTTGCCTTCGACGGGGACGGGGACCGCTTCTTCGCCATCGATGACCGGGGGGAATTCGTCTCCGGGGATTTTCTCACTGCCCTGCTGGGCTGCTACCTGCTGGAGCGACATCCGGGCTCGCGGATCATCCACGACGTGCGCGCCTCCTGGGCGGTGCCCGAATTGATCGGGCAGGCCGGCGGCACTGCCCTGATGGAGCGGGTGGGCCACGCCTTCATGAAGGCGCGGTTGTACCGGGAGGGGGCGGTGTTCGGCGGCGAGGTGACCGGGCATTACTATTTCCGCGACTTCTTCGGGGCCGATTCCGGGATCGTGCCTTCGCTGATCGTGCTGGAATTGCTCTCCCGCAAGGGGAAAAAGCTCTCCGAACTGCTGGCCCCGCTCGAAGCCAAGTACTTCATCTCCGGCGAGATCAACTCCAAGGTCGCCGACCCCCAGGGCCGGCTCCAGGCCCTGGCCAGCCGCTATGCGGACGCCCGCATCGAGCGCCTGGACGGCGTCTCCATCACCTATCCGGACTGGCACTTCAACGTGCGGGCCTCGAACACCGAGCCGCTGCTGCGCCTGAATCTGGAAACCCGGAGCCGGGCGCAGCTGGAGGCGAAGCGGGACGAGGTGCTCGCTTTGATCCGTTCCTGATTTCCGCCGTTTTATCCCCCTTGTTTCCCGATCCATGAATTTCCTGCGCGGGTTTTCGCTCAATGCCCTGTGCACTGGCCTGGTCTTTGGCCTGGGGTTGTTGAATCAGTCCCTGTTGGGCAATGCCCTCAGCGAGGAGGACTTTGGCCGGTTGAGGTGGTGGGGTACCACGGCAATGCTGGGAGCCCTGATCTTTGGCGAGTGGCTCAACAAAGGGAACGCCTACGCGGCGGGCAAGGGCGCAGCGCGGGGGAAGCTGGCCGGGAACACCCTGGTCTATGCGCTGATCCTGGGGATCGCGCTGATAGGAGGTGTGCTGACAGCGGGGGCGGGGGCTTATTTCCCCCCTGCTCAAGCCCAGTACTGGCTCCTATTGGCCGGTTTGATCGCCCTGCTGGTGCTGCAGAAAGCCTTTGACTCCATCTTCCTGGGGCAGGACCAGCTTAAACCTTATTCGCTATTGCCGGTGCTCTTCATCTGCTGCTATCTGGGCGGAAATCTGGTAGTGCTCAAAGGATGGGAGGGGGGATTGGACGAGGTGCTGGCCGTGTGGGTCGCCAGCGCCGGCCTGGCGACCCTGGCCGGGGCGGGGTTGCTGCGGCGCGGCCAGCGGCTGGGCGTGGACCGGCAGCTGTGGCGGCAGCTGAGGGAAGTGGGCGGCCGGGGCGGGATGTCGGTGATCCTGATCTTCTTGCTTTTCCGCAGCAACCAGTACCTGATCGAGCATATGCTGGGCGCCGCGTCCCTGGGGGTGTACAGTGTGGCGGTGATTTTTGCAGAGATGATGCAGCGCCTGCCCAATGTGGCCGGCGCCGTGCTCCTGCCCAAGGTGATCCAGGGGCAGGAGGGGGAGGGCGGTCTCAGCCTGCGGGTGGCCCGCAATGTGCTTTTCTTCTCACTGCTATGCGCGATCGGACTGGTCGCCGCCGGCAAACTCCTCCTCATCTTCTTCTTCCCCAAATATCCAGAGGCGTACGGACTCCTGGTGTGGATGCTGCCGGGCCTGGTAGTCGCCGGCTTCGGCTCGGTGTTCAACACCCGGCTGGCCGGCCAGGGGTATCCGGCCATCACCCTGTGGGCGCCGGCCCTGACTCTGGCCCTCAACGTCGCGCTAAACCTGGCGCTGATTCCGGCCATGGGGCTGACTGGGGCGGCCCTGTCCACTTCGCTGGCCTACGGTTTGTGGGGCCTGCTGGTCTCCGGGCGCTGCCTGCGGCAGCTGGGTTGTGGCTGGGGCGCCTTCTTGCGCGGCAAGGCCTCCCCCCCTAGTATTGAAAAGCCATGACTGCGCTTCTCCAGACCGGTGAACTGCGGCTGGACCGCCGCTGGTTCGCCCTCTTTCTGGGCCTGCTGGCCGCCCTCCTGCTGGCGGTGCTGCTGGTGCCCAACCGCCTGCTGCTGATCGCCTGCGGCGGTCTGGCCGGCGGGGTCTTTCTCGCCTTCCTGCTGGTCTACCCCTGGATCATCGTGCCGGCTCTGGTGGCCACCACGGTCCTGGACATCACCGGGCAGCTCCTCAAGGAGACGGCCCTGGGCATCCCGCTCACCGGTTTCCACCTGGCCCTGGGCCTGACCTTTCTCGCCCTGCTGGGCAACACCTGCCTGCGGCGGCGCACCCTCTTTCCGGAATTCGAACTCAAGGGCCCCCTCTTCCTGCTCCTGGGGGTGATGGCCCTGTCGCTGACCTATTCCCCCAACCAGCCCGAGGCCACCATCGGCTTCATGCGCACCCTGGTGCTGGTGCTCTTCCTCTACAGCGCCCAGGTGCTGATCGAGTCCAGGGGCGCGGTGCATACCGTGGTGATCTCCATGGCCCTGTCGCTGATCGGCGGGTCCATCCTGGCGGTGGTCCAGATCGCCACCGAGCAGTTCTTCCTGCCGGCCAGCTTCGTGATCGCCGTGGGGGCCAATGCCCCGCGCGCCACCGGGACCTTTCACAACCCCAATACCTTCGGCACCTTTCTGATGTGCGGAGTGGTCTTTCTCTCGGCGCTCATGTTGAACTATCGCATGTCCTTCTGGCGGACCACGCTGCTGCTGGTTTCGCTGGCTTTTGGCCTGGCCGGGCTGATCGCCACCTTCAGTCGCTCCAACTGGCTGGCCGCCCTGGTGGGGCTGATGGTGCCCCTGTACCTGGCCCGCAAGCTGCGCTACCTCTTCATCACCCTGGCCCTGGGCGGCCTGCTCATCCTGGCGATCAAGGAATTCGTGCCCTTTGCCGAACACATCTTCCTGCGCTTCCTCTCCATCTTCACCTTTGTCGAGGAATTCGGCCAGGCCGGCAGGGAATCGGGGTCGGCGCGCATCTATTTCCTGATCGCCGGGCTGGAGATGTTTCTCGACCACCCCCTGCTCGGGGTGGGCTGGCGCGCCTTCCCGGTGCTCTTCGAGCAGTACAAGCCGATGGACTTCCCCAACTGGGTGCCCACCCGGGAGTCTCACACCCTCTTCGCCAACATGCTGGCCGAACTGGGGCTGGTGGGCTTCCTCGCTTCGGCCTGGATCGTCTGGCGCACCCTGAGCCGGGGCTTTGCGGGGCTCAAGGAGATGCGCGATCTGTACCTGCGCGCCGTGCTCATCGGGCTGCTCTCGATGTTCATCGCCTTCCAGGTGAGCCTCTCCTTCACCGCTGATTTCAGCAACAACTTCCTGTGGTTCTTCACCGGCATGGTCTTCGCCGTGCTGCGGCTCGGGGAGCCCCGGCGCGCGTGAACCTGCTGGTAGCCTCCCACCTCTACCCCAGCACCCTCTCGCGCACGGCCGGCAGTTTTGTCCACAACCAGGCGCGCTTCCTGGCCGCCCTCGCCCAGGTGCGGGTGGTCTCACCCACCCCCTGGTTTCCGCCCCTGCCCGGCTTTGGCCGCTGGAGCGCGTACGCCGCCCTGCCCCGCCGCGAGGAACTGGAAGGGGTGGAGGTGGAAAGGCCCCCCTATCTGACCTTTCCCCGCCGGGTGCTGCTCTCGCAGGTGTGGCGCTTCTACCTGCGCGCCCTGGCCCGGGGCCAGCGGGCCAGGCCCCTGCCCGACCTGATCCACGCCCACTGCGCCTATCCAGACGGCCTGGCCGCGGTGGAATACGGCCGGCGCCTGGGCCGGCCCGTGGTCATCACCGTGCACGGCCACGACCTCAAGGACCTGCCGCGCAATCCGCGCTGGCGGGCGCTGGTGGCGCGGGCGCTGCAGAACGCCCAGGCCGTGATCGCGGTGAGCCAGGAACTGGGCCGCCTCGCAGAAGGGCTGGGCGCCCGGCGGCTGCGGGTGATTCCCAACGGGGTGGATTGCCAGCTCTTCAAACCCGGGACGCGCAGCCCCGGAGCGGGCGGCTGGCGCCTGCTCTACGTGGGGCGCTTCGACGTGGCCAAGGGGCTGGGGGTGCTGCTGGAGGCCCTGGCCCGGCTGCGCCAGCACCGCCGGGATCTCTCCCTGAAGCTGGTGGGGGGCAATGCCGCCACCGGGACCGAGGCGCCCTTCCGCGCCCAGGTGGCCAGGCTGGGACTGGGCGAGTGCGTGGAGTTCGCCGCCGAGGTGCCCTGGCAGGAGGTGCCCCGCCACATGGGAGAAGCCGATGTATTCGTACTGCCCAGTTTTTCCGAGGGGCTGCCCCTGGTGCTGGTGGAGGCCCTGGCCTGCGGCCTGCCCCTGGTGGCCACCCGTTGCGGCGGGCCGGAGGAATTGGTGCGGGCGGGCGTGGGACAACTGGTGGAGGTAGGCGAGGTAGAGGGACTGGCGCACGGCATCGAGGTGGTGCTGGACCACTACGCCGGCTACGACCGGCAGGCCATCCGCCGGCGCGCCGAGGAGGAGTACGACTACCGCTGCATCGCCGCGCGTCTCTTCGAGGTGTACGAGGAGGTATTGAAATCGTAGGGGCGCACGGCCGTGCGCCCCTACCCTAGCAGTGCCTGGTAGAATTCCACCAGGCGCTCGCCTTCTTTTTCCCAGTTGTATTTCTCCAGCACCGCGGCCCGGCCCCGGCGGCCCATCTCCTGGCGCAGGTCCGCATCGCCCAACAGCCGGCGCAGAGCCTGTTCCACGGCGTCCAGGTCCAGCGGGTCCAGGGCGTACCCGCAGCCGGCCTGGGCGACGATCTGTGTCCACATGGGGAAATTGGAGACCACCACCGGCCGGCCCATCATCATGTACTCGAACATCTTGGTGGGCAGGGAATTCACGTAGTTGGGATCGGGGTGCAAAAGGGCCAGGCCCACGTCGGCGTCGAGGATCTGGCGGTGCACCTCCAGGTGCGAGACCAGCCCGGTGAAATCGACGTGGCCGCCCAGGTTGTGGCGGGCGATCAACTCGTCGGCCCGGGCCCTTTCGGCCGCCGAGCCCACCGACCCCACCAGGCGCAGGAGGATATCCGGGTATGCCGGGCGCAGGCGCCGCACCAGTTCGATCATCTCGTAGAGCCCGCGCAGGGCAGTGATGCTGCCGGCGTAGACCAGGGTGGCCCGGCCGCCGGGGGGGCGCTCCTGGTAGAGATCGGCATAGGTCATCAGCGGGTAGTTGAGCACGGTCAGGGTGCGGCGGCCCCGGTAGTACTTCTGGTACGCATGGTCGGCCAGGGTCAGGCCGTCGATGAAGGGCAGGGCCAGGCCTTCGAGTAGCAGGTAGAGGCGGGCGATCAGCGGGCGCAGGAGCCGGGGCAGCCAGGGCTTGTTGCGGATGGAGGCCGGCACGTCCTCGTGCACGTCGTAGACCAGCCGCCGTCGGGTGAAGAGCTTGAGCAGCAGGGCCACCGGCAGGAGTTCGGGGTCGTGGAAGGCGTAGAGCCCCACCTGCTGCGCCCTGGCCAGGTGCAGGACCCGCAGGGTGCGCAGCATGCGCTGGAGGCGGTGGCGCGGCCACGGCTGGGCGAGGATGCGGATCCCCTCGGTGGGGCTGGGAGTCGGGTCCTCCAGGGCGATGAGGGTCAGGTCGAAGCCGGCCCTGGCCAGGGTGCGGGCCTCGGCCTGGAACATACGCACGTCGAAGCACAGATGCACGGTGCTGAGGATGCAGACGCCGGGGGTGTTCATCAGGGGGCTGTCTTGTCCAAGTGTGGGTTATTGTGGAAATTTGAGTTGGCCCTGTCAATGGCGGGAAGGTTCTTTCTAAAGATACGCATGGGTGTCTATCTAGGGATATTCGACGGCCACAACGCCGCCGCCGCGCTCTACAGCGAAGGGCGCGTGCAGCACGTGCTGCAGGAAGAACGGCTGACAGGGACCAAGAACTTCTATGGGCCTCCCGCCCAGGCCGTGGGGCGGATCATGGAAACGGCCGGCCTCTCCGCCCCGGTGGTGGACCGGATCTGCCTGGCCTCGCGCTACGTGGCTACCCCGCGCCATCCCCATGCGGTCAAGGAGGGTTTCGACCAGCGCTACAGGGGAGGAGTGCGCCAGGGGGCTGCCAGCCTGCTTGCGACAACCCAGGCGTACCGCGTTTGGCGCACCGGGCAGCGCATGCAGCAGCGCCGGGAGCTGGTGGCCGGCTGGGGCTTCAGCCCGGAGCACATCGACTTTTTCGACCACCACCAAACCCACGCGGCCACGGCCTATTACGGTTTGCGCCGGGACGAGGGGCCCTACCTGGTGCTGACCCTCGACGGGGGCGGGGACGGCCTCTCGGGTTCGGTGTGGCGGGGCGAGGGGGGCAGGCTCGAAGGGCTGGCCGCCATTCCCCAGGCCGACAGCCTGGGCGAGATCTACGCGGTGACCACCCACCTGCTGGGCTTCATGCCCCTGGAGCACGAGTACAAGCTGATGGGCATGGCGCCCTACGCCTCCCAGGAGCGCGCCGAAAAGGTCACCCAGATCTACCGCCGCTACCTGGATCTGGACCGCACCCTACCCATGGTGTTCCGCCGTCAGGTTCCCGAAGCGCTCTCGCGGCTGGGCCCGCGCCTGCAGCGGGACCTGGAGCGCCTGCGCTTCGACGAGATCTGCGCCGGTCTGCAGCAGTTCACCGAGGAGCTGATGGCCCGCTGGGTGCGGGCCTGCGTGGCGCGCACCGGCATCGGCCGGGTGCTGGCCGCCGGCGGGGTCTTCATGAACGTGAAGGCCAACAAGACCATCTCCGAACTGGAAGAGGTGAAGAGTTTCGAGGCCTTTCCTTCCTGCGGGGACGAATCCCTGCCCTTGGGCGTCTGCTATCTGGCAGCCAGCGCCGCCGGCGAAGACGTGCGATCCCTGGAGCACTGCTACCTGGGCAACGACCTGTCGGCGGCCGAGTGCCGCCAGGCCCTGCGCGCGGTGGAGGGGGTGGAGGTGGAGGAGCCGGCCGACCTGGCCGGTCGGGTGGCCCAGTTGCTGGCCGCCGGCGAGGTGGTGGCCAGGGCGGCCGGGCCCATGGAGTTCGGGGCCAGGGCCCTGGGCAACCGCTCCATCCTCGCTGACCCTCTCAATCAGGACGTGGTGCGGGTGATCAACCGGATGATCAAGAAACGGGACTTCTGGATGCCTTTCGCCCCGGTGGTCCGCCGGCAGGAGGCGGGGGACTATTTCCGCAATCCCAAGGACCTGCCCTCGCCCTACATGATGAACACCTTCGATTCCACTGCCCGGCGCACCGAGTTCATGGCCGCTGTCCACAACGCCGACCTGACTGCCAGGCCCCAACTGCTGGAGCCCGGACAGAACCCCCAGTACGAGGCCATCCTGGACCGTTTCGCCGCCCTCACCGGGCGCAAGGTACTGCTCAACACCTCCTTCAACCTGCACGGCTACCCCATCGCCTGTTCGGCGGCGGACGCCCTGCGCGTGCTGCTGGACTCGGGGCTCAACCGCCTGGTGCTGGGGCCCTTTCTGGTCTCCAAACGCGGGTGCGCGGACTAGGGATGGAGGCGCTGTTCTGGAGTTCGGTGCTGGGGGTGGGCTATACCTACCTGCTCTACCCGGTGCTCTTGTGGCTGCTGACCTTTTGGCGCCGGCCACCGGTCTACCCCGAACTGGGGGAACTGCCCGCCGTCTCCCTGATCATCAGCGCGTACAACGAGGCGGCGGTCATCGGCGAGAAGCTCGAAAACTCCCTGGCCCTCGAGTACCCCCCACGCAAGCTGCAGATCATCGTGATCTCGGATGGTTCCCAGGACGGCACGGACCTGATCGTCGGGCGGTACAGGGGGCGGGGGGTGCTGCTGCACCGCATGGAGCCCAGGTCGGGCAAGACCGCTGCCCAGAACGCCGGGGTGCGGCTGGCCAGCGGCGAGGTGCTGGTCTTCACCGACGCCAACAGCCTGTACACGCCCACGGCGCTGGTGGAACTGATGCGCCCTTTCGGCGATCCGGCGGTGGGCTGCGTGTGCGGCGAGCTGGAGTACCTCAACCCGGGAGGTGAGGGGGCCGGCAAGGGCGAGGGTTTCTACTGGCGCTACGAGCAGTTCCTCAAGAACCGCGAGAGCCAGTGGTGCTCGCTGGTGGGGGCCAACGGCGCCATCTACGCGCTGCGGCGGGAACTCTTCGACGAACTGGCCCCGGAGATCATCAGCGATTTCGTCATGCCACTGCGGGTGTGGCGCAAGGGGTTCAAGGTGGTGTACGCACCCCGGGCCCGGGCCCTGGAGCACAGCGGCAAGAGCTTCAGGGAGGAGTTCAGGCGGCGCACCCGCATCATCGCCCGCAGCCTGCACGGCCTGCGCAGCGAAGCCGGGGTCCTCAACCCCTTCATCCATCCCGGCTTTGCCCTGCAGGTCTTCTCGCACAAGGTGCTGCGCTGGCTGGTGCCGCTCTTCCTGCTCTGCGCCCTGGTCAGCAGCGGGCTGCTGTGCCAGGAGCAGCCGTACCGCGCCCTGTTCTGGGGCCAGGCGAGCTTCTACCTGCTGGCCCTGGCCGGCAATCTGGCCCCCCGCTGGCTGGGGCGGGTGGGGCTCTTCTACATCCCGGCGCACTTCTGCGCCATCAACCTGGGCGCCCTGGCCGGCGTGGGGCAGTTCCTGGCCGGCAACCGCTACACCGTGTGGCAGCCCATCAAGCGCTCTTGAACTGACCCATGTCGAAGGTCCAGGAAAAAATCTTGTTGTTGCTCAGCGACGTGGTCGCCATCAACCTGGCCTCGCTGATTTTCCTGTGGATGAAGTCCGTAGGCGGCGGTCTGCCTGGGGTGGTCGCCTACTGGCTGCGCACCCACCCGGCCAACACCCGGCCCGATTTCTTCTACATCCTCGACTACTACCTCTACGATGCACTGCCGGCCATCTGCCTGTGCTGGCTGCTGCTCTTCTTCTTCTTCGGTCTGTACCGGGACAGCCAGTCCAACTCCCGCCTCGACGAGGGGATCGAGGTCTTCAAGGTGATCACCCTGGGGACTCTGCTCTTCTTCGTGGCTACCTTCGACCTGGAAAAACCCCTGGCCCTCACCCGGGCCCTGCTCTTCTCCTACTGGCTGGCGATGGTCGCCTTGGTGGGCGGCGGGCGCATCGGCCTGCGCAGCCTGCAGCGGGCCCTGCTGGTGCGGGGTATAGGCCGGCGCCACACCCTGATCGTGGGCAGCGACGCGCGGGGCCTGCGGCTCTTACAGGAGCTGCGCGCCTCGCCGGCTCAAGGTTACGAGGTGGTCGGCTTTGTGCGCGCCAGCGACGAGGAGAAGCGGAGCGCTGTGGGCGGGGTGCCGGTGGTGGGCGGAGTGGGCGAGCTGGCCGGGTTGATCGGGGCCCATCACGTGGAGGTGGTGCTCATCGCCCTGCAGTCCAACTCGCACCAGGAGGTGCTCCAGATCGTCGAGGGGGCGGCGGGCCAGTCGGTATCTTTTGGCATTACCCCGGACCTGTACGACATCGTCGCCGGGCACGTGCGCACCCAGCAGATCTACGGCGCCCCGCTGATGGAGCTGCGCTCGGAGCTGATGCCCCCCTGGGAGCAGGGCATCAAGCGGCTGGTGGACGTGGCGGTGGCGATGGGGTTGTTGGCAGGCCTGGCGCCGCTGTGGAT
Organism: Candidatus Latescibacterota bacterium; assembly: GCA_016187725.1. GTDB lineage: Bacteria > Latescibacterota > UBA2968 > UBA8231 > UBA8231 > SICG01. The sequence continues at coordinate 34,022 of JACPJE010000241.1, forward strand.
ACTGGTGGCCCTGGCCATCAAGCTCGAATCGCGGGGTCCGGTCTTCTTCGGCCAGGAGCGGGTGGGCAAGGAGGGCAGGATCTTCACCATGTACAAGTTCCGCTCCATGGTGGTGGACGCCGAGGAGGGGACCGGGCCAGTGTGGGTGAAGGGGCGGGATCCGCGGGTGACGCGGGTGGGCCGGGTGCTGCGCGCCCTGCACCTGGACGAACTGCCCCAGTGCCTCAACTTTCTCCAGGGCGAGATGAGCCTGGTGGGCCCGCGGCCCGAAAGGCCTTACTTCGTCGAGCAGTTCAAAAAGCAAATCCCTCTCTACATGCGCCGCTTCAACGTCAAGCCGGGCCTCTTGGGCTGGGCCCAGTCCAAGCACGAGTTCGACATAGACGCCAAGGACCTGACGCGCATCGCGCGGGAGCGGCTCGAATACGACCTCTACTACATCGAGAACATGTCGCTGCGGCTGGACTTCAAGATCATGCTGCAGACCATCTGGTTCGTTCTGACCGGCAAGAGCACCAGGTGATTTAGCGCGGACTACCTGCCCCGGGAAACACCTCCAAGGCATCCCCGTCCCTCCTGGTCATCTTCCCGCCGCTATTCCCCAAGAGGGTCTTGATTTTTCAAAAAAAGTTGAAGTTTTGTTTACGAATAAAAAAGGGAGGCGTAGATTACGGGAAAAATAGGGGAGAATATGGATTTATTTGAAGGAACTCGGCAGAGCTATACCCATACCGAAGGGCAGGCTCCTGTACGCGTGAGACCACGCACAGCTATCATGCGGGCGCGAAGTGAGCGCCGATGAAGTTCACAGATAATCGGGGGATGTTGCTTGAGATCGGGATCGCCGGGTGCCAGTTCCCCAAGGCCACTCCTGGAAGCGCGCGATAGCCTGGCTGCCGCCAGACTGCTTCTGACATGAGTGCTTCCATAGATTCCTTTGTGGCCATCGACTTTGAGACTGCCAACGAGAATCCCGACAGCGCGTGTGCCCTGGCGCTGGTGCGCGTGGAGAATCAGCGGATCGTCAGAAAAGAGGTCTGCCTGATTCGACCTAGCAGCGCGAGGTTCACCTTTTCAGGCATTCACGGTATCTCCTGGACGGACGTCCGAGATGAGCGACCTTTTGCTCAGGTTTGGGAGGATGTTCAAGCGATTCTCGGTGGGGTGAAGCACTTCGCAGCGCATAATGCCAGCTTCGACAAGCGCGTGTTGACGGCCTGTTGCCAACGAGCGAAGCTCTCCGTCCCACCCATTCCATTTGTCTGCACGGTGAAGGTCGCACGTGCTGTCTGGAACATCCGCCCCACGAAGCTGCCGGACGTGTGCCGCGCATTATCAATACGGCTCAAACACCACGATCCGGCTTCGGACGCCGAAGCGTGCGCCAGAATCGTGATGAAGGCAGGTCAGGCAGGTTGGAGCTATGAATAGTGCGCAAGAAAGCATAGCTTCGCGAGGTAGCTTTAGTCTCCCCGCTGCTTCCTCATCTTCTCCACACTGAAATCAGCTGCCCGGTAGGAGGCGAAGATGGCTTCCTCCTCGGTGCGGACTTGGTGGGCCAGGCGCAGCACCTCGGCGGCGTGTTCGGCAGGGATCTGGACGCAGCCGTCCTGGTCGGCCAGCAGCAGGTCGCCGGGTCGCACGCGCAGCTGGCCCACGGTGAGGGGGTGGTTGAAGCGGGTCAGGTGGAAGGCGCCGTGGCCGGGCACCGTGCCCCAGGCGAAGACGGGCAGGCCCACCCGGCGGATGCCGGCCAGGTCGCGCACGGTGCCGTCCACCAGCACGCCGGTCACTCCCAGTCGTTGGTGCACGGTGGCCATGCCGTCGCCGAAGCTGGCGCCCCGTCCCGGGCGCGAATCCACGTCCTTGAGCACCGCGATCAGCGGCCCCGGAGTCCCTTCGAGGAGGGCGTAGTAGTCGAGCCAGTCGAGGGCCGGGGAATCCGGGTCGTTGGTGGTGATCTCGGCGGTGATTGCGTAGCCGATCACTGCGCCCAGCTCGGGCAGCAGGCAGCGGATGCTGTGGTCGGTGTAGTTTTCGCCGGGTGCCCCGCGCAGGCGGGTCACTGCGTTGAAGAGGGTGGGGGAGTCGAATTCCCTCAAGTGGTCCAGGATTTCCTGACTGATGCGCCGCATAGGGTGCTCCTTTCTCGTAGCGCAGCCGTGGAGTTCCGCCAGAGGGCTGTTGAAGCGAGGAGGTATCTCAATTCAACTGCCGGCACGTTGCCCTAAAGCTGGTACAGAGCGATAGCTATTCGCGTTATTCTTGCCCTCTTTACCTGCCACACAAAGCGCGATACCCACACCGGATGCAGTGCAGCACCTCATCGGTCTTGGCAAAAACCTGCGCCCCTAAGGCCTTGTCCCACGAGGCCAGAACCCCGGACAGATGGGTCTCTGCTGCTGCCACTGCTGGAAGTGTAGGCCGCCACACCACCTCTTCACCGGAGCGCAGGAAGATGAACACCACCTCCGCCACCTCTCCTCCGGGCAGCCGGCCCGCCGCCAAGCCATAGGCTTCCTGCTGCAGTTTGTAGTTGGTCTCCACCCGGTCAGCGGCAGGGCCCTCGACCCGGTCGGTCTTGTAGTCCAGGACATGCCAGCCGCCGGCTGCATCTTGGTAGAGCAGATCGAAACGCCCGACCAGGCACCTCCCATCCCCAAGCTGCAGCACAAAGGGGACTTCGCTCCGGCGCTCGGCGCTGGTGCGCACCTCCTCCCACCTGGGGGTAGCCAGCCAGCCTTCGAGGAGTTTCACCGCCAGCTGCTCCAGGTCTGGTCCGATCCGGGCGCCCGCCAAACCCTGCTGGCGCACCGCTGCCTCTACGAGGCCGGCCAGGTCTCCAGGACCAGCGTCCACCGGCAGCAGGTGCATGACCTGGTGGACGACCTGCCCCACAGAGAGGGCCGGAGTGCTGTCCGTATGCTCCTGGTCTTCCTGCGAGAGTTCTGAAGCGCCCGATTCCTCGGGCAGCCGGAGCAGGCGGCTCAGCTGGTAGCGCCGCGGGCAAACCGCAAACAGCTCTAAGTCCGTCACCGCAACCCGCCTCGCCGGACTTCCGGGATCAGGGGGGACCAGCTGATTCTTCCAGCCCTCTGGGGCGGATGTTGCTTCTGTCGCCATCCTCCGGATACTGGCGATCAATTCTGGGTAGGCCAGGCCCCGCTCCGCAACCAGGGCAGGGGGCATTTCAGGCGGCAACTCGACCCGCACAGCTATTTCCCCGTTGTCCGTGGGGTAGCTGAACTGTGCGCCAATGGGGCAGATCCCACCGATCCACTGCAACCAGGATTTTCCGTCGGCGAGCGACGGAGCAAACTTGTCCGGGTTATAGGCGCTGCTCAGGATCAGCCGGTCCCGCGCCCGGGTTGCGGCGACGTAAAACACCCGCTGCTGCTCGGCCAGCTCCAGGTGAGTCAGCCTTTCCCGCACGCGCTGGTAGTCTGCCCCGGCCTCCATCTTCAACTGCTCGTCCCGCAGCTTCAGGCCCATGCCGACCGCAGGGTCCCACAACAGGCTGTCGCCACCTGGCAACTGAAACTGCCGGTTCAGATCCGCGACGGCCACCACGGGCCATTCGAGCCCCTTGGACTGATGGACACTCATCAGCTTGACAGTATCCCCGGACTCAAGTTCCAGGGTGGCCTCGGCCTCGCGCGGGGTAAAAGCCAGGCGCTCTTCGAGATGCACCACAAAACTGTGAAGACTAGCGGCCGGCCCACTGTCGAATTGCCGGGCCAGGTCCACCAGCTTGCGCAGGTTGCCCAATGCCTGCTGTCCATCCGGCCGGGTGGCGAGCACGGCCCGGTACCAGGTCCTCTGGAGCAACTCGGCGATGAGCCCGGCGATGGGGAGTTGATCCCGCCGGGTGCGCAGGGACTCGAACCAATCCAGAAAAACGTCGAGCCGGCTCCCTTCCTCCGGGTCGATCTTCTGCCTGAACCTGTTCGAATGGAGATCTTCCCAGGCATCCTCGGCCGCTAGCCAGAACAACACCGCGTCCGAGCAGCCGACCCAGGGGGCGCGCAGGACCGCGGCCAGCGACAAGCGGTCGTGGGGCTGGAGCAGGAGCCGGAGGACATTGAGTACATCCAACACCTCCTGTCGCGCAAAGAACCCCGACCCCGCCACGGTATAAAATGGAATCCCGTTGCGGCGCAGGGCTCGCTCGTAGATCCCCACATCGGTCATCGCCCGAAAGAGGATCGCCAGGTCGCCCGGACAGACGGCACGGTATACCTCAGCATGGTCTTCGAGACGCTTCCCGACCACTTGCTCCCCACCCTCGAGCAACTGCCGGAATCGCCGTGCCAGACCATCGGCCTCCTCGGCCCTGGCTTCCATCACGCCGCCCTCATTGGGCACAAAAAGGCACTCCACTGCCGGCGCCGGCGAATCGTCAGGTCGCACCGATTCCACGGGCGCATAGTGGATCTGCCCGGCCTCAGACAGGCCCGGGACGAACACCTGCGCGAAGGTGTGGTTAAAAAATCCCACCAGGCGGGCCTGAGAGCGGAAACACCGGGTCAGGCGCAGGCTCAGCCCTTTCCGGCCCCGAATGGTCTGCTCTATGCGGACAAACTGGTCCACGGCCGCTCCCCGGAACCGGTAGATACTCTGCTGGGGATCCCCCACGACAAACAGGCGCGGCGGGTGGTCCACCTCGTTCTGCTCAAATCCGCACAACAGGCGCACCAGCTCGGCCTGCACTCCATCCACATCCTGGAATTCATCGATGTGGAGATAGCGGAACTGCCGCTGGTAGTGGTTGCGGACCTCAACCCGGTCCCGCAGCAGATCCCGCGCCCGGCCCAGCAGCCCGTCGAAATCCACCCGTCCCTGCGCATCCAGGGTCTCCCGCCACCTGGCCAGCAGGTGATCCGCTGCCGCCAGCAGGGCCACCCGGGCGGTGGCGTGCTCCGGCGCTTCTTCTGGATCAGCCGCGGCCCGGGCATAGTAGTCGAGCAGGGCCTGGGCACTCAGGGGCTTGCCGACCAGGTCCAGCAACATCTCGTGGGCATAGCGCAGGTCCACACTGGCCAGGAGCGGGGCCAGCAGTCCCTCCCCCTGCGGCGCGGCGGTCAGCATCTCATCGATCCACGATTCAAAGAGGCGGCGGGAAAGCGCATCCCGGCCGGGCTCATCCAGGACGCCAAACCCCGGGTCTATCCCTGCCTCCACCGCGTGTTCCCGCAGCAGGGTACTGCAGAAACTGTGGATGGTCCCGATGTACGCGTCTCCCAGATCGTACTGCCACCGTCCCCTGGGCTCGCGCTGCTGGCGCAGGGCCTGGGACAGCCGGGTCTTCAGTTCGGCGGCGGCCTTCTCGGTAAAGGTGATGGCCGCCACTTGGTGCAGCTCGGCATGGCCTCCAGTCAAGAGGTGGATCAGGCGGCTGATCAGCACCGAGGTCTTGCCGCTGCCGGCGCCGGCGGCGAGGCAGATATCGCGTTCGGTGTCTTCGATGGCGGCCTTCCGGACCTCCTGGTCAGACATCGCCCTCTCCTTGGGTCCGGGACCGGGCAAAGCGCTGGCTGTCCTCCTGCCTACCCCCGAGCAGGCGGGTTTCGTCCTGGCGGCACAGGGCCTGGAAATCGCAATAGCGACAGGGCTCCTTCTGGAGGTCAAAGGAAACTGGGAGCAGGGGAAAGTGGCCGGCGGCGATGTCCGCTGCGTACGCGGTCAAGAAGCGCAACAGCTGGCTCTTGAGATCTGGCCAGTTGAGCTTCTGCCCTCTGGCTGGTTTCGCTCCACACGCGAGGCCCCCGCTCTGGGTGAGGCTTCCCTTGGCACCCGGGGCATCGGCGAGCTTCAGATAGAAGCCCGCCTCCGGATGGAGCCCCAACAGCTCCTCGGTGGCGAGCAGATAGACAAAGAGTTGAAAGCTGGTGCCTATGGCCACGGCCGAGTAGACCGGCACGGTAGCCCCCGTCTTGTAGTCGATGACCGTGGCCTGACCCTCCGCGGTGGCGTCCACCCGGTCGATAATACCGCGGGCGCAGATCTCCACTCCTCCGGCAGACAAGACCAGGGGCTCATCCGTCGAAGCCGGGTCATTGCCCCGGCGCTCGCTCATGCCAAAGGAAAATTCCAGGTGTGCCGGGGCCAGGCCGGGATTCTTCTTGAAGTACTCGATCTCACTGTGGACAAACCACCCCAGCCGGACCATCAGGCGCTCCTGCTCATAGACCCAGGCACCGGGATGACCCGCGCGTCCCTCGCGCTGCAGGCGCTGGCATTCCTCCTCGGCAATGTGCCTGATAGCAGCGAGCGCCTCTGCTTCTTCAGTTGCCAGCACTGGGCGGGCTCGCCTGGTCGCACTATCCCACCGCTCGCGGTAAAACCTCTCCAGGATCCTGTGGATCAGCTGTCCCCGATCCAGGGGCGAAATTTCCACCCGGTCGGTGTCGGGGCCTTCCAATCCCAGAATCTGGCCGGCAAAGAACTGCCAGGGACATTTGGCGTAGCTGTCCAGTTTAGTCGGGCTGAGCGGGCGTTTCGCCCACGCCTGGAGCAGTCGAGCCACCACCCCTTTCTGATTGCTCAGGTCTCCGTCAAAGGCGCCAAAGCGGGGATCGTGCCAACGGGTCACTTCTGCGGCCAATCCGTTGGGTTGTCCCCGGTCCAGGAGGCCTGCGAGCAGCGCCGCACCATCCGGGCTCAACACTTTCTTGTGGTACAGCTGGTCGAGGGTCCACGCGGTGGCCTCTTCGGTATGCCAGAGATCCGCTGCATGGCGCGGCAACACGTCGGCAGGGGTGTATTTGGCAGCTAGCTGAAGGCCCGGGGCATTTTCGACCAGGGCCTGCGCCTCTGCCACAAAGGGAGACACCACGGTGGGGCGTCCACCCGCGTCCGTCTCCGTATAGACCAGGTATACCTGCTCGCGCCCGGCTTCGAGTGCCGACACGAACAACAGCCGCTCCTTGGCCACCCGCTCAGCCCGCGCCTGCAGGCGTGTACCAGGGCCGGCGGCCATTACCAGGGCCTCCCGCTCTTCTTCCTTGAGGAAAGGCCCGGGGCGGACCGGAGCAGGAAACTCCTTTTCCGCTAGTCCCGCAATCAGCGCGATCCGGTAGGATAACCCTCTCACGGCGAGGGGATCGTGGATCGCCACGGCATCGGTGCGCAGCGGCGCGTCCTGAAGCACCTCCTCCTGGAGCAACAGATCCAGCAGGGCCAGGAACTCAGCGAAAGACACCTCGGGCTTCCAGGTGCTGCCCAGAACGCCCAGGCAGTTGTCCAACTCTGCCAGGGCCCGCCAATCTCGGGCCAACCCCTGCGGGTCCGCCAGCAGGGATTTTTCGGTAAATGCAGGGACGTGGACCAGGGCCTGCGCCAGCTCAACTAGGTGGGTTGCATAGACAGACAGGGTGGCGCGGCTGGGTAGGTCGGCTACCCGCGCCAACACCCCGACCTCTGTTGCCGCCGCCCGGAGATCCGCGACTCCTTGCCCAAGCACTGCCGGAGCGTCGGTCTCTTCGGAGGCCTGTTCCATCTTGTGCGTCAGGCCCTCAGCCATCCGGCTGAGGTGGGCCGAAAGGGCCTCGGGCGGGGTGTGGGAGGGCAGGATTGAGACCAGTCGCTCCAGGGCGGCAGGGCCCACCTGCACCCGGCAATACGCCGACCTGAGGCAGTCCAACAGGGTGTCTTTGGCGAAGCCGTTGGCCTTCAATTCCACGACACTCCGCAGCAGGGTCAGCACCCGCAACGCTCTCCAGGGGGTGCCGGTGGGCAGATGGAATGGAATGCCGAACTGGGGGAAGATCTCCTGGATCAGCTGTCGGTACGCGGGCAGCGCGCGGAAAATGACCGCACATTCCCCCCAGCTCAACCCAGGGTCCTGCTGGCGCAGCTGGCGCAGCTGGCGGGCGATGGCTTCGACCATCTGGGCCGGCCCGGAAGCCGTCAGCACCTGGAGGGAGTCATCAGCAGCGGTCCTGGCCGGTGCAGCGGCAAACACCTGCTTCCTGATGCCGGACAGGGTCGAGGGGCCGGTTGGCAAAGCCGGCAGGGTCACCGGGGAAGAACCAGTGAGTTCCTGCAAGCACTTCAGGCTCCATTCGGTAGAGGAAAAGGCCGCGCCGCGCTCCGGGTCAAAGGGGACGACAAACAGGATCTCAGGGTGGGTCTCGACCAAGGCCTGGATCACTTCGAGGCGCGCTGCGGTAAAGTCGTCGAACCCGTAGAGGATCAGGGGCTGGAGCTTGGGTATGGCCTTCGAGGCCCGGATGGCGTCTGCTGCGGCGTGCATTTCCTGCACCCCGTCTGTCCATCCGTGGTCGCGCAACATTTGCCCATAGCTGGCGTAGAGGCTGCCCAGTTCCTGCAGTTTCGGGGAGGTCCGGCTCCTGCCGATGGCGGCCAGGGCTTCCGGGGCAATACCCGCCTCCTGAAGTTCCTGGATCAGGGCATCCGCCGCGGCGACAAACCCCGGAAAATCGCGCACCCTGCCCATGGGCCCATTTTCCGGGATCTCCTGCCGAACCAACCGGGCAATCGACCACAGGCGCAGCGCTTCGGGGATGCGGACGGGGCGTTCGTTCGGGGCAGACTCCTCAAGGACCTCCCGGGTCAGGCCGGACAGGGTAGTGAACACCCGCCCGAAAAAGCCCTCGACCCCCGAGCTGAGCAAGTGGTCCTCCAAATGCCGGACCAAGGTGCCGGCAGGAACTACCACCCGGGCTTGGGTGAGCGGTGCGTGGCGGATGGGAGCGGTGAGCAGATCCAAGAGCCAGGCCTCGGCTGAGACCCAGTCAGGTGAGAGGAGGATTTGGTGGGGCATGAGTAGAGACTCCTCAGGCTTCCGGGTGCGGGTCACAGTATACCCGGCCCACTCTGGTGGGTATCACCGCCGGTTGTGCATAACAGCTTCGAGGTCAAAAAAGCTCGCCCCTTTTAACCCACGGTAACGCTCGGGATGACACGTCAGGACGAGGATCTGAAGCCGCTGGGCGGCCTCAAGCTGCTGTTCAAGTTGCTGGGCCGTGGCAAGAGGGTCATCCTGATAGGAACGCAATTTACCCTCGATCTCTGCCAGGCGCGCCCTGGCCGCCTCCCACTCCAAGGCAAGTTGGCGCAATTCCGTTTCGCGGTCCTGAGCCTGCTTGCCGTCGTTCCCGTATTCAGCAAGACTCTCCTCAAGGGTGGCCATGCGGTCGCGGGCATCCTTGAGTCTCTCGGCAGATGCTTCCTCCTGGCCCCGGGCAGTGGAAAGGGCACTCTGCACCTTATCCCATTCGGCTTCGGTGCCCTCAACTTCGACGATGAAGGCCCTTTTTACGTCGCCGGCCCTTGATCTCAGCGCCTGCGGATCAGGAGGGGATTCCCTCCACTCGGGGTGGGCTTCAAGGATCTTGCTCAGTGCTCCCTCGTGGATACTGCGCTCCTGAACGAGGCCTTCCAAGGTCTTGCCCGCCAGAAAAATCTCCAACTGAGTTTCTGCCTCGGCGATAACGGCCTTCAATTCAGTGGCTTTTTCTGCCAGGGCTTCCAGCTCTTCCTGGTCCTCTGATCCGAACGGCGTCGTCAGCTTTGCCAGCTTTTCCTCGGCCTTGGCCCACGCACTGCGATGTTCCTCGACTGAACCGGTTGGGCCCGAGGCGCGCAAACGGGCAACACTCAGGAATAACCACGACAATTTCGGGTGACCCCTGAACCCTGATCGGCACATCCTTCAACGCTGGCTGCGGACCGGCCTCCTCGCCAGCGACGATATCTAACTGGCCATCCTGATCCAGGGTTACCTCCAGAATAATGAGCGATGCCTCCAGGCGCACCTTTGCCTCATCGCGGGCCTTCAACGCCTTGCGGATTGCGCGCAACGCCTTGGCGTCCGGCGCAACCAGTTTGCTCCGGTCCATCATTTTCTCCCCCAACAGCTGTTGGGTGGCTTGGATCCGCGCGATGATGGCGTCCAGCTCAACTCGTGCCTTTGTCCCTTCGGCAAACTGCCGCGCCTCCTCAGCCGAATCCTCAGCCCCTTCCACATCCTTCCGGCCCTTGCGGGCGTCCTCCAAGGCGATCCTTGTCTTCTCGACCTCTTTGGCGCGTTCCTGTACCTCCCGGGCCTTCAGCGGAACCTCGGCCTCCATCGCTGCCAGGGTATTCTTCGCCTCGGCATATGCCTTCTCCGTTTTCTGGATAAGAGTGATCTGCTGTTTTAGTTGATCGTGCTGCGCTTCGGCTGTTTTTGCCCGTTCCGAACGGCGGTCCTTCTCGGCCAGGAGCGTCCGGTACGCCTCAGCGCGCTGACGCGTATCCTCTAATGCCTTGGTGATCTCCTGGGCATCGAGCCGGGATTGTTCCCGACGGGCTCGCAGGTCCTCTACCCTCCGGGAGGCATCGTCAAAGGCCTGGTAATCGCTTAACGCAGCGCGAAATGCCTCGCGTGCCTCTTCGAGTTCCCTTTCAAGGCCAGTCAGGCTCGGCGCGTCCTTTCCAGTCCTTGGTTTCCCCGTGGGAGTGTAGAACGCCAAATAACGCTCTTCGATCTTCCCTGCAATCGGATCAGTCCCTGAACCGGACACCTGAGGCCCCAGCATCGAACGAATGTTCGCCACCAAATCCTCTGAGAGCGAAGAGAAGCTGAGGCTCCCCTGAGGAGCCCACAAGACCTGGGCAAAGCCCCAGTTCCGGAACTGGGCAAAACCCTTGCCTGGGGGATTTTGTGTCAACAGGTCCCGGGCCTTGGTATCGGCGCTTGTGCCTTCAGCCAATGGTCGGTAACGTCCATCCTCCTTCCGCTCCAGCAAGGCGCTCTGATGGACGAGAAACTGCTTGGTGACGCTGATGGCCGGATCTCCCATGGCTTCGATGTCCTCACGTACACGCACCAGGTCACCGCGCTCCCGCACCTCCTTTTCTATCGAACTCCATATCAGGCCCCCGGTGCGGACGGGTGTAATTGTCGGTGGGGCGCCAGGGCTGACGAACTCGACAATCAGGGCGTTCCCACTGTCCCTTTCCCCAAACTTGGTCGTCTCATGCGTGCCGGAATACGCCATGGCCGGTGCGTCGTTTGGGCCGGGGTACATGGCGTACGAATGCCAATGCCCCAACGCGAGGTAGTCCAGCCCTGACCTTTGGGCAGCATCGCGGGGAATCGGGTAGTCTGGTTCGTCCTGGCGAATTCCCTCCACTGTCCCGTGCGCCAGCCCAATTCTTATGCCGCCCTGGCGTTCCGGTGGAATCCATGCCGTGGGGTCCGCCCCCGAATGTTTTTCCAGCGCCGGGCAGGGAAACAAGACCGTCCCACTCAGCTGAACCGGCACCGCCTCACGCAGCACACGGACATTCGCCGAGGACTTCCATACGGGGTGTTCCCAAACAGACCCAGGTGTCAGGGGGTCGTGGTTGCCGGGGATGATAAAGACCGGTCCGTTGAACCTGCCCAGGATATCGGCCACCTTCTGCACCAACACCCGGTCAACCGCGTTGTCCTCAAACACGTCGCCGGTGACAACAACAAATTCCGCGCCATGCTTCCGGGCCGCGTCGACGACCCGTTTGCCCGCGGCGATCCGCTCCTCCCGGACGCGAGCGCCGGCCTCGCCCACTGACTGCGCCTTCATGCCAATCTGCCAATCCGCGGTGTGAAGGAACTTCATTGTGACCTCTCTTTGCGTGCATGTGTTCTTCTCGCAAAATCTTCCTGAATCGATCTTGCTAATGTCAGCCGGGTGCCGGTGCCCATGCGCTCGGCCAGCAGCGGGTCGCTATGCACGAAGTCACGGACTGCACGCCGCTCCTCCGCGAGTTCCCGTTGCACGGAGCTGAGAAAGATGCGCCGCGTCATAATCACCCGCCCTCCTCGAGTACGACGAGCCAGGTCACTACCTCAAAGTCGTGGATGTCGTAGTTGTTATACCGCTTCCCCACCGTATCCTTGGCCAGACTGCTCATTGGGAAGCCCAGAAGAAAGCCCGGCGTCCTCAAGAGCACGTTGGAGAAGGGGAGATAGCTGTAAGGTCGAGGCCCACTGCTTCATATACTCCTGGTTTAGCGCTGTTGTTTGAACTCTTAGGACACCCAAAACATCATTCCACTGACGTTCGGAGACCTGTCCCCCCAGCTTATACCAGGACAACTTGTGCAAAATGATATCCTCGGCAGAGGCAAATCTGAACTCTCTCCCCTCATGCTCCAATCCCAAAGTTCTCTCCTGTGCCCGGGCAAAAGCACCCTGATCATAAGGAGTGGATTTGAGCATGAAAACGTCCAGCTTTATCATCGTATCCAGGTGGATCACATTGAAAGAAGACTGGTGGTCAACGGCCTCTCGAACCATGTCTGCATCAATATAAAACCCCCCCTGCAACTGTTGCACCAAAGGCTGAATGTGTTCCGCATGCAGATCCGCAACCAAATCCACATCCAAGGTAGAACGGGGGAGTCCATGAATCGAACTTGCTACTGAACCACCGATGAAATACCCGATTCCCAGCCCTTCGAGCGCTTCCACAAAAGCGTGAGTGGCGATCAATATATCTGGAGCATTCATGAGGTTCTCCTGCTTTCCCGGTAAACCCCTACTCGCCGGGCAAGGTCTTCTCCGTAGCAAAGAGCAACCAGCCTCAGGGAAAGCTCTTGGGGAGACCAATGAGGGTGGCGGCTCTGCAACCCAGTGCGAGACATTTCGATGGTGGTCTGACTCAACGAGCGTGTCAGCGCCATGCGTCGGGCTGGACCAGCTTGAAACAAAAGCTGAACGTGAATGCGCTCTACTTCTGGATGGGTATCGATAGAAAGGGGTTTCATCGGCACAGCGGCTCGAAGAGCACTTCGTCGCCGACCACGCAATCCACCGCGCCCACCCAGTCTCCCGGCTGCAGGTTTTCCAACGGCCGGGCCAACTCCACCACCGTGTGATCCGCGTCGGGATTGCAGGCCTCGGTGATCTGGGCCCAGTCCCCGTCCGTTTCGCGCTGGAGGCGGGTGGCGTGCAGGTTGCCGGTGCGGGTCATGATATGGTAGTCCAGCTCGACCCGCCAGCCCTGGACAAGGGCCACCCGCGCCCGTCCGATCAGGGTGGTGACGTCGAGGCGCAGGTGATGGCGGCCGGGCCCTAATTCCCGCACTTCCTCGACCAGATAGTTGTGACCCCGCCCCTGAGGGTTGATCCGCACTCTGTCTCCTGTGGAAATCCCCTGCAGTCCTTCCACTTCGACGGTGCAGGCTCCCCGGTCGATGGCGGTGATCTTGCCCCGCTGCACCGGGGCGACAGCCCTGAGAGTCGGGCCCTGGCTCTGGAAGGAGGTGACACCCACCGCGCTGATCTTTCCATCGACCACCAGTGCTAGGCTGCCTTGCAGGAGAGTGCCATCGGCAAAGCGCACAGTATTGCCAGACTCCGGGTTCCAGTACAGTTCCACGGTGCGGCCGCCGGTGCCCACCAGTTCCACGCCGCTGGCCTCCTCGCGGTCGGCGGCGATGGGGCGCGCCGCCTCCAGGGTGGCCGGACCCAGGCGCGGCTCGAAGACCAGGTCCACGCAGGTGGTCTGCCCTGGCTGGGGGGGGTGTTTCCACAGCAGGGTGCGGAAGAGGTAGGTGGACTCCTCGGGTTTGCCCATGGTGGCGGTGGCCCGGGCGCTCATCAGCTGGGTGCCTGGAGTGGCGCGCAGTTGGTGGAGATCGAGCCAGGCGTCGGCCCGGCGGCGGCAGGCCCAGGTCCCTTTCCAGGTGAGCCGCTCCTCCAGGCGCACCACCTCGTCCATCCAGGCCAGGCCGGCGTGATCGGGATGGGCCAGGCCTTCCTGCTGGCCGCGCTTTCCCCGGGGGTCAGCCACCGTTCCCCCGACTTGCTCCCCGGCCAGATCGGCGGTGAACTGCTCCGCCTCCAGTCCTCTGCAGACACGCCAGTGCTCGCTGCCTCCCCGGACCCGGGCCAGGTCCACCAAGGCCACACCTGTCCCGGTGGTTTCCACCAGGGCCAGGAGCCGGCGGAACTTCACGCCCGGGCGGTACCACTTCTTTCCATCCCAGGCCCAGCGCTCGGCCTCCAGCTCCAGGACCTGTACCCCTTCGATGAAGAGGGTGCGCACCAGCCGGCCCCGGCCGGCGATACGGCCGGCATTCAATCCGGGCGCCACACCCCACACCGTGTTGTGGGTGGCCCAGTGGGCCTCCCAGTTCTCGATGCTGCCCCAGGACTGGGGATAGCCCAGGTCGCTGAGGAAGGGCTGGTCAAAGGCAAAGAGCTGGATATCGAGCAGATCCATGTGCCGGTGGCCAGTGGCGTCGCCGTAGGCAATGCCCGCGGCGGCCCGCTCCGGGGTCTCGCCGGTGCGCAGGATGGCGATACCACCCCCGTCGTGGATGGTGCTGCCCAACTGCAGCGGCTGCCGCTGGGCGGCGGCGTCCCTGATCCGGACCACCACCGGGTCGGCGGTGAAGGCAGCGGCCTGCTCCAGGGTCTCGGGGGGCAGGGGATGGTGGTAGGCGTCGGCCCGCAGGGGCTCCTGCACGGGTGAGCTGCCGTCGCCGAACTGGAAGGGCACCTTGCCCAGCAGGGTGACTTCGTACGGGGCGCGGACCACCCGGGCAGCGCGCGGATCGGCCACCAGGGAGGGAAAGCGGGATTCGGGATACGCCTGCGGATGGAGCTG